>JBBSKH010000042.1:0-29331 GCA_038256495.1 Chitinophagales bacterium
ATCAGCCCTGAATAGCTTTGTAGCAAAAATAAGGGAGCCTACAACACGAGCACAAGAAATAGATGCAGCTATTTTAGTGATGTAATATCCTTAAGCGTGCATTTTTCCTTAAATGAACTTAGATCCTTAGATGGTAAAAAAAGAGAGGAAATTTAGCCTAAATATTCTCTTCACGCAGCATCTCTTTAAAAAATCTTTTCGAGGTTCAATGTTTGCATTACTTCGCATGCCGCTGGTCAAAGACCAAGCGGCGGCAACGACTTACCTGTCTGGCCAGAAGAATAGTGCAGATAATAACTGAGACTTCAGCGCATTAAAAAACCCCGGTTGAACCGGGGCTTAATTTAGTCTATGCAACCTGCTTAGCAGGCGATTTTTTCTTCACTTTTTTAAGCGCTGCCTCAATGGCTTTGCTTAGTTCTTCGTAAGTTGGTTTGTTAACCCTTTCGCCGTTCACAAAAAATGTAGGTACATCTTTCACACCACGGTCAATGCCTTCCTTAAGATCGCCCTGCACTTGCCAGCCATAAGTGGCATTTACCAGTTCGTCAAGGAAACGCTTGTTTACCACACCTGCTTCTTTACTGTGTAATTTTAGGCTGGTGGTACCCAGGTTCTTCCTGTTAGCAAACAAAATGTTATGCATTTCCCAGAACTTACCTTGCTGGGCGGTAGCTACGGCAGCTTCACCTGCTTTTAAACTACGTTGGTGTATTTTGGTCATGGGAAAATGCCTGAAATTAAAACGAATCCTACCGTCGTAGTCGTTCAACAGCTTCTTCACTACTTCATTTGCTTTTGCACAAACTTCGCTTTCGTACTCTCCAAACTCTTCCAGGGTTACTTCTGCCTTTACATTTCCTACAAATACGTCTCTTGGTTCAATTATCTCAACAACATCCTTTTTAAATGCCATATTTTATCTCCTTTTTGTTAGTGTATTGTACTGCTCTATTAATTTATTGACCAGTCCTCTATTATAAATATTATTAAATTCTACTATTTAGAATCGGTCGAAGGTAAGTTTTTTTTAAATTGAACGGCTTCCCGATTGTAAAGTTTCCTAATTACGACAATTAAATTACTGATTTTCAACTGTTTAAAATATGTTAACATTTTGTTCTACTCTTTTTCCGCTTTCTCAGAAACTGGTGTTTCATTCCTGAAAACCACCGTGCCATCAAACACATCCACCAGTACCGGCTTGGTTTTGTCTATATCACCAGCAAGTATTTTCTTACTAAGCTGGTTTACAATAGATTTCTGGATGAGTCGCTTCAAAGGTCTTGCGCCAAACTGCGGATCGTAACCATTTTCAACCAAAAACTCCAGGGTGTAATCGCTAAACTCCAACTGTATACCGTTGCGGGCTACCAGCTTTTCCAAATCTTTTAATTGTATTTCGATGATACCTTTGATTTCGCTTTTCATCAGCGGCTGAAACATAATCACTTCGTCTATGCGGTTCAGAAACTCAGGTCGAATCGTTTGCTTTAATAACAGCATTACCTCCTGTTTTGTTCTTTCAACCGTTTCTTCTTTATTTTCCTCAGTCACATGCTCAAAATTTTCCTGTATCACCTGGCTACCCATATTACTGGTCATGATGATGATGGTATTTTTAAAATTAACTACCCGGCCTTTGTTATCAGTTAAACGGCCATCATCCAGTACCTGCAGCAACACATTGTAAACGTCGGGATGTGCTTTTTCAATTTCATCCAGCAACACCACCGAATATGGTTTACGCCTTACTGCCTCAGTTAACTGTCCGCCCTCATCATACCCAACATAACCGGGAGGTGCACCTACCAGTCTGCTCACCGAATGCTTTTCCTGGTATTCGCTCATGTCTATCCGGGTCATCATAGCATCATCATCAAACAAATAATTAGCGAGCGCTTTTGCCAACTCCGTTTTACCTACACCGGTAGTACCAAGAAAGATGAATGAACCAATCGGTTTTTTCTGATCCTGCAACCCCGCACGGCTTCTCCTGATTGCATCCGATACAGCCTCGATGGCCTCATCCTGCCCTACTACCCTTTTATGCAATTCGTCTTCCAGGTTCAGCAGTTTTTCTTTTTCGCTCTGCAACATTTTAGCAACAGGTATACCGGTGGCCTTTGCAACACTCTCTGCAATATCTTCTGCGTCTACTTCTTCTTTCAGCAACCGCTTTTCACTCAGCGTATCCAGTTGCGTAGTCAGGTTTTCTATAATTGTTTCCTGCTCTTTTACTTTTCCGTAGCGAATTTCTGCTACCCTGCCGTACTCGCCATTTCTTTCTGCTTGTTCAGCTTCCTGTTTCAATTCTTCAATGGCAGCTTTGGCATTTTGAATTTTATCTACCAGTTCTTTTTCCTCTTTCCACTTACTTTTATAAGTATCTCTTTCTACGGAGAGGTTGGCTATGTCAGTATTCAATGCTTTCAGCTTCACTTGATCATCTTCTCTCTTAATAGCTTCCCTTTCAATTTCCAGTTGGGTAATTTGCCTTTCCAGTTTATCCAGTTCCTCTGGCATGCTGTTCATTTCCAGGCGAAGTTTGGCAGCACTTTCATCTATCAGGTCAATAGCTTTATCTGGCAGAAACCGATCGGTAATATAGCGATGTGATAATTCTACTGCTGCAATGATTGCTTCATCTTTTATGCGAACATGATGATAGGTTTCGTACCGATCTTTCAATCCACGTAAAATAGAAATTGCATCTTCTATGTTAGGTTCATCAATAGTTACTTTCTGGAACCTTCTTTCCAATGCCTTATCTTTTTCAAAAAACTTCTGGTACTCAGAAAGCGTGGTTGCTCCCACTGCACGCAGTTCACCCCGGGCCAAAGCAGGCTTCAGGATGTTGGCAGCATCCATGGCACCATCGCCACCACCAGCACCTACCAATGTGTGAATTTCATCAATAAACAAGATGATATCACCTTCAGCAGCCGTTACTTCTTTTACTACTGATTTAAGGCGCTCTTCAAATTCGCCTTTATACTTTGCCCCGGCTATGAGTTGCCCCATATCCAATGCGTAAATAACTTTTGATTTTAGATTTTCCGGCACATCACCATTAATGATGCGTATGGCCAGCCCTTCTGCAATAGCTGTTTTACCAACACCGGGTTCGCCAACGAGTATAGGATTATTTTTTGTACGCCTGCTTAGGATATGCAACGTTCTCCTGATTTCTTCATCACGACCAATAACGGGATCTAACTTTCCCTGGCGGGCCATTTCGTTCAAATTCTTTGCATATTTATTAAGGGCGTTAAATTGTGTTTCCTGTGTTTGAGAAGATACTGTTTCGCCTTTGCGTAAATCTTTGATGGCCGTGATAAGTCCTTTCTCAGTAAGCCCTGCATTTTTCAACAGCTTGCCTGTAGCATCATTACCCTGCACTAATGCCAGCATAATGTGTTCTGGTGTAACAAATTCATCACCGAAAGACTTTAAAACGGAGCCTGCACGCAACAGTGTACTGTTGGCTTCTCTGCCCATATTTTGTGCAGGCTCGCCTGATGTGGTTGGTAGCTTACTCAGTAATTCCTGTAATCCACTTGATACGAGGTTAACGGTAACATTATTTTTCTTCAACAGGTAATCGATGGGGGAATCCTCCATATCGAGTAAGGCCTTGAGAATATGTTCCGATTCTATATTTGGATTCTTACTATTAAAAGCCAACTGCTGTGCCTGCTGCACTACTTCGGATGCTTTGATAGTGAAATTATTTAGATTCATATGCTTAATTTGATGTTTTTGATTTTGTACTATAGGTGCAAAAGCGTATCCAAATAAATAATTAAGAAATTATGTCATATAAACATATACCGGGCTGACTATGCAGCAGTTTTCATATAGCCTGACTGCTATTTTATCATTGCCATTTTTTCCTATATGATAAGATAAAGTTGCTGTTGAAATATCAATAACCCCGCCGCTTTCTCCATAAAAAAAGGAAGATATTGGTATACCTTCCTATTATGTTCAAATAAGTTTGTTTAACAAAATAGTCCTAATGCATGCCGCAGGAACAGGTTTCTGTTTCTGCATGATCGTGCCAGGGAAAACTATCTACATTTTTGCCAGTTTCCCAGTAGAATTTTTTACGAGGTTTATTGTAGTTACCGGTTTCATTCATTTGTTCTGCATCATATAACCGGCCGTTTATCATCGTGTATTTAATGGTTTCGGTGTTTCGAATATCTTCCAGCGGATTTTTATCCACCACCAGCAGGTCTGCCAGCTTACCAACTTCTAGCGAACCTATCCACTTGTTTAATCCTAAACTTTTTGCAGGGTTGATGGTAGCGGTTTGCAGGGCCTGCATATTGGTCATTCCTCCCTGTTGCATCATCCATGTTTCCCAGTGTGCTCCCAGCCCTTGCAACTGACCATGTGCGCCCATGTTAACTGTTACACCTTCATCAGCCAGTTTTTTCAAGGTTTTAGAAACTAGTATATGACCATTTACATACTCCTCTTCCGGTGCCATGGTTCGGTGCCTGCTGCGGGTGTCAATTATTGATCGTGGCGTAAAGCGCATCAGCCTTTCTTTTTCCCAAACATTGCTGTGCTGGTAAAAATAATATTCACCATTTAGTCCACCGTAATTTACAATCAGCGTAGGCGTGTAAGCCGTATTGCTGTTCTTCCAAAGCTGCAGCACATCATTAAACAATGGTGCAACAGGCAGGTTGTGTTCTATGGTAGTATGACCATCTAATATCATACTGATGTTGTGAAAGAAAAAAGAACCACCTTCAGGCACTACTTCCATTTTCAATTCACGGGCTGCCTGCATTACCATTTGCCTTTGTTCCCGCCTTGGCTGGTTGTAACTTTTTACAGAGAAAGCGCCGAAAGATTTTGCTCTGCGAAGTGCACTTCTTGCATCTTCAATGGAATTGATTACGGCTTTGAAATCTCCATCAGCTCCGTATAAAATGGTGCCGGTACTAAATACCCTTGGTCCTATAACTTCGCCGGTCTTTACCAACTCACTTAGCCCAAAAACAAATTCACTATTGGCGCTTGGATCGTGCATGCTGGTAACACCATAAGCAAGATTGGCATAATAAGGCCAATGCTTCTGCGGTAACAGGCCACTTCCAAAATGGCGGCCATGAGCATGTGCATCAATAAAACCAGGCACAATGGTCTGTCCTTTACAATCTATTTGTTTGGCAGATGAAGGAATTGTTACGGTGCCTGTTTTACCAACTGCTTTAATAACATTCGACTCAACCAGTAAGGTGCCATCTTCAATAATTTCTCCATTGTTCATGGTGATAATTCTTGCGTTGGTAAAGGCAATTATTCCTGCGGGCTTATCAGCTTTTAGCTGCAAGCCTACATCAATTCCTTTTTCGGATACCTTGAACAGTGAGTCTGCATTCCCGGCTACAAGACTAAATCGTTCCTCTAGTGGTATGCTGAAGTATTGATCACCTAATGTATAATGCAATTGTTTGCTATCGCCCGACCAATGCAGGTGCAGACCGGCATCTTTTGATACGATTTTTACCGGAAAATCTTTCGTGGTGGCTCCAAGGTCAATTGGCTTACCGGTCTTTGGGAATGCGGCAATATACACTTCATGCAAATCGATAAATGCTATCCAGTTCTCATCTGGCGACACAACGAACTGGCTGCCATAAGTACTTTTAATGTGTATGCGTTCATCACGGCCATCGGGTTTGTTGCTGGCATATCGCCTGTTCATTCCGCCGCCCAACTGGTAATAAATTCTATCGCCTGCTGCGTTGAAACGGGGAGCATTTCCTTTTTCGGTAACGAATGTTTCTTTGCCAGAAGAAAGATCCATTGTATAAATTCCTGGCTGGGTTGTAAAGCCGGGGCCCATTCCATCGCTGCCCTCATCCTTTCTGAATACAATCATACCGCCTTTGGGAGAAAGAGAAGGTTGCCTGTAAATGCCTTTGCTCTTTGTTAGCTTCACAGGCTTTGAAGCCCCGGATACATTTACCTGGTATATGGCGCCGGCATCTGCATCACTCCAGGTTACATATACGACAGACTTACTATCAGGCGTAAACGCCGGCTCCGATTCAAAACCCACACCAGCATAGGCAGCGTCTTTTGTAACCACCAGCCTTTCTGGTTTGCCTGCTGGAAGTACTTTCTTCCATAAATAACCGGCAGCATTAAAGAGCAGTATTTTTCCGTCTGGAGTCGTAACAGCATCCTTAATTACCCGAACAGTAAATTCATCAGGATTTATTTCCTGCTGAAACCTGGGTACTTCATAAATGCGTTGGCTAACGTTGCAGGTAAAAGGAATTTCAGAAATCTTATTGGCTGCAGCAAGGTCAACTTTCTGAATCTTGCCATTGGCCCAGATAATTATTTGTTGATCACCGGGGAGAAAACTATAGCCCGTATAACTACCGAAAATAGTCCATGCTTCCTGCTGGTCTTTACTCAACCCATCGTACACAGGCCATTCCTCGCCAGTTTGCATATCATGCAGGTAAAGCACCGTTTTTGTTCGCACTCTTTTTACAAATGCCAGCAGTTTACCATCATGAGAAACCTGCGGCCTTACTGCACCGCCCGGGCCGCCTGTAACGTTTTCAACAATTCCTTTTTCCCTGTCGTATCGGTTGATGACAAAAATCTGGCTATTGGGATCTTTGTTGTATTGAAACATGCCGCCGGGGTACATATCCTCACTGTAATAAATATACCTGCCGTCTGGCGAGAACACCGGTTCGTTTACATCCTGCTGATCGTTTTTTCTTGCAGTTAGCTGCAAACCATTTCCCCCACTAGTATGATACATCCAAAGTTCTCCTGCCCCAAGCGAACGGCCGCTGGTAAAATGTTTTCTTGCAACAATATATTCCCCATCGGGGCTCCATGCTGCATTATTCAGCAACCGAAAACTTTCTTTGGTTACCTGCCTGGCACTACT
Organism: Chitinophagales bacterium; assembly: GCA_038256495.1. Taxonomy (GTDB): domain Bacteria; phylum Bacteroidota; class Bacteroidia; order Chitinophagales; family Chitinophagaceae; genus Ferruginibacter. Next base: position 6,941 of record JBBSKH010000042.1, read on the forward strand.
GCCATCGCTGTTCATGATCCAGATATTATCTCCGCCACCGGCATCGGAAGTAAAAAGAATGCGTTTTCCATCGGGACTAAACCGTGGCTGCACTTCAAAGGCATGACCACTACGAAGTACCCGGGCGGCGCCGCCGGTAACCGGCATCATAAAAATGTCTCCCAACAAATCGAAAACAATATTTTTCCCATCGGGTGAAACATCCAGGTTCATCCAGGTACCTTCACTGGTATTAAAATTTACTGTCTTGTAATCGCCCATCGGGTTGTTTACATCCCACTTGCTGGAATCTTTCTTTTCTTGCGCCTTAATAGTGCCTGCAGTTAACAACAAAAAGCCAAAGAAAATATTGCCAATTATTTTCATATAAATTATTTTAGCATGAAAGTTAATGAATTACAAACTGTTACAACTCACACTGATTAAAGAGTGCTTAGAATGTACTGTGCATGAAAAATAATGTGCATAAAAAAGGGCAGAACATGTGCAAAACATCGCTAATAAAAATTTGCAATCGTTAATTACAGTTTTTACTTTTATAAAACAATAAGGGATAGAAACCGAAAGGTTAAATAATCCCGGAAGATAAAAGCATCGGGTTAGTAAGTGTACAAGCTATGCGAGTATAAGAGCCAACTTGGTGCTTTTTTCATACAATTTGATAGCCGGTATATCCGGCGCATTAATAAAAAAAGAGGCCCGTAAGCCTCTTTTTTTGTAACCGCTTCTTTTGCTATTCTACTATCTTGTTAACGTATACTGAATTCATAAGTCCTAGTGCTCCCATATACTTCAACTGGAAGCTGATGAGGTCTCCCACTTTATAGCCTTTTTCATTTCTCCGAAGATCTATCACCAACATATCGGAACTGGCTTCAATTACTTCAATATTTTCATCCTCCGGTATCAGGTATTGTGGATTACATTCCAGTAAACCAATATCAATAATTGCACGGTAAGTTTTCTTTCCAAAATCTGCTTCGTCAAAAACATTCAGCCTGCCGGAAGGATTTTCCATTTGTTCCCCCGTAGGCACCACTGGCTTTTCGTATAACTCAATGATCTCTGTGTACAAACGAAAAACATCTGAATGCAGTCCTTCAATCATGCCGTTAGTGAAAAGGTCTTTGCCAAAATATAATGCCTCACCTACCCTGAAATGGTTGACCGCTGCAGGCACCTGGTTCTTGATTAGCATAGGTACGGCTACCGTCGTTCCGCCAGAGATCCAACGAATTTTCTTATCGAATTTTGCTTCAATTAATTGTTTGTACAGGCTTAGCTGAATAAGTTTATCTACAGATGGCATGATGCCATTCAAACAATTTAAATTGGTGCCAATACCAATGATCTCAATATTGGGGAGGTTAAATACCTTGCCGTAGAAATCCGTTAGTTGTTCTCCCAGCACACCTTCTCTGAGATCGCCCATTTCTACCATGATGATAATCTTGTGCAATTTATCCTGCACAACCGCTTCATCACTTAATAATGCGATGGTGGAATAATCTGTGTTAAAACTAACATCAGCGAACTTTACAACGTTTGCAATACTTCTTTTGGGTGGCGGTTTTATATAAACTGTTTGTACTTCCGGGCAAAGTTGTTTTATCGCCTTCAGGTTGGTGATCCTTGTGTCATGCATTTCCCTTATGCCAAGATCGATCAGCTCTTGTATAAAGGCTTTGTTGCCGCACAAGAGTTTTGACACTACACCCCACTCTACATTATGTTTTTGAAAAAGAGCATCCAGGAATTCAAAATTTTCCCGGAGTTTGTTGCGATATAATTTTATAAAAGCCATAATATTTAATCTACTATTATTCTTGGAATACCGGATGACAACCTGGTAAGCATTTCGTAATTAAGCTGGCTACTCAATTCGCTAAAAGAAAAAACACTGATGGTTTTATTTTTTTGTTTTCCGATCAACACCACTTCATCCCCTTTCTCCACTGCGGGAATATGAGTAACATCAACGGAGATAGCATTCATGTTTACAATTCCAGTTACCCTTGCTTCGGCGCCTCTTATTAAAACTTTCCCTGTATTGCTCAGGTTGCGGCTATATCCGTGCGCATAGCCTACGGGCACAATGGCCAGCTTCATATCTTTCATAGCAAGATAGGCGGTGCCATAACCGATGTAGTCGCCTTTTTTAACGGTTTTAATATTCATCACTTTTGCTTTCCATGTAATGAGCCGCTTTAATATTTTGTCACTTTTTTCTTTGTCGCCAATAAACCTAATAAATGTTTCGTCATTCGGCCAAAAGCCGTATTGCATAATGCCTACTCTCACCATATCCCCAATTGTGGCAGGATAATTCATTACGGCTGCCGAGCATGCTGCATGTTTATAAAGAGGGTTGATACCCAGGTCTGCAGCATTTTTGAGCAGTTTACTAAAGCGCTCTATCTGCTGCGATACACGGAAATTATTTGCCATTGTTTCTGCTCCTGCAAAATGCGTGCAGCAGCCAATTATTTCTATGTGCTTACTGTTTTTATTGATGAGTTCTGCTGCTGCATTCAGTTCATTGGCTTCAAAACCTGTGCGGTTCATGCCCGTTTCTATTTCTATATGCACCAATGCCTTCTTGCCATTTTTTCTTGCATAATCAAGGGCGTTTTCCAGGCGCTTAATATCTGAAATAGAAATTTCTATGCCGTTCAAAATCGCCCATTCAATTGCTTCGCCTTCCACATTGCCCATAATATATATATCAGGAACAGGGTTTACGTGCTGCACAATCTGGTATGCTTCGTCGGCAGAATACACAGCAAAATAATCAACACCACAAGTAACGGCAAGGTTCACAAATTCTGCAAGGCCATGCCCGTAAGCATTTCCCTTTACAACACTACAATACCTGGCATGTGGCCCAGTATGTTTTTTCAGGAAATTCAGGTTGGCCTGCAGGGCAGATCTGCTTATTTCTATAATAGAAGAATCATACATCAGTTGTTAATAATAATTTGGTGATGGAATGAAAACTGTTTACACCAACAGGTATGATCACATCGGGGAAATCATAATCGGGATTGTGCAATGCAGGATGATCTATGCCTGCTCCTATTCCAAACATGCAACCTTTGAATTTGGTTGTAAACAATCCAAAGTCTTCGCCCCATTTAAAAGGAAAGTCTCTTTCAATTACCTGGAAACTATTTGCTGCGGCAGCTTTACGTACGATATTATTGGCATACTCATCATTATTATTTGCAAAAAATGATTGCGTAAAATTTATAGATATTACCAGGCCTTGTTCTTCTGCAATTTTAGTAGCCTCATTTATTAAATATGTTTCTGTTTCCTTCAACATTTCATTGTTCCAGCAACGAAGGGTGTAATGCAATGCTGCATTTCCGGCAGAAACCCCATACGCCTTTTCTCCCATGATAATATGTACCGGCGTTACCAGCCTGAAATCATCCGCAGCCGGATTATTGTTATTCATAGCAGCTGCTAAACTGATAAGTTTACTCACCGCAATAGCAGGATTCACGCCCATTTCTGGTTCGGCAGCATGCGCCGTAGTACCCTGCAAGCTAATGATCATACTATTAACGGCTGCCGAGAACAAGCCATCCTTCACAACAATACAACCTGTATCATATCCGGGCAGGTTATGTATAGCAAATACAAAATCGGGTTGCAGGTCAAATGCCGGATCATCAATTATTTTTTGTGCACCTTCCCCCGTTTCTTCTGCAGGCTGAAAAAGCAAGTACACTTTACCGGTAGCAGGTCTTTCAGCAGCAAGCCGCATGGCCAGGCCACAGAGCATAGTGCTATGACCATCATGTCCGCATTTGTGTGAAACGCCTTGTATTGCAGATGAATGAGAAAATGTATTCACTTCCTGAATGGGCAATGCATCCATATCTGCCCTGAAGAGTAAGACGGAACCCTTTACTCCTGAGTCGAAACAAACGAGTATGCCATGTCCGCCGATATCCGTGAGCAATTCATCGGGCTTCAATTGCTTAATAAATGCCGTAATGGTTGCGGCAGTCTGCTTTTCGCAACCCGATAATTCAGGTTGTGCATGCAAGGTTCGTCGAAGTTGCACCAATTCGTCTATTGTCATTGTTGATCTGGTCATCAGCGTTGTAATCGCATTTCAAGATATTTGTTTGTGAATCCCAACTTTTCGTACAGAAATTTTGCAGGATTATCTGGTTCTACATGCAGGGCAATACTACCTTTTGCACGGTTCATAGCGGTTTGCATCAGTTCTTTACCAACGCCTTTTCCACGATGCACTTTATCTACTGCTATATATACCAAAATATTTTCGGGGATATAACCACTCATGCCGGTTTCATTCACTATCACGGCTCCACCAATTTTATCCCCATCGTATGCTACGGCTATAAATCCACCACGGTCGGGTGTAAACACATAGGCGATACATTTAAGAATAAGGTCTTCCCTGTCGCCAAACTGCTCCAGGTGCTCAAACAAAAAGGCAGCAATCTTTTCGTTGGTAAACGCTGCATCAGGTCCGGTGTGTTGATCAATAATTTTATAATTCATTGTGTACTACTTTTAGCGTTGAATTGTTAGCGGGAAACAAGTAACTGCCTCCAACAAAAAGTGCTAATGATGTTAAGATGCCGTAGAGGTTGGCATCGAGCCCTAAAGGTAAATCTTTTACAAACAGCGTTAGCAATACCGTTGTAGCACCACCACCTATCATAGACAGCAATGCTGCATTCGAATTTCTTTTCTTAAAAAACAAAGCTGCAATCAGCGGTACGAACAAACCTGATACCATAAATGCGTAGGAATAAAGCATCAACTCCAACACATTGCCCATAACTGATGCCAGTAAAATAGCCAGCACTCCAAGCAAAAATGTAAATAGTTGCGACAATCGCAGCATCTGCTTGCTATCATGGTCAATGGGATAGAAGCGATGCAAAATATCGGTGAGTACATTACTCGATGCGGCCATTAAACAACTGTCGGCTGTAGAGAGGATCGCAGAAAAATAAACGGACATCATCACCCCCATTAAACCAATTGGTAAAATTGTTCTTAACAAAAGTGGTAGTCCCATTTCGGGATCCATCATTGAGGCGGTAGCAAATCCCATATATTCAAACATGCCTTGTTCTGCAGCAACCCTTGCAAACAAACCGAGTGCCACGCCCATAAAAGCCATCACCGGCCACTCAAACAATCCTGCAATGAACCATGCCTTACGGGCTTCTTTTTCATCTCTGCTGGCATAAATTCGTTGGTAAAGCGTCATACCTACAAACCAAATGGGAATAATGGTAACCGCCCAGTTTACTAATTGCTGCCAGCCAACATTACCTAAAGAAAGAAAATCTTTTGACAGCGTTTGCTGTATGGCCTGGTAACCGCCAATGGCATTATAGGCCAGCGGAATACCAATAAAACACAGGCCGCCTATTAAAATTATCCATTGGATTGTATCTGTGTGTATCACGGCATTCATGCCGCCCAACACAGTATAGCCAACTGTTATGATGCCCATCACAATTAATGCTGTTCCCATATCAAGCGAAACAAAAGATGCCGAAGCCAGCTTGGCGCCCGCCAATATTTGCGAACTGGTGAAACCAAGATAACCGATAGCGGAAATAATGCCTGCTGCCAATGCTACTTTTTTATTAAAGAAGTGGCCGAACACCTGCGGGAATGTAAACAATTTGATGTCTTTGCCCAAGGGATGAATTTTCGGTATCAGTAGTACTGCACTTAGCCATGCGCCGATTAATCCTGTAAACAACATCCATGAGCCCGAAAGCCCCATAATAAACCCGAGGCCACCAAGGCCGATGGAAAAACCTCCCCCAACATCTGTAGCTACTACAGATAAACCGATATGCCAGCGGGTCATATTTCTGCCGCTTACAAAATAATCTTCGGCGTTTTTATTCTTACGTAGAAAATAAAAACCTACCAGCAGCAGCGAAAGCATGTAAATAATAAATATTCCGGCGTCTATCCAGTGCATTGCGAATATTTACAGAGTGAAAAAATAAACCCGGTTAAGTGCGAGACGATTCGGGTAAGAAGATGCAAATGTAAGAAAAATGATTTTAAGCGCTTGAAGGACCGGCACAATCGCCACATCTATCTGTGAATGCAGGAAATGAATCAATGGAAATTTTTAGGATAGTTGGCAATAAAAAAGCCCGGTAATAATACCAGGCTTTCTCATTGCTCCAAAGAATTAGTTGGAGTAACTTTTCGGTAACAGTTTAAGTTCACTCAACAGTCCTGAGATCACTCCTTTATTTTCGTTTACATTTTTTATTTCCAGGATACGATCGCTTCTTAAAATGATCTCTATTGCAGACACCACTTTATTTATCTTTTTGCCGGTTGGCTTCATTGCACGCCAGCCTTTTTTTAATGAAGGTATTGTTTGGGTATGGGTTCCGGTTATTTTCACATTGGCTTTAAAGGTTTCACCGTCTGAGCTCAGGTCTACTATTTCGAACCTCGCATCTGGTATACCTTCTTTTATCCGGCGATATATTTCAAGGAACTGATCCCTGTTTACGTCCTCCTTTAATAAAACGGATTTGAAGTTACCTGCAAGACATTCCTGTGCTTCGCCGATATCCTCTTTTTCAATGGCATCAAACACGTGTTGTATAACATCATAATCCTGGTAATTCATTACGTTCATCATATAGAAAAATTAAGTGTGAAGAAAAAATCAGGCGGCATTTGCCACATGATACCAAGAATATACTAATTAAATCCGTTACTGCCAAATAAGAATTAAATGATGGGTTTTATTTTTGTAGATGTATATGTGCAAAATAATTTACTTACCAACCCAAAACGAGCTGCCTTATAGACAGCTCGTTACCCAATATTTTGTTCGTTATTGCCTTAACAGCAGCGTAGTTAGGCTAATCCCTACTGTTGTGGCATGTTTGCTTAATCCGTTCTGTTTTGTTTAGGCTTCAAAGGAATAATTCCCGCCATTTCGCTGATAACATTTACCAGGTCGGACCCTGCAGGAACTACAAACTTGGTGTTGTCCCCCATTGCCTTTTCAACAGCTTCTAGTTTACGAAGTACTTGGGCATTACCTATAAAGTATTCTTCGGCTGCCATGTTCACCATTTTAATAGCTTCCGCCTCACCCTGCGCCTGCAAAATTTTTGCCTGCCGGGATCCTTCCGCTTCCTTTATTCTAGCTCTTTTTTCACCATCCGCAACGGTTTCACGGGCAGTAGCATAATCAATGGCTGCTATTTTTTCATTCTCGGCCTTCACCACTTTATTCATTGTTTCCTGTACATCGCTTGGCGGATCAATCTGTTTTAATTCTGTACGGATAACTTCAATACCCCATGTCTTGGTTTCCTCCATCAATGTTTTATGAAGCTCTGCATTTATCTTTCCTCTTTCACTATTTGCAGAACGTAAAGTGAGTGTGCCGATAATATTTCTAAGGGTGGTTCGTGCAAGGTTTACAATCTGCAACTGGTACCTGTTAACATTGTACTGCGATGCCTTTACACTGTTTTCATCTGATATCACCCTGAAGTAAACCTGTGCATCAACCGATGCGTTAAGGTTATCATTGGTAATAATCTCCTGTGCCTCTGCATCTACCATTTGCTCGGTAGTATTAACAATGTACATCTTATCTATAAAAGGAATGATCCAGTGAAAACCGGGGTTGGCAAATTTGTAATATTTTCCAAGCCGTTCAATTAAGGCCCGGTGGGTAGGACGCACAATTTTTACGCCCATCGAAAATAATAAAACAACGCCAACAGCAATGTAAAGCCAGGTATTAACCATCGATAAAAATTTTAAATTTTGAATAAAAAAAAACGTTAGCTAACATTTGCTACCGGTGATCCGCAAGCCGGACCTTGAGGAAGATACGTCAAAAAAAGGATAAACAATTAAACGGGTTAAGAGATGGCTCACAAAAAACAGATATCAGGCAACCGCGGCCCTGTAAATTCCTTTGCCCTGCACGGAATACAGGTAAAAAGTGGCCTGGAAGGTTTCCAGGCCGACCAATAAACACAAGTCCTTAAAATTGCAACCCAATACCAACGTTCATTTCAGGCGATTTTAATCTTCCCCTCGATTTCCTGGGAAGAAATAAGCACTCCCATAACTTTCAAATTTCGTACCTTCAAGCGACAGAATAGCGTTCAGTTGTTATTTTTCACATGTCCGGCACCGGCCGTTAGGCAATTACTTCATTAAAACAAATTAATAATATGGCAGAAACTTGGACCAAAAGAGAACGAGAAAAAAAGAAAAGACAAAACAAAAAAAAGAAAGAAGAGAAAAGACAAGAACGTAAAGAAACGTCGAAGGATGGCAATGATATGGATAGTATGATTGCTTATCTGGACGAGAACGGCAACCTGACCTCCGAGCCGCCTGATCCACGCAAAAAAGTGGAGATTAAAGCTGAAGACATTGAAATCGGCGTACCTAAACAAGGAGAAATAAATCCCGAAGACCTGATAAGGAAAGGCATTGTTACCTTTTTTAATGAAAGTAAGGGTTATGGCTTTATAAAAGATAAAGAAACTGGTGAAAGTATATTCGTCCATGTGAATTCTATAAAGGAAGATATTAAGGAGAACAGTAAAGTTTTGTTTGAAGTAGAAATGGGGCCGAAAGGAGCAAATGCCGTGAATGTTTCTATCATGAAATAATAAATTCAACTTATTCGATAGTCGTTATTAGTATTGGTTTTTCAGCAAGCTGTTGAAAAACCAATTTCATTTTAAGTAATAAACTAATCGTTGTGAAAATTTTTTCGGCACGCCAGATAAAGGAGTGGGACGTTTATACGATAAAACAGGAGCCGGTTTCATCGTTAGCGCTGATGGAAAGAGCCGCTGCTGCCTGCGTAAGTTGGATAGCTGAAAGATTTCAACCGGACAAAGCCAGGATAAGTATTTTTTGTGGTAAGGGAAATAACGGTGGAGATGGCCTTGTTATTGCCAGGCTGTTATTACAAAATCAATTCCAGGTAGAAGTTTACATTCTCTCCGATCGTGCAGGAGCAGGTTCAAAAGATTTTGAATACAACCTTCAACTGCTTCGGAATATATCTTCCGCTATTTTTTTGATAAAGGATGCCGCATCGGTTCCTACTGTAGCAGATGGTTCAATTATTATTGATGCCCTTTTTGGTACAGGGCTAAACAAACCCCTGGAAGGCCTGGCATCAACCATTATTGAACAAATCAATTTGAGCAATGCTACGGTTATTGCCATTGATATGCCTTCCGGCATGTATGCAGATGAAAGCAGCAATGGACTAACAAGAATTAAAGCTACACATACCCTCAGTTTTCAACAGTACAAAACAGCTTTTTTATTGCCTGAAAATGAGCATTACACCGGCAAACTGCATATACTGGATATCGGCTTACATCCGGGATTTTATCAAGAAGAATCAACCAAACTATACCTTACCGACCTTGAACAGATAAGGAATATATATTCGCCGCCTGCTTCTTTTAGCCATAAAGGCACTAACGGCCACGCATTACTGGTAGCAGGAAGCTATGGAAAAATGGGCGCAGCAGTATTGGCGGCAAGGGCATGTTTAAGGGCGGGGGCCGGACTGCTCACCAGCCAGGTTCCGGAAGCAGGATATAACATCATACAGAACAGCGTACCCGAAGCCATGGCTGATACTGACACAGCGATAGATTTTTCAAAATATAAAGTAATAGGTGCAGGACCTGGTTGTGGAACAAATGAAGAAGCGACGATGCAGGTTTCCAATATTATTATGAACTGTAATGAAACCTGCAAATTAGTGTTAGATGCTGATGCATTAAATATAATATCGGCGCATCAACATTTGTTGGAGCTGTTGCCGGTAGATACTATTCTAACACCTCACCCAAAAGAATTTGAAAGACTATTCGGTCAATCTCAAAATGATTTCGACCGGTTTCAACTAGCGTTGCAAAAGGCCAGCGCTCTTAAATGCTACATCATATTAAAGGGCCATTTTACATTTATCGCCACTCCAGGCGGTACCGGTTTTTTTAATAGCACGGGCAATGCAGGTATGGCAACCGGTGGCACGGGCGATGCGCTAACTGGTATACTAACAGGGCTTGCCTCCCGGGGATATACCCCCTTACACACCTGCCTGCTGGGTGTATTTCTACACGGGCTTGCGGGCGATATTGCTGCCGAAAAAATTTCGCAGGAAGCAATGCTACCAAGCGACCTGATTGATTGTGTTGGCGCAGCCTACCAACGCATCATAGCGGGCTGACGACACTTCCCATTAACTAATTTGCTTTTAGTAACTGCTGCGCCTCCGCACCCGGTGATCTGAAAAAAACCAAATAAAAAAAAGAAGCAGCAAGGAAGATACAGAACAGTCTTGCCTTGGCAGCGGCTGCATTTTCAATATAGAATGAAAGGAGGAGCATCGTAATGGCTACCAATAATTCAATGGAACTATGAATAGAACTATGAATAGGAAAGGAATAAGCGTAAAGACGCCCAGCTCAAAATTGGTAGAGAGTGCTATAATTAAATGAACAGCACCCAATATATAGGAGACAATTGCTGTGGTGGCCGGCAAAAAAAACAATACAGGTGCGCACCAAAGAAAAACAACCATCAGGTAATCTATAACAGCATGGGTTTTGGAAGAAAGCCTTGTCATGAAACGGAATTTATTTTTGAGGATTAGCCCCGCACATCAAACTAGCATTCCATCCTCTCCGTCTCTAAGTTGCGACAAACAAAATCGACTTCATCCAGTAAGTTGAATGTCTGATTTTTCAGAGCTATTGCAGGTAATTTTTATTTTAAGAATTTACTGCGAGGAATATAATCCACATTGTAAGCAGCTAAAGCCTGATAGCGCCTGTTTTGACCGTGGTATAATTTGTGTGCACTAATAAGAGCGATGTACGACTCATTAAACCCCCTCGCAAAAAATTAAAAATGAAAACTATTAAATTCAACGATAAAACAACAGGCGAATCCATCTCGCTTGCTTACTCCGATTATGGGAGCGGACAACCGATTGTTTTAGTACATGGCTGGCCACTAAGCCGGGAAATGTGGGAATACCAGTTAGGACCGCTGGTGGAAGCGGGCTACCGGGTAATTAAATACGACCGGCGGGGTTTTGGAAAAAGTAGCAAACCCTGGAATGGGTACGATTACGACTCTTTAAGTGATGACCTGAATGAGCTGTTTGTACAACTTGACCTGCGCAAAGCATTCCTCGTAGGATTTTCGATGGGCGGTGGCGAAGTGGTGCGTTATATAGCAAGATATGGTGAAGAAAGACTTGCCGGTATTGGCCTCATCAGCTCCATCATTCCCTTTATGAAAAAAACTGAAACAAATCCCGAAGGCGTGGATGAATCAGTTTTTGAAGATATGATCACCGGGATTAAAGAAGACAGAATTGGTTACCTGGAGGATTTCGGTAAAAAATTCTTTGGTATTGGTTTCTTAAATAAGCCGGTAAGCAGTGCCCTACTTCGTTATTACCTGGACCTGCAGGCAAAAGCCTCTGCCCGTTCAACCATTGAAAGTATCAGGAGTTTTTCTGCTACTGATTTTAGGAAAGAGGTAAAGATGATTACTGTACCAACGCTGATAGTACATGGCGATTCAGACAATATAGTTCCGATAGAAGTAAGCAGTAACCGCACAGCTACCATGATTCCTCATTCTGAAATGCTGGTACTTGTGGGCGCTCCGCACGGCTTATTTTATACCCACAAAGAAGCGTTAAACAGAAGCTTGTTACAATTTTTTAAGGGCGAAGAGCAAGATGATCCCGAACCAGAAATTGTTCCATTATATCCTCCAACGATTTAAATAATATTACTCAACCAAAAAAATATACAATTATGAAAGATATAAAAAATAAGAAAGTGGCAATACTTACCGAGAACGGTTTTGAAGAAGTGGAACTAACCAGCCCAAAAGCCGCATTAGAAAGTGCTGGAGCAAAAGTGTTTATTGTTTCTCCACAGAAACAAAAAGTAAAAGCATGGAACAAGGATCATTGGAGCATAGAATTAGATGTAGATGTACATCTTGCTGATGCCAATCCCGATGATTATGATGCACTCATGGTGCCCGGTGGCGTAATAAACCCAGACCTGATGCGCAAGAATAAAGATTGCATTGCATTTGCAAAATCGTTCCTGGAAGCCGGAAAGCCGTTGGCATCTATTTGTCACGGGCCGCAATTACTTATTGAAACCGGTATGCTGAAAGGAAGGAACATTACCTCGTACCCTTCTATTAAGACTGACATCATTAATGCAGGAGCAAACTGGATGGATAAAGAAGTGGTAACTGACAATGGACTCGTTACAAGCCGCAGCCCGGAAGACCTTGATGCTTTTAATAAAAAAATGGTAGAAGAAATCTGGGAAGGTGTACACGAACCGGTTCATTAATAATAATAAACAAATACAAACACAAATTAAGGATGCCCGGGGTTACCACCGGGCATCTTTTTCTTGCGTTGAAATAAAAACAGCAAAAACTCCTGTCCTTATATTGCTGGATCGTTTCACTCCGTCTTGCAGAAGAAGTTTAACTATCTATCTCGGTAGTGGACACTCTTCTTACATTGCCACCACCATCTTGAGTAACAGTTGTAGTTTTATTGCGGCTGCTGCTACTTGCAAGTAATGCGATGATGAGGATTACCACCCCGGCTCCAACCAGCCACATCCAGTTTTCCTGGATCCAGGAAGAAGGTTCCGTTGAATTCTCTACCGTTACCGTAGAAGAAGTAGAAGATGATGTTTCCTGTGCAATTGCTACGATCTTGCATGCAAAAAGAAACATCGATGTAACGATCCCTGTACGAAATATTTGATTCATCTTTTTCATGTGTGTGTTTTAGTGATTAAAATGCTTTAATAAAACAAAACTTCAAATCATATGCCGTAAAATTTCTTACTTATGGCAAATGCGTTGAAATAATAAATACCTGTTAAAACCAGTTTAAGCAGCGTTATTTGCCAGCCACCAATGCAGAGCTGGGAGAATTAAATCCCATGTTGGATAAACAATTTCCCAAATGCTGCTGGAAGAAGTAGAAAATGCCACCGATTGGTGGCTTTTTCTGTATTCATTCAAAGCCTTAGCGCCTGCTATTATTTATGGAAAAGATAAAATACACCCACCTGGAAACCACGGTTGGTTGATTTTGAGTTGCTGTTGTCATCATTAATATCAGACAGACCCAGATTATAACGTGCATCCACGCCAAAACCAGATCTTGGATCTACATAGGCGATACCTGCTCCTACTCCGAAATCTACTGTTTTAAGCTGGTCTTTAACATCGGTTTCTACATTTCCCACTTCGGTTTTTGCATTAATCAGGAAACCCACTTGTGGGCCTGCCTGTATGCGAAAACCGTTGTCAAACATATACTGCACCATTACCGGTACATTTACATAACCTAGTTTCAATTTAGCTTCAGTACTCCCGAAATTATATTTTGCACCCTGGGAAGAATATACCACCTCGGGTTGTAATGCTAACTGACTGGCAAGGTGTATGTGAGCAAGTGCTCCCGCGTGGAAACCAAGCTTTGAGTCATACTTCTCTCCATCTTCGTTGTTTACATTGTATACGTTTAAGCCACCCTTTAAACCAAATGCAACCGGTTGAGATGAATGTTGAGCACTAGCTGTAGCTGAAAAAATGATTGCTGCAATGGCAATCCCTGCACGAATTTTCATAATTTTTCTTTTAGTTGTTATTGTTTATAATGATTAAGATTTAAAAAAATATATGCTGCTATTTGTTTCCCGTACCAACAGATACGTTCACTTTTTTTGATTCAACTTTTACGCCTTTGTTGTTCAGTTCCACATTTGTTTTTTTAGGTGCTTCTTTTTCCACTATTACTTTTTCCTTTGTAACTTCTGTTGTTTTATCTGTACAAGCAGTACTGCCCAGCACCGACACAAATACAAACAAACCAATAACTTTTTTCATAACCTTTTATTTAGTGATATAATAATAACGCACACGATTATTAAGCGCTGTGCATCCACCTGCATTCCAAAATCTATGCCTGAATACAAGTATGGTTTGGGAAGGGGAAATTTTTCCCTGTTTGTGATGCGGAGAAACGTGTATTGGCTTACCTTGACAGCCGACGAATTTTTGTAGTAATACTACCCCACTCAAAAACCCTTGCTATGAATAATGGTATTCGCACCAAAAAGGGAAATATGAATAATTTTTTTCCAAACAAGGCAACTTCCTTGTCTCGCTGCACGAGGTATTGATTGCTATCATCGGTTTTTAGTTTTTCATCATAGAAAATTGCAACCTTCCAGGCAGCATCCCGGGCAATGGTCATAGAAAAGCCGGCCACATCATTTTCAAATTTGGCAGTATTTCACTTCACGATGTATTTGCCAAGAGGCCAGAGATCGAACAGCGAACTTTTAACTTCCGCCACCATTGCAGCCAACAGCTCGTTTATTTTATTAAAACATTCTGCACAAGTTGTATTGGTTGCCCCTGAGACGCCAATGCAGTAGCCACTCCCAGGTCAAGGCTTATATGTGCATTCATGCCAGCCAACAGGTGTTGCAAAATCATAGGCGGCCAGTTCCTTTTTTCATCAAAGGCCAATTGCCAGGATGCAGCACAAGTTTTTCCCTGCCGGTAGCTATCGTACGCATCCAGATAAAAATTTGCAAAAACAACATCCAACCGTTCCATTCTTTCATTGTTGTCAAAATAACCTTCCGTTATTTTCTGTGCAACCGCCATTGTCACTTTTTTATACAAGGATGCAAAGTATCCCGCCCTGTTATTTTCATCAACAGAATCCGCTATGATCTGATCTAGAGCCGTTATAACTTCTTTAATGGTAGTTGCCTGCATGGTTTAAACTTTACGCTTTTAGTAATAAAGTAATGCAGTAAGATACAGTTTTGACAAGCTAAATCAAGTATAAAAAAAAGATTCACGAAACAGAAAAAGGAGCATCTTTACAAAAAACTAACAAACTAATTTATGGCTTTTATAGCTCCCTATTTTGGATACCTTGCCTCTTTTTTGCTCATCGTTGCACTATTAGTAAGTACCGATCTTAAATTCCGATGGTTTAACACCGGTGGCAACGTGGCTTTTATTATTTACGCAATCATATTACAAGCTTACCCCGTACTCATCACCAACTGTATCCTGATTTGTATTAATATAATATGGTTGGTAAAAGTATATCGTCGGAAAGAAAATTTTGACCTGATACCTTTTTCGGGTAATGAAATAATGGCAACAAAATTCCTGGATTTTTACCATGAAGATATTGATGCTTATTTCCCCGATTTTGAGCCGGGCATGTTTAAAGATCAGTTGAACTTTGTGGTGTTGAGAGATATGGTGATAGCCAATATGTTTAGTGCCAATATATCAAATGATGGTGATGCAGAAGTAGCCTTAAACTATACTTTGACAAAATACAGAGATTACAAAGTAGGCCGGTTTATTTTCGACAGGGAAAAACAATTTCTTATTTCCAGCGGAATAAAAAGAATTGTTTACAAGCAAGTGCATAACAGGCATCACCTGCACTTTTTAAAGAGAATGGGTTTTTCTAAAGCGGCAACAGCCCAGGGTGAATGCTACATTAAAGACCTTCAATAAGGTCTTTAAAATTTCGCCCGGCGCCGAATCATAGCCGGCACCGGGTGAAAAGTAATTTATGATTTTACCAACGAAACAGTTTCTGTTGTCTTACTGTTAGTATCAATTTTGTAATAAACCGCTTTACCAGTATTTATATTGAGAATTTCGAAACTAGTGCCTTTAACCTGATCGTTATAATCAGGATCCAGCTTGTAAAACCTTGCAGAACGATCGCTCTTTACTTTTTCAGAATAAAGGATAGTTCCGTCATTTGCCTTGATGGTAACAGCATACACATCATTAGACTTACCGCTCAGGTCTAAACGAAATACCGGCAGGTTTGCTTCATTACCCAGGAACACCAGATCAATTTCATTGCCCGGATTTCCTGCAGCGTTTACGATGTTACCGGTTAACAGCAGGCCAAAAAAAGCTACTGCCATTGTTACTTTTTTGATTGTTGAAAGTTGTGTTTTCATAATTTTTGTTTTTTGCTTTGTGGTTAATTTAATGTCAATTAAATAGTTCTTACATGGAAGCATATACAAATGGCAGGGGATCGATGTGGAGGAATTCCTTCTCAATAAGTCCAGGTATATTCCTGTGTTTTTTCTTTATTGATAATGCAAATGTATAACCACCCCGGCTGATAAAAAATACAACCCTTTCTATTTATTGGCATCTCAAAGCCGGTTAAATAGAGCTACAACCCAATGCTGTATTGAATTACAATGAAATGCTACAATGACAGCCAAACCCTAAAACAACGATTTAAAACACTTAACAAGCTGGCAAAGCATTTGCAATGTTTGCATTACGTTAACAGATGCTGATAATTATTGATTGTACAGTAACTTTAATACCATAAATAAGCGATCATATGGAATACCTCGATTATTATAAAATTTTACAAGTTGACAAGAGTGCCAGTACAGATGATATAAAAAAAGCCTACCGCAAACTTGCCCGCAAAATGCATCCCGACCTAAACCCAAATGATAAGGATGCACAAAAAAAGTTTCAGCAGGTAAATGAAGCCAACGAGGTTTTAAGTGACCCTGAAAAAAGGAAAAAATATGATCAGTATGGCAAAGACTGGCAACATGCAGAGCAGTTTGAAAAACAAAAGCAATCTCGCCAGCAACAGTACGCAGGTGGCGGTTCAGAATATTTTGATGCAGAAGACGGCGATTTTTCAAGCTTTTTTGAATCGATGTTTGGTGGAGGTTCACGCACCCGGCAAACAAAATTTCGTGGGCAGGATTTCAATGCCGAATTAAAGATGAACCTGACCGATGCCCAGGAAACACACAAACAAACACTTACCATCAATGGCAAAAATGTACGCATCACTATTCCCGCCGGTGTAGAAAACGGGCAGGTAATAAAACTAAAAGGTTATGGTGCCCCCGGCGTAAACGGTGGTCCTGCCGGTGATTTGTACATAACTTTTGTAATTGCATCACACCCCGATTTTAAACGCCTTGGAAATGATTTATACAGCGAAATCCCCATTGACCTTTACACCGCGGTGCTGGGTGGCGACGTGATGGTAAATACATTACAGGGAAAAGTAAAACTGAAAGTACAACCCGAAACACAACCGGGCGCCAAAATAAGGTTGAAAGGAAAAGGTTTTCCTATCTACAAAAAAGAAGGGGAATATGGCGACCTGTACATTACCTATAATGTACAATTGCCTACCAACCTTACCGAAAAGCAGCAACAATTATTTAAAGAACTATCCGAAATAAAATAACGACCATGGAAAAACAAGATATGATACCAGCCAGTTTATTTTGTTCTCATCACAATATCGAATTGTCTTTTGTTTCATCACTTAATGATGCAGGCCTGGTAGAGATGACCATTATTGAAGAGCAATTGTACGTACCGGCGGAAGAACTGCCCACCCTGGAATGCTGCATTCACCTGTACGAGATGGATATTAACCTGGAAGGTATTGAAACCATCCGCCACCTGCTAAACAGATTGACGGATATGCAGGAGAAAATGCTGGAACTAAAAAACCGGCTGGCGCTTTATGAATAATTAATTCTTCTGGAAACGTACCAGCTTCGTCTCGTTGTTGCTGTTAGTAACCTTAAGCCAGTAGCTTCCTTGCTGCAATGCCGAAGCATCTATTGAAAGATTGTTCACACCTTTATTCAGCGTGGCTCTCATAGTTTTAAAAACACGCCCCTGTGCATCCACTACCGCCATCATTATATTTTCTTTTTTAGAAGATGAAATACTTATGGAAGCAGTACCTGAAACTAAATTTGGTGTCAGGCTGTTAATTTCCATCCCTTCTCCCCTCGTTATGAGGGAAACAATCTTCGAATTATAAACCCTGCCATCCAGGTCGCCCACACTTAACCGGTAAAAGACCCTGCCTGCCAATTGGTTGGCAGAAGAATCAGCATAATCAAATGGTTGTTGACATCGGAACCTGTCCGCAGAAAATTCGTGTATTGTACTGTAATTCACACCATCGTACGAACGCAATACCTGGAAGCTGGCATGATCCAAAGAACAGGCTGTCCGCCAGATAAGTTTATTAAAATCCTGGCTTGATGCCGCATCTAATGAACTGATCCTTACCGGAATACTGTTGTCTGATTGTGCCTTTGTTACAACAACAACTAACAACAGGCAGCTTGCTAATAAAAGTATTTTTTTCATAATAGGCTATTTTAGATGCATGTATGGACGGGTGGTATAAAGATACCTTACACATCCATGATCAACAGTACTAATTTAATACGTTTAAGAGACTGAAAAAGTTTCACAGAACGCCCATAATATAAAGTTTCACGCCAATTATTCGATGAAAAAACCCGGACCAGCAGCCTGAACTCATTCTTCAGCAGGATACCTCGTGTAGCCGCAAAGCGTTTCATTGCACAATATGTGCTGTAATTTTTCGTCCTGCAACACATCCTTTATTTTCACGACCCTACCGTTCAGTATCATTTTCTCGTATACCATACGGATGCCATGGCTGTAATCTACATACCAATCAACGTGCCCTAAATATAGTGGCTGAATAGGTTCCCCATTTAAACGGTGCCAGCCATAAATAGCTACCCGGTGCTCCTTTGTGGTAGTATTAAGCTTAGCAGTTTGTACAACATCTTTTTTTGTTCCCGCTAATAATGTTGTTGGCTGGCTCATACCTGTTTGTTCCTGGATGATTCTGTGGTGCTCCAAAAAAGTTGAAAAAGCTGCTCTCCTTTCGGTGAGCGGCACAGGTTCCACTTTAAGTTTTGCTGATGCATAAATTGCATCAACCATCTTTGTAGTAGGTAGCACACAATGAAAACTATCTGCCAACAACTGCCCGGCCTGCGGCGACAAAGGAATGCGCATATATTGTTGGTCGTTACCAAAACATATATAGTCCGGCGACACAAAAAGAATCGCTTGATAAGCTTTTCCATCTTCGCCCTTTGCCTGCAGGTAAACTTTACTGAACGAAAAATTAAAAGCAGGTATTGCTCCCTGCAACATCATAGGAACTATCAGCGCTTCCCTTTGCCGGGTGGGCAAAGTATCTAACTGTTGTACTAAACTATCAAGGTTAACAGAAAAATTGTTTCGGGGAATTTGTTGAAAGTTTTTGTGAATTTCACGCTGAAGCGTTCTTGTGTTGCTGCAGCCCGTGATGATCATTAAGAGAGAAAAGTAAATTAACCGCATAGTTCATTAGTGATTCAACTGCTGTTTATTTATTGGTAACAATACAATAGGAAGTCATTCTTTTAAGCAGCCCTTCCTCAAAAGCATACATATCGCAAGACGAAACCATGGTTATTTTTTGTTCCTTGTTAGTAAATACTGCGGTGCCATTCACAACCACGAGGTTACCATCCTGCATAATATGGCCTGGAGTAAAAACAGTTTCCACCGTGTCAAAATAGGCTGCCGTGTTTTTGCAATAGTCAATGATAACCTGCTTACCGTGCAATAATTTTTCACCCACAATTTCCCAACTTGCATCAGGTGCAAGGTAATCGTAGCCCTCACTAAACTTTCCATTGGAAAATGCCAGCGCAATACTTTTTAGATCTGAAGACATTAGGTATGTTTTTATAAATAATAATTGAAATTCTACTGCCCTTCTTAATCGTAAAAACTTGCCCCAAATACCATTTTGTAAAAATTGAAGGCTTCTTCCGTTTTACCATTAAATTTTAAATGCGGGTTTACTGCAACCATGGCATGTATATCTATTGATTTAAACCAAATATTGTTAGGTTAGCAAAGAACCGCATCTTACAAATGTATCAATTATGATTTAATAATGAAAGCGTGGGGGGTGTTTTAAAATTGTCGTATTGATGTGCCCTAAAGCGCTACTGTTTTGTAGAAAATATTATATGATTCAAATTCTGACACGTACTGGCTGCCCGTACTGGTGGCGTACCTACGGCACTCAAGACGATTTTAAAAAATGCAATTGCTACAAAGAGATAGCCCCGATTGGGCAAATATAGTTGCTACAATTTAGAACGCAACCAGGCGTCTGCAATGCATTATTCACGCCATCACTATAAGGGAGCAGCTAAAATAACTATGCACAAAAACGAACAATAATTTGCTGGATACGTTTTTGTGCATGCATAGGCAACGAACGAAATAGAAATTAAGCGTTCACTAAAAGACATGCTTTACATAAAGTATCTACTTTTGCGCTACAACAATTATGACCAGGAAAAGAAAAGCTTTGTTGATACTTGTGCTCGGTATGAATACTGCCATCGGGCCATTCTCTATTGATATGTACCTGCCTTCTTTTGAAGGCATTGCTGCCGACTTGAACACAACTGTATCACAGATATCGTTGTCGCTCTCCAGTTTTTTTATCGGAATTTCCATCGGCCAGTTTATATATGGTCCGTTGATGGATCGTTATGGAAGAAAGAAACCTTTATACGTTGGCCTTTCTCTTTACCTTGTTGCATCGGCAATGTGTGCACTTGCGCAAACGGCAGAAATGTTAATAGCGCTGCGGTTTTTACAGGCATTAGGCGGCTGCGCCGGAATGGTAGCATCAAGGGCAATGGTAAGAGACCTTTTTTCAGTAAAAGATAATGCCCGCATATTTTCTATGCTGATGCTGGTGGTTGGTGTGTCGCCCATTATTGCGCCCACCGTTGGAGGCTATGTTACTGCTGAGTTTGGATGGCATTATATCTTTGTGATTCTCACATTTATGGCATTTGTCATTTTGTTGTTTGTGCGCTTTGCGCTGCCGGAAAGCAGGCAGGCAGATACTTCCCATTCATTAAAGCCAAAAGCAATTGTTAAGAACTACCTGGCGGTTTTAAAAGAACCACAGTTTTATACTTATGCATTTACTGGTGCTGTGGCCGCTGCCGGTTTATATGCATATGTTGCGGGCTCACCTATTATTTTCCTGGAAATATTTAAAACCACCGAGAAACAATTCGGGCTCATTTTCGCAATGATTGCTGCGGGCCTCATACTGGCTACGCAGGTAAACAGTTTTTTATTGCGTCGCTTTAGCAGCCAGCAGATCATCCCCGTTGCGTTGTTTATTCAAAGCCTGGCGGGCATTGGTCTTTTTATTGGATCATGGCAGGGTTGGCTGCAACTGAACAGCACCATAGCTTTACTTATTGTGTACCTCAGTTGCCAGGGATTTACATTCCCCAATTCCTCCGCTTTATCTATGGCGCCTTTCAGCAGGAATGCAGGTAGTGCCTCTGCATTAATGGGTGGTGTGCAAATGGGTATTGGTGCCCTTACTTCGGCACTAGTCAGTATGCTTAGCAATGGAACCGCCATGCCTATGACAGGTGTGATGGCTACCTGTGCAGTCGGCAGCTTTTGCATTCTACAGGTGGGCAGCCGTATCATCAGATATAAAGCTTCCCGCCGGGCTGTGGAAGAGGAAAGCGTGGATATGGTTTCGAGTTCGTGATTGTTTACCGACGATTTTCGCAGAATACGCCGAAAAAAATCTGAGAAGATGCACCAGGACTAAACATGTTTTTTTCTAAAGCTGGAAAGCCCATCTGTGGAAATTTAATAAACACGGCAAAGAAATTTAAAATGTTCATCTGAGTTTTCTGCGGGAGAAAAAAAATACAACACTGTCTTAGATAAGCATGTGATGTTTGCATTTACACTTAGTTTGTGTAATCCTATTGCATAACTGAAGGAAAGCAGTAATTATTTTTCATTCAGAACAATGTCCAACTCTGGAACAGAACCTAGTTGTTTGTCTGAGGTAATTAGGAGTATGTTTAGTGCTATAGATGTAGCTGCAATGATGCAGTCGGGTAGTTTTAGGTTTGTAGACTTTCGTATTTCGATTGTATTCTTTTTAATTTATTCAGAAATATTTTCAATTTTGAGTTCGCTTAAAAAAGCAGTATGCCGTGGTCGGCATCGGTTACCAACCATTGTAATCTTTTTTCCCATGGCCCCAGATTTTACGAGCCATCTATTAAACTTCCATTCATTACGCTCCTACTTTTTGATACACTATGTATAGAAAGTTCGCATTAATTTAAAAGAAATTATAGTTGCTGTATGATTCGTGGCTTTTCGACCTGTCCCGATAAAATCGGGAAGCCGAGGCAACGGGAAAGTTTATGCTGACCACGGTGAAGTTTGTGCTGACCATGGTGAGAAAAGTTGGGTTAGTTGTGCCGACCAAGGCGAAAGCCCAGGCAATGCTTACAGAAATAGACGATGAAAAAAAT
>JBBSKH010000043.1:0-28761 GCA_038256495.1 Chitinophagales bacterium
GATTGAATGGATTAAAAACAAATGCCACTACTAATTTGACGTTTTTCTTCCAAACAAAAAAATTTCTAAACCCTACACATACTATCTCCCAAATTTTTAAGCGAATGCCGCTATTGGTATTTTGAAGATGTAGCCAGGCAACAAGTGTGGGAATATCAATCTGTAAAAAACAGGAAACTCAAAAAGGCAAACATCATGCATGTCCCAAAGCCGCACGCTGTTGCTCCAAAAAATATTCCAGCGCCAGCTCGTAGCCTTTTAAACCAAGTCCGCTGATTACGCCTTTTGCCTTGGCAGATACATGAGAGATTTTACGAAAGTCTTCCCGGTTAAAAACATTGGAGATATGTACTTCTATAACCGGAGTTGTAATTGCGAGTAAGGTATCGCCAATGGCTACAGAAGTATGGGTATAGCCACCGGGGTTAAAAATAATGCCATTGGCAGTAAAGCCTACCCGCTGCAGCTCATCAATTAATAAGCCTTCTACATTGCTTTGAAAATAGTTTATTTCAACATCAGGATATTTGTCCTGCAGTTGCTGCAGGTAATCATCAAAACTTTCATTACCATACACACCGGGCTCCCGGGTACCGAGTAGGTTTAAGTTTGGTCCATTTATTATTGAAATTTTCATAGCAAGAAGCCCCTGTCCCCTAAAGGGGGACTGAGGCAGATATTTTTTTATTAATTACAAATATACCGATATAGAAATGCTACGATTGATTAAACAGCTTCTATTTTGGTTCCCCTTTAGGGGACAGGGGCCCAAGGGCCCTATTTCATCATCCCTATAAAATCATCAAACAAATACCTGCTGTCGTGTGGGCCTGGCGTGGCTTCTGGGTGGTACTGCACCGAGAAGGCTTTTTTGTTTTTTATGCGGATGCCTTCAATGCTGTCGTCGTTTAGGTTTACATGCGTTATCTCTATGGCATCATTGTGTTTTACGCCTTCCCTGTCTATACCAAAACCATGGTTCTGTGTGGTTATCTCCGATTTACCGGTGATGATGTTTTTTACCGGGTGGTTTAAACCACGGTGGCCATGGTGCATTTTAAAAGTGGGCACCCCGTTTGCCAATGCCAGTATCTGGTGGCCAAGGCATATGCCGAAGAGGGGCTTGTCTTTTTCCAGGATTTGCTTTACGGTGTTTACTGCATAATTCATTGGTGCAGGGTCGCCGGGACCATTGCTGATGAAGTAACCGTTGGGGTTGAATTGCTCCAGCTCTTCAAATGATGTTTTGGCATTGAAGACTTTTACATAAGCGCCTCTTTCTACCAGGCAGTTAAGGATATTCTTCTTAATACCAAAATCGAGTACTGCTACCCGCAGGTCGCTGTTTTCTTCGCCCAATGTATAAGTGCTGCTGGTACTAACGGTAGAGGCTAGCTCCAGGCCATCCATAGAGGGCACTTCATCTAGTTGTTGTTGCAAGCTGGCAATATCTATATCTTCTGAAGAGATGATGCAGTTCATAGCTCCCTTGGTGCGTACATGTGCTACCAGTGCACGGGTATCCACTTCGTCGATGGCTACAATGTTTTGTGCTTCTAAGTATTGCTGCAGTGAATTATCAGAAAGAAAACGGCTGTATTTTTCTTCCAGGTTGCGACCAATCACAGCTTTCACTTTCACACTATCACTTTCAACATCCTCTGGCTTTACGCCATAGTTGCCCACATGTACAGAATTCATGATGATTACCTGCCCGAAGTAACTGGGATCGGTAAAAACTTCCTGGTAGCCCGTCATGCCGGTGTTGAAACATATTTCGCCAGTTGCGGTTCCTATTTTACCAAATGCTTTTCCCTGGATGATGGTGCCGTCTGCCAATAATAATATCGCCTTGTTATCGCTCATGTTATTTTTATTATGCTGCAAAGAAAACAATAAGTTTCTACAATAAAGATCAAAAAAAAAGCAAACTAATTAAAGTCTGCTTTATAAATATTTCAAAGAATCATACTATGCTTCCCTTCCGCCGGTTAAGCTATCCTGGTAAGCTTTCAGTTCGTCCATTTTACCATCAGCGGCCATTTGAGCCTGCTCTGGCCATGTGGTGGTATCAGCAGCGTTGAAGGTGCCGTCAGATGCATCTAAAATTTCTTTCAGTTTCTCTGCGCTTGTTGCGGCCATGTCAGCAAAGCTAACAATACCTGCAGCATTAAACACTTCAGCAGCTTTTGGACCCACACCTTCAATCAGCTTCAGGTCATCGCCTTTTGCAGCTTTCTTCTTAGGAGCATCTTCAGTTGTTGCAGCAGTTGCTGATTCGGCAGTTGCATCATCAGCAGTAGTTGCTTTCTTTTTAGCGCCACCACTACGACGGGTTTTCTTAGCTGGTTCAGCAGTTTCGCCAATGCCTTTACCGTAGATCTCGTTAAAGTCTACCAGTTCAATCATGGCCAGTTCTGCGTTATCACCCACACGGGCACCTAACTTAATAATACGGGTATATCCACCAGGGCGTCCTGCAACTTTTGGCGCAACTACTGTAAACAATTCTTTTACAGCAGTTTTGTCGTTCAGATAGCTGAAAACAATACGATGGTTATGAGAGATAGCCTCTTTACTTTCGGTAGCTTTTGTTTTGGTAATTAGTGGCTCAATATACGTACGCAAAGCTTTTGCTTTGGCAAGTGTAGTGGTAATTCTTTTATAAGTAATTAACTGGCAGCCAAGATTTGCCAATAATGCTCTTCTGTGAGAGGCTGTTCTGCTTAATTTATTTCCTTTATTTCCGTGACGCATGACGTTGTTGTTTTAAATTCCGCTACACCGTGTCAGGAATTGTAGCGTACTGGTAAATTAATATTGCTTATTCTATTGTAAAGGCTTTAAAAGTCCTTCCCTCGGGGAAGGATTTAGGATGGGCCTCTTACTCATCATCCAATTTCAGCTTGCTAAGGTCCATACCAAAGCTCAAGCCTCTTTCGTGCAATACCTGGTCAATCTCACTCAATGATTTCTGGCCGAAGTTCCTGAATTTCATCAGATCTTCCTGCTCGTACTGTACCAGTTCGCTCAAAGAATTGATCTTGGCTGCTTTCAGGCAATTGAATGCCCTTACAGATAGGTCTAGATCTTCCAGTGGTGTCTTCAGCATTTTGCGCAGTTGCAATGTTTGCTCATCTACCAGGTCTTCCTTTTTATCTTCTTTGGTATCGAAAGTGATGTTCTCATCAGTGATGATCATCAGGTGCTGTATCAAAATACGGCTTGCCTGCTTAACGGCTTCTTCCGGGTGAATGGTACCATCGGTAGCAACGTCCATGATCAGTTTTTCAAAATCGGTACGCTGTTCCACCCTTGTATTCTCAATTAAATACTTTACGTTTTTAATTGGAGTAAAGATGGCATCAACGGGAATATATCCGAAATGAGAATTCTTTTCTTTATGCTCTTCAGCAGGAACATAGCCACGGCCACGTCCAATGGTGATTTCGATGTCGAGCTTTGCACTATTATCTAGTGTACAGATCAGCAATTCAGGATTCATCACTTCAAAAGCCGGAGAGGCTTCTGCAATCATGCCTGCAGTGAATTCTGTTTTATTTTTAATAGACAAAGTAACTTTTTCAGAACTTACATCCTGGTCAACCTTAGCCTTAAAACGCACCTGCTTCAGGTTCAGGATAATTTCAGTTACATCTTCAGTTACACCTTTAACGGTAGCAAACTCATGATCGGCACCGCCAATATGAATTCCGATGATAGCATAACCCTCTAAAGAGTTCAGCAATACCCTGCGAAGTGCATTACCGATAGTTACACCATACCCGGGTTCAAGCGGGCGAAATTCAAACTGTGCTTCAAATTCTGTTGCTTTCTGAAGAACAATCTTGTCTGGTTTAACAAAATTAAAAATGGCCATTTTTATTTATGTTGTTTAATTTGAAAAATTATTTTAAAAACTAAAAAGTGAAAATTCAAAATTAAAAATTGAAGAGCTTGTACTGCCTTTTTTAATCTTTCCTTTTTAATTTTTAATTATTTGCTGTACAATTCCACGATCAATTGCTCCTTAATATTTTCAGGAACGCTGTCTCTTTCTGGATATGTAATGAAAGTACCTTTTAATTCAGCTTCGCTCCAGTCAACCCAGTTAAACTTAGGGTTTTTACCACGAACGTTGCCTGTAATAGCAGTGTTGGCAGCACTCTTATTCTTAAGGCCAATAACATCACCTGGCTTACAGCTATAGGAAGGAATGTTCAACACATCGCCATTAACGGTAATGTGCTTGTGGCTTACCAACTGGCGTGCGCCCTGGCGGCTTATAGAAATACCTAACCTGTAAACGGTGTTGTCTAAACGAGCTTCCAGTAACTGTATCAGGTTTTCACCTGTTACACCTTTACGACGGTTAGCTTCGTCAAATGTTTTACGGAATTGTTTTTCCAGCAAACCATATGTGTATTTTGCTTTTTGCTTTTCTTTCAGCTGCAAAGCATATTCACCTAAAGTTTTACGCTTTTTGGTAGCGCCATGCTGTCCGGGAGGGTTACTGTTTTTAGTTAACCACTTGCCGTTACCCATGATGGGTTCTCCAAACCGGCGGGAGATTTTTGTTTTTGGGCCTGTATAACGTGCCATAGTTTAATGTGGGTCTTTTAGTGACGGTTCAACATTATAAAGACCTTTTAAAATGAATGATGAACCCGTTAATAATTATTTTAAATTTTAAATGATAAATTTTAAATGCATTTTCATTCAGCATTCAAATTCAACATTTAAAATAATATTACACTCTTCTCTTTTTTGGAGGACGACAACCATTGTGTGGTAATGGGGTAACGTCTTTGATGCTGGAGATCTCGATGCCATTTTGAGAAAGTGAGCGGATAGCGCCTTCACGGCCACTGCCCGGACCTTTTACCAGTACATCTACTCTTTTTAATCCAGCATCCAATGCAACCTTGGCTGCATCTGCTGCTGCCATCTGGGCTGCGTATGGCGTATTTTTCTTACTGCCTTTAAAACCCATTTTACCTGCAGAAGACCATGAAATAACCTGGCCCTGCTTGTTGGTTAAACTGATGATGATGTTGTTGAAACTTGCTGTAATGTGAGCATCGCCGTAGCTCTCCACTTTTACAACTCTTTTTTTAGAAGACGATTTTCCGCCTTGAGCTTTTGCCATAATAATTTAAAAAATAGGTGATCTTAAAAAATAAATCCCGGAAATTTCCCCGGTCTGAACCAACCCTCCTGCCCGACTAAAACGATCTGGCGCTGGTTCAAAAATTATAGTCGGTATAAAACGACGAATTACGAGTAGGGAATTTTGAGCCGGGAATAACCCCAATTGCCCTCCATTCTTCACCCGTAATCCGTAATTAATTATTACTTCTTAGCCACTTTCTTCTTGCCGGCTACCGTTTTACGCTTACCTTTTTTGGTACGGCTGTTAGTACGGGTACGCTGACCACGAAGTGGTAAACCTTTACGATGACGCAGGCCACGGTAACAGGCAATATCAAGCAAACGCTTAATGTTCATCTGTGTTTCGCTCCTAAGTGCACCTTCGGTTTTGAACTCACCGCTGATTACATTACGGATAGCAGTTTGCTCATCATCGTTCCACTCATTTACTTTTTTGTTGGAATCAACACCTGCTTTGTCTAAAATGTACACTGCAGTTGAACGGCCAATACCGTAAATGTAGGTCAGACCTATTTCGCCTCTTTTGTTTTTTGGTAAATCTATACCGGCAATACGAGCCATATTAAATTATAAATTTTGAATTATAAATTTTGAATTGAATTATCCTTGCTTTTGCTTAAAGCGGGGATTCTTTTTGTTGATCACATACAAACGGCCTTTTCTTCTTACGATCTTGCAATCTGCACTACGTTTCTTAATTGAAGCTCTAACCTTCATTTTAGTTGTTTTTATTTTTTCGCTAATTAGCCATTAGCGATAACAGCTAACAGCATTGATTTATTTATACCTGAAAATGATCCGCCCTCTTGTAAGGTCGTACGGGCTCATTTCTACCCCAACTTTATCGCCCGGCAATATCCGGATATAATGCATCCTCATTTTACCTGAAATAGTTGCCAATATCTCGTGGCCATTCTCCAGTTTCACCTTGAACATAGCGTTGCTTAGTGCCTCAACTATTGTTCCGTCTTGTTTAATAAGTGCTTGTTTAGCCATAAATTTGGGAGCGCAAAGATAGGAGTTAATATTTAATTTGTAAACAAAATTTCCTATTATTACATAAATAACATCAAATACTATGAATAAAACGTCTATTCTTCTATTAATGTGTTGTATTTACCTGTTTTCCTGCGGTAAAGGCGATACCGGCGGCAGTACAACCGTGCAGGCCTACATGAACCTTAAAGCCGGCAGCACCTGGAACTACCAGAATGTGAACAATATTCCCCCGGGCAGCACAGCAACTTACACGTTAACATCCACTAACAAGGATACCACAGTTTCTGGAAACTCTTACCATGTCTTTACAAATTCGGCAAATGCTGCCAGCGAATACTACCGTATTTCCGGCAGCGACCATTATACTTTTCAAAGCCTGCCGGCCGAATTGGGCGGGGCAAAAGTAGAAAATTTATATTTAAAGGCTGGGGCTGCTGTGGGAACATCCTGGTCGCAGGCATACAATATTACCTTTAATGGTTTACCCCTGGTAGTTACCCTTACCCATACCATTGCTGGAAAAGGATTAAGCAGAACGGTTTTAAGCAAAGCCTATACAGATGTAATTCATGTGAGCAGTACGATTGCTGTGTCTGGCATTCCCCCTACGGCATTAACCACCGATATACAATATTATTATGCACCCAACGTAGGGCTGATTGAGAATACCACCAAAATAGACCTGAACTATTTTACACTGGTGAGCAAATCTGATAATACGGTTTCACTCAAAACCTCCTCCCTGCAATAAAATAAAGTATAAAAAATTATAAGCCCATTCTTGCGAACGGGCTTTTTTTATGGGGTTATATGAGGGTTTCTATTAAAGCACTGTTATTTCGGTTCTGCGATTGGTGGCCCTACCGTCTTCGGTCTTGTTATCCTCTACCGGCATGGTAGCGCCATAGCCTTTGGCTTCCAGCCTTGCCGTATCAATTCCTTTAGCAATGAGATAATTCATAACGGTAGTGGCCCGCTCCATAGATAACTTTAGGTTGTTGGCGGAAGAGCCAACATTATCTGTATGCCCCCCTATTTCAATCCGTTGTTCTTCTTTTCTGGTAAGATAGGCCACCAGTTCATCCAACACCGTGTATGAAGCTGTATCGAGGGTTGCTTTGCCGGTTTCAAAATTGCAGTTTTCTAAAACAAACGTTTTTGAAGGCAGGAACTGTATGGTAACTTTAAACGGGTTCTTATAATAAGCCTTCCCTTCTGTGGCAGGGATTTTTAGCACATTGTAGCTTTCCGCATCCTGAAAACCGAGGATGAACATTTCATAATCATCGCCGGCTGGCAGGCGGATAGAAAATTTACCTGTTGCATCGGTAAGCCCCTGGTATTCCCTGCTGTTTAACTTGCTCTTAAATATGATGATCTCGTGCTCCAGCACTTTATCCTTAAAATCGGTAACCGTTACTTCAACCGGCGCATCTTTTGGTATGGCGGCATTTTGTACCGTGGCCGTTTGGGCTTTGCCAAACATTACTGTAATAAATAACAGGGCAACAATGAAAACATACTTCATGGGATAAATTTTTAAAACTTATTGTTGATAGCAACAATATGTAATAACTATCCCGGCTGCTTAAATATTGCCCTGTCTACCATATTTAGCTATAATTTCTGCTGCAACTGTACTACCATTTCATCTTTCCAGCTTTTAAAGTTGCCGGCCAGGATATGCTCCCTTGCATGTTGTACCAGCCAAAGGTAAAATGCCAGGTTATGGATGCTGGCAATGGTGAGGCCAAGGTATTCCTTGCTCTTCATGAGGTGGCGCAGGTAGGCTTTGCTGTAGTAATTGCTCATTGCGCAGTCTATGCCGTCATCCAGCACAGAAAAGTCTTTCTCCCATTTTTTATTGTCTATATTAATGACCCCTTTCGAAGTAAAGAGCATAGCATTCCTGCCGTTACGGGTAGGCATCACGCAATCGAACATATCTATGCCCATGGCGATGCATTCCAGGATATTCCACGGCGTTCCCACGCCCATCAGGTAGCGGGGTTTATCTGCAGGCAGGTGTTCGCAACAGAGGTTGCATATCTCATACATGGTTTCAATGGGTTCGCCCACGCTTAAGCCGCCAATGGCATTACCCGTGGTATTCTTCGAGGCAATATATTCGCATGACTGTTTCCGCAGGTCGTGGTGCACGCCGCCCTGCACAATAGGAAAAAGATTTTGGGTGTAACCATACTTATCATTGGTGCTGGTAAAACGATCCACGCACCTGTCCAACCAGCGGTGGGTAAGTTCCATAGATGTTTTGGCGTATTGGTATTCGCTGCCACCGGGCGGGCATTCATCAAAAGCCATAATGATATCGCCACCAATAGTACGCTGAATATCCATCACCCCTTCGGGGGAAAAAAGGTGCTTGCTGCCATCGATATGCGATTGAAAAATAACGCCTTCTTCCTTAATCTTTCGGTTGCCTGCCAGCGAGAAAACCTGGTAACCGCCGCTATCGGTTAAAATAGGTTTATGCCAGCCATTAAACTGGTGCAGGCCACCGGCAGCCTCCAGCACTTCCAGGCCGGGGCGCAGGTAAAGGTGGTAGGTATTGCCGAGGATGATTTGCGCTTTTACATCGTTTACCAGTTGTTGCTGACTTACCGCTTTTACACTACCCACCGTACCAACAGGCATAAAAATAGGGGTAGCTATTTCCCCATGATCTGTTTGAATGATACCCGCCCGGGCATTGCTGCCCCCATCTGTTGCCGCCAATTGAAACGATAATGCTGCCATTTATTTTTTTTAAGGAGGGCAAAGATAAAATTTTAAACATCGTCTCTAAAATGAATCCTTAAATTGCAGCCGATTAACGCTTATGCATTTACCCCAACTACACTTGCTTAACTGGCAGCTACTGCTGTTTATACTGCTTTGTATAGCTTTTGTGTTACAAGTTTTTTATTACCTGTTCTTCTTTAGCCGGCTGGCATTTTATAAGCCTGCGGCTAGAGCTGTTTCTCAAACCCATGCATTGAGTGCCATTATTTGTGCAAGAGATGAGGCGGCCAACCTGGCCACTAATTTACCCGGTATATTGGTACAGGACTATAAAACCACCCACGAAGTAATTGTAGTAAACGATAACTCATACGACGAAAGCAAGTACATACTAGAGGAACTGAAAAAAGAATTCAGGCAGATGCAGGTGGTGGAACTAACGCAGGAAGCCAAAATGATACAGGGTAAGAAATTTCCGTTGAGCATCGGCATTAAAACTGCCAAACATGAAATTGTATTGCTGACAGATGCTGACTGTGTGCCCGCATCGGAGTATTGGATGGATAGCATGCAACATTGTTATGATGATGATGCAGAGATCGTATTAGGTTATGGTGCTTATCACAAAAAAAAGGGATTCCTGAACAAGCTTATCCGCTGGGAAACTTTTCATACCGCCCTGCAATACATGAGCTATGCATTGGCAGGTATGCCTTACATGGGCGTGGGCCGCAACCTGTCTTATAAAAAGGCAGTATTTTACAGGCACAAAGGTTTTTCTGCGCACAATAATATTCCTGGTGGCGATGATGACCTTTTTGTAAATATGGCTGCCACCAAAAAGAACACCCGCATTAATATTGACCCAAATAGTTTTACACTTAGCAAGCCGGCTACAAGCTGGGAACAATGGACAAACCAAAAGCGCCGTCACTATACTACTTCAAAATTTTACAAACCACTACATAAATTCCTGCTGGCAACTTATGCTATAGCCAATTTTATTTTTTATCCCTTGCTGGTTTTATCTGCTATATTTTTTAACTGGCAACTTGCCCTGGCAATTTTATTGGTAAAGCTGATTTTGCAGGGCATCATCTACAGCAAATGCATGAACAAGCTAGGCGAAAAAGACCTGTTTCCTTTGTTCTTGTTTTTTGATATCTGGATGTTTTTTTATTACCTGCTGTTTGCGCCTGCCTTGGCAAAGAAGCCGAGGAAGGAATGGAAATAAGAGAGCGCCTCTCTAGCTTCAACTGCTTTGTATTAATTTTACAGGAATGGATATCATTAAAAAATATTTTGCTGATTTTACGCCCGAACAGGAAAAGCAGTTTGCTGCGTTAGAAGAACTGTACAGCAACTGGAATGAAAAGATAAATGTGATTAGCCGGAAGGATATAGATAATTTCTACCTGCACCATGTATTGCATTCGCTTACCATTGCCACGCAGTTTGAGTTTATAAAAGGCATGCAGGTAATGGACCTTGGCTGCGGTGGTGGATTTCCAGGTGTGCCGCTGGCCATCTTCTTTCCCGAAACACAGTTTTATATGGTGGACAGCATCAATAAAAAACTGACGGTTATAAAAGAGGTGGCGGAGGCCATCGGGCTTCAAAACATCAGTACCCAACACAGCCGTGCAGAAGATATTAAGAACCGAAAATTTGATGCGGTTGTTTCCCGTGCAGTGGCACCGCTTAAAAACCTCTGGGACTGGAGCAAGCCACTCATCAAAAAAAACAAATCACTGCAAGAGAACGAACCAAATGGATTGATCTGCCTGAAAGGCGGCGACCTTGCGAAAGAAATTTTTGAAAGCGGATGCAAGCCTTTTGTGTGGGAGATTGCTAAGATCATGGATGAGCCGCATTTCCAGGAAAAATTCCTGATATACCAACCGGTGAAATAAATGTACCCTACCAGTATAGGGTATTTTTTTATACCTTACTTTATGCAAATTTTGCCGTCATGAATATTGATGTAGCTATAGTAGAAGATAATCCTGATATACGCATAGCGTTGGAGCAAATAATTGATATGACCAGCGGACTTGAACTGGCCTGTTCCTGTGAGAATGGCGAAGACGCTTTGGTAAAGCTTCCCATCTTTCAGCCAAATGTTGTTTTAATGGATATACAGTTGGGTGGCATCACGGGTATTGAAGTGGTGAGGGAGCTAAAAGCTTCCAACCCAAAGATGCTTTTTATGATGTGTACCGTGTATGAGGATAATGAAAAGATATTTGAAGCGCTAAATGCCGGCGCTAGTGGCTATATCATTAAAAAAACAGCGCCAGGAAAATTAATAGAAGCTATTAAAGAATTACACGAAGGTGGCGCTCCAATGAGCAGCCAGATTGCCCGAAAAGTAGTAACCGCTTTTCAACACAAACCTACCGCTGCCACAGATGGCTCACTTGATATTCTTACAAGAAGAGAAATGGAGATTCTGGAAATGCTGGCGAAAGGCCTGGTGTACAAGGAAATTTCCGATAAGCTATTCATCAGTTCAGAAACCGTACGCAAGCACGTGTACAACGTTTACAACAAACTACACGTAAGCAATCGTGTGGAAGCGGTGAATAAATATTTTGGCAGGTGATATCTATTTCAATAACCCTTATATAAAAAACGTTCTTCATTAAAAGAAGAACGTTTTTTCGTTTAAGCATTTTTTTTACCAGTCCAATTCAAGCACATTATTTTTTCTATTTACATCTGCCATTCGTTTACTTGGGTCAATCTCCGCTTTTTTAAGATCGGTTAATTTATGGTTGAAGCTGATGGTATATGTTGGATGTGTCCAGCGCCATTCAGGATATACTACTCTTTTTTCAGTTCCGTTTTCGTTGGCTTTGTTGCCGAGCATCAGGTTAAGCGGTATATAATGCATTTCGGTGCTGCCATCTTTAAATGTCAGGCGCAGGTCAATTGGCATGGGCATATTATCCAGTCTCCTTAGTCGTAATTTAGATGTGCCGTTCTCTTCCCACAAACTATCAATACCGTAATCAATGGTCTTGGTGCTGTTTACCCAGTATTCCTGGTACCAGTCGAGCACAGCGCCGCTTTCCTCTTCTGCAATACGTATAAAATCATATGCATTTGGATGCTTGAAACGCCACTGCTTGTAATACTCAAGCAATATTTTATCCCTGGCAGCAGCGCCTACTATATAACCAAGCTGCTCTACAAACACCTCTCCTTTTGAGTAAGCTGCGCTGCTGTACGCATAGTTGGTATTAAAATGATCGGCATGCGTAGTAAGTGGTTCTTCCAGCCCGCTAGCTGCAAGGCTAAAATAACTGTTGTAAGCACCGCTGTGTTCTTGAGGCAATACATTTTCCACCATGTCTTTTAACCTTTCATCATTGGGGCGCTTTTTCAACGCATCCTTGAAATTATCAATATCGGGAAAGCCCTTATAAAAACCAGTGACCATATTTTCTGCAAAGCTGGCAAAGCCTTCATCCATCCATGCATACAAACTTTCATTGGTGCCAAGCATCATCTGGTACCAGCTATGCATCCATTCATGAATTGCTGTTCCTAAAGAAGGGCTGGCAACCAGGGTG
Organism: Chitinophagales bacterium; assembly: GCA_038256495.1. Classification (GTDB taxonomy): domain Bacteria; phylum Bacteroidota; class Bacteroidia; order Chitinophagales; family Chitinophagaceae; genus Ferruginibacter. The sequence goes on from JBBSKH010000043.1 coordinate 12,492, forward strand.
GCCATTGGGTATTCCATACCACCATCACCACCATGAATAAAGGAGTATTGCGGGTAAGGATACTCGCCAAAATGTTTTTCAATATAAGGCAGCACTTTTACTGCAGCATCTGCCACCTGCGTCCATAAACTGTCTGTTTTTTTACTTTCCTTAAGATCCTTGTAAATCACATGAATCACCGGACCACTCGCAATCGTCCTTACAATGTGTTTGTAATCTGGGTCGGCAGCCCAAACAAAATCATGTATGTTTTTGCCAACAAAATGCCAGCTTCGTTTTTCTTTGCTGGTTGATTTTAAGGCCGTGCCGGGTTTATCGTATCCCCAGCCTATTTCGGCAGCATTTACCAAAACACCTGTGCCACCCAGTTTGTATGTCTTATCAATATTGATGGTTACATCAAAATCGCCCCAAACACCATAAAATTCTCTTGCAATATATTGATTGGGGTGCCAGCCGTCGCGGTCGTATTCGCAAAGCTTAGGATACCATTGACTCATGCTGTAACGCACGCCTGTACCAGGATTGTCCCTGCCAGATCGCCTGATCTGCAAAGGCACCTGTCCTTCAAATTCCATTTCCAATACCACTTTGGTATTTGGTAACACGGGCTTTGTAAGGTTTACTTCCAAAATGGTTTCATGGTAAGTGAAGGGCTGAGGTACGCCATTCATCTTTAAAGATTTTATTTTCTGGTAGCCGATCTCATCTTCTTTTAAATTGGCGATGCGATCAGTAACACGTGCATCCCAATCGGCCCTGTTGCCAATTGTTGTTTTGCCCAGCTCCTGGCTGCGAGCATCCATACTGCTGTTGGGCTGAAAGGCATTGAAATATAAATGGTAAAATAACCTGGTGAGTTTATCGGGCGAATTGTTGCTGTATTCCAGCCTTTGCTTACCGGTAAATTTATTAGTTACAACATCCATATCAATATTCATGTTGTACTGTACGCTTTGTTGCCACCGGCCGGGTTGCGCCGCAGCATTCAACACTAAATACCCTGTCATCAAAAATAATAATAGCCGCTTCTTATTCATCTGTTTAATTTGTTTGCAGTAAATTTCGGCAAAATACTGTTATGCAAACCAAAAAACTGATAAATGGCTTCCCGTTCGTGCATTATAGCAAGACAAGTTTTAACGAAACTGATATGCATGAACGCAGCCGGCAATTTTTATCGTTTATGGATAAACGCAGGAGCAGCCGTGATTTTGCTGATAGAAAAGTACCCATCGGTGTAATAGAAAATATTGTGATGTCAGCGGCTACTGCACCAAGTGGCGCCCATAAACAACCATGGACCTTTTGTGTAGTGAGCAACCCGGCCATTAAAAAACAAATACGGGAGGCCGCCGAAGCTGAAGAATACGAGAGCTATAACGGTCGCATGCCGGAAGAATGGAAGCAAGACCTGTTGCCGCTGCAAACAGATTGGAAAAAAGAATTTCTGGAAATTGCTCCTTACCTGATCATCGTTTTTAAGAAAAGCTACGAATTAGATGAAGCAGGCAACAAGCGCAATACTTATTATGCCAACGAAAGCTGTGGCATTGCCTGCGGATTTTTACTGGCAGCCATACATCATGCGGGCCTGGCAGCGCTTACGCATACGCCCTCGCCTATGAATTTTTTAAGTAAAATTTTAAACCGGCCAGTAAATGAAAAGCCTTATTTACTAATACCTGTTGGTTATGCAGCAGAAGATTGTTGGGTACCGGATATTGAAAGGAAAACTCTGGATGAAGTGATGACTGGTTATGAGTAACACTTTTTCGGGAATAAAATTTTTATTTAAACTGATGCTGTTTTTTAAAATCTTCCACCTTTAATTTCTAATTGTTGACTTTGTTTTTACATCCTGGTAATAGCATTGGCCTTTAAAGATTTACATTTCAAGCTTTACGCTTTTATTTTCCTATTACACCAAAGTGGTATTGCCTGCTTGCTGCCAAGTATTTAATTTTAAAAAAAATTCCAAAAATGAAAATTCCAGTCACAAACCTCTTTTTGTTCTTATGCTGCATATTTGTTACATCTATACTACAAGGACAGATTATAGATATTGGCAATTCTGTCAGAAGCGCAAAATTGAACATTGCCGGCACATCTAATGTTCTCGCTGTTGAAGGCAACAATCCGTTTATCAGTTTTTACAGTAACAACCTGTATAAAGGATACCTGTGGTATAATAGCAATAAGATGGAATTGGGCAGTGTAGCTGCTGAACCTGTGGTGATACGAGCCGGCTACAAAGAAGTTGCTTCTTTTAACAACGACGGCACAGTAAATATTAATAATCCTACTACAACTTCAGAAGTGTTAAATGTCTTTGGATCGGTTAGTCTTAAGGGCATAAAAATAAATGGTAACGCCGGCAACAGGGGCCAGGTATTTACCACCGGTGGGCCTGATTTAAACCCACAATGGAAAACATTGCCATTTGCCGATACCCGTTTTTCTGCCAGGCTAACCGGCAACACCTACAATGGAGCACTAAATTATTACGCCCATTATAATACTAACCCCAGCGCAGTTACTGTAAATGCAAACTCGATTACAATAAATAAGGCCGGACTTTATCACCTTGACGGATCTTTATCTTTGACTACATCATACACAGGAACATATACACAAAACAGACCACCTACAGTTTCAATATTCTTTCTTGTAGATTTTGCCGGTGAGTATGATTTCTATTATGGGTCTTATGGTAAATTCATGACAGAACGACCAGATTACGGCAGCAGTAGTACTTTTAAATATTTTAATACCCAGGAAAAATTTTCTTATGATATTTATTTATTAGCAGGTTCAAACCTTACACTCTCAAGGAATTTTGCAGGACAACCTGGTCCTGCTTCGCATGCTAATAACGGTACTTTAACCGGCATATTAATCAGCGAATAATAAAATATGATACTGCGACAATTAATATGCTCCGCTGTGTTAGTAAAAAAAATGTTTATAAAAAATGGAGTGTTTAAAATAACTATTATGAATACAACTATAAAAAAATTAATTGCGGGTTTATTGTTGGTACATTTTTCCGCCCTGGCCAATGCTCAAAATATAGGGATTGGCACAACAACACCAAGAGCGAAACTTAATGTTGTAGCTACCGGTGCACATGTAATAGCGATAGAGGGCACAAATCCATATGTGAGCTTCTATAGCGCCAACGATTATAAAGGATATTTGTGGTATAACAGTAATAAGATTGAGTTAGGAACAGCAAAACAGGAGCCCGTAGTATTAGCGGCAGGTTACAACAGGGTGGCCTACTTTACGCCCCAGGGCCGTGTGGGTATAAATACAAGTACGCCCACGGAGGCACTAGATGTGAATGGCAGAGTTAATTTAGGAGGTATTGCCATTAATGGCAATAAAGGGGCAAGGGGGCAGGTCTTTACTACCGGTGGCCCGGATCTAAACCCCGAGTGGAAAAATATGCCTTTTGCCAATACTACCAGATTTGCAGCACGGCTTTACAGCACCTCTGCTACCGGGGTTCCGTCTTACACAGAAAATTATAATACAAATACTGCCGATATAACTATCAGCGCTTCCGGGATAACCATAAACAAGACTGGCCTCTACCACCTGGATGCATTTCTTTATTGCCGGGCAACTTTCTCGTCATATATTGGCAGTAGTCCGCCAAGTCTTTCCATTATACTAACAAATGGTGTTGATTTTTTTATCGGAAGAGGTTATTCATTCATGGATGACACAGAAGAGTATGTTGGTGGTACCTCTTCAAAATTATTTACTGGGCAAGTAAAATTTGGATATGATCTTTATCTTACTGCCGGGCAGATCCTGAAACTGGATAGAACGATGGGGGATTATCCAGGACCGGCGACAGGTGTTGAAAACGTTGGTACGATTACGGGATATCTGATTAGTGAGTAGCAGAAGAACGTGTTATGAATTATGAGAAGAATAAATATTTTTTGATATGAGAACAGGGCTCTTACCTGGATGATATTCGCTAGTAATTTTGACTAACTTTTACCATCTACCACAATCACAATCTCACCCCTCACCGTTTTTGCATTGAAGTGATCATGCACCTCCTGCAAAGTTCCTCGTTTATTTTCTTCAAACTTTTTGGTAAGTTCACGACTTACTGAACACAATCGTTCTGCTCCAAAGTATTCAATAAAATGACCTAGGGTTTTTACAAGGCGCATCGGGCTTTCGTAAAAAACCATGGTTCGTTCTTCCCCGGCTAGTTTTTTCAGCATGGTTTGTCTTCCTTTTTTAAGCGGAAGAAAACCTTCAAAACAAAAACTATTCATTGGCAGGCCGCTGTTTACCAAAGCAGGAACAAAAGCTGTAGCTCCAGGTAAGCATTCAACAGGAATATTATTTTTAATACATTCCCTTACCAGCAAAAATGCAGGATCGCTTATGCCGGGCGTACCCGCATCTGTGATCAATGCCATCGTTTTACCGCCGGCCAATTGATCGGTAAGGTGTTGCAGAATCTTGTGTTCATTGTGCTGGTGGTATGAACTCACCGCCCTCTGTACCTGGTAATGATTTAGAAGGACGGAGGATGTACGGGTATCTTCTGCAAGAATAAGATCAACTGATTTTAAAATATCAATAGCCCTGAAAGTAATATCAGCGAGGTTGCCAATGGGCGAGGGAACGAGGTAGAGCATGGTTGAATTATTGAATTACTTAATGGTTGAAGCGTTGAATAGTTGATTGGTTGAAGCGTTGAGTAGTTGATTGGTTGAAGCGTTGAATAGTTGATTGGTTGAAGCGTTGAATAGTTAAAAGTTCTATCAGATATCAACCTTTCAACTAATCAACTTTTTACTCTTCAACTGATACACTAACTAACAGTTACCTCAAACATTTCCATTACCGGGTTAGCCAGTAATTTCTTTGCTGCCTCGTTGGCAATGGCGGTGGCTTCTTCTTTGCTGGCAGCTTCTACCTGCAGGTCTATATTTTTACCGATACGTACGTCTGAAACTGATTTAATGTTCAGGTTTTGTAAACCGCTCATTACGGCCTTACCCTGTGGATCTAACAAATCCTTTAACGGCATTACCTTCACCTGTGCTGTATATAACATGATCTATTTGTTTTTAAAGATCAAAGATAAAATAATGTAGCCGATAAAAATGACCGGCACCGCTATCCATTGCAACAATACAATAGCAATAAGGGAAAATACCAGTAAAATTATTTTGGGCAGGTTGCCCTTTAGTGTCTTGTCATTAAACTTTAATGCCATTAGAGGCAGCTTGCTTATCATCAGCCAGCTCACCAATACAATGATGCCATACAACACCCATTTGTTGGTAAGCAAGCTTATTACTTCCGCATTGCCAGAATGCCAGTAAATGAGTGGCAGGGAAGCTATCAACAAGCCGGCAGCAGGAATAGGTACGCCTTTAAAACCATATTGCTGACTGTTATCAATATTAAATCTTGCCAGCCTGTAGGCGCCCGCTGCTGCAACCAGCAAGGCAGGCCATAACCATAACATAGACACATCAATGCCGTTTTCTTCGCTGGCAAAACTCATACGCAAAAACTGGTACAGGATCATAGATGGTGCTACACCGAAACTTACGACATCTGCCAGAGAATCCAGTTGTTTGCCCATTTCGGAGCTGGCATTAAACAGCCGTGCAACAAAACCATCCAGGAAATCTACCAACGCTGCAATACCGATGAACAGAGAGGCATAGGCAATTTTTTCGGGGATATCAATATACTGCGCACCCTGGCCATCGTATTGAATGGTGATGCCATTCTGCAAAATAAAAATAATGGCTATGCAGCCAAAAACCAGGTTCAGTAAGGTGAAGATGTTGGGAATTTGTTTCATAATGCATGCACAACCCTTCGCAGTAAGTTGTTGGGTTTGATGGTTATTCCTTTAATAAAATTGTTCTCTTTTATCGGCCACTTCATTCAATGCCGTTAGTGGTCAAAATTTAAAATGTTTTCTTTCTAACGCTTCATCAACGCTTCAATTTCCTCTACAGTTATAGGAATATTTTTCATCAGGTCTTTGTTGCCGTTCCGGGTGATCCAGAAATTATTTTCAATCCGTACGCCCATTTGTTCTTCCTCTATATAAATGCCGGGCTCTATGGTAAATACCATACCGGCCTTGATGGGTTCGGTACGAGTGCCAAGGTCATGTACATCTATACCAAGATGATGAGATATGCCATGATACAAATATTTGCGGTAGGCCCTGTTCTCCGGATCTTCGTTCTTAATATCTGCTTTTTTCAACAGTCCTATTTTATGGAAAATAACTGTTGCTTCATCGCCCACTTTTTCGGTGTAATCAACAATGCTGATACCGGGTTTTAAAATGCTTGCTGCAAAATGATGCAGGTGCAGGCAGGCATTGTACACGATCTTTTGCCTCCGGGTAAACTTACCGTTTACCGGGATGGTACGGGAAAGGTCTGCCGCATAATTACCATATGCTGCGCCAAAATCCATCAGGATCAGTTCTCCGTCTTTACACTCCTGGTTATTCTCTACATAGTGCAGTGTTCTTGCCCTGTCGCCGCTGGCGATGATGGAACTGTAAGCAGGCCCGCTGGACCTGTTGGAAAGAAATGAATGGTATATTTCCGCTTCAATTTCATATTCCATTACACCGGGCTTAATAAACTGTAGTAGCCTCCTGAAAGTGAGATCGGTGATGTCGACAGCTTTTTGCATTACCTCTACTTCCAGCGCCGTTTTAATAGCACGTAAGTCCTTTAAGATGCGGGCGCTCCTGCTAAAATTATGTAACGGATAACGCTCCCTCATCATGGTAGCGTAGCGATAATCCCTTACAGCTATAAGGTTAGCCTTTCGGTCGTTCTCGTTGCTATTTAGATAAATGGTGTCTGCCAGGTGTATCCATGGTTGCAGGAGACTGTCAAGGTTATCGAGCCAAACGATGGTTTCAATACCTGATATGGCTTTTGCCTCTTCTACCCTAAGGCGGTGGCCGTCCCATTTCTCCTTTATCTCATTGGGGCGAACCAACACCAGTACTTCCCTGTATTTCAAGTCTGCATTGTTGGGAAACAGCACCAGCATGCTATCTTCCTGCTCAATACCGGTGAGCCAGAAAAGGTCAGAATTTTGTTTGAATGGGTGCAACTGGTCACCATTGGCCGGCAGTTCGTCATTGCTGTTGAAGATAGCAATTGCATTGGTGACCATCTTGTCAGTAAACCGCTTGCGATTCTGTATAAATATTTCAGGATTTAACGGGAGATATTTCATGAAAACTTATTAAAGTAGATGGAAAAATATGTTTTGTAGAACCGATACAATTTGCAATATACGCTTATTAAGTTTTTTCACATTCTGTGCAGAATAAATTTGTTATCAATGGTAAATATGAATCACTTTCAATGGAAAGGAGGTTTTCTAAAAGAACCTTCAAAAAACCGGAGCATCTTAGCACAAATTGATAAACAAACAGGCGGAATGATAGTATTATGAGGGTTTCATGGGTGCCGGTCGTTCTTTTTTATAATTTGTTGAAGCCATACCTTTGTTCAAACAAAAAGATTGCTATGTCTATTACTTCGATTGCCGAAGCTCCCGTACGGGCTTTGGCTGCCATGGGTCTAACCACTACCCATCCTGTTCACTACCAGTTAACACCGGCTGAACTAACTGAACAAACCATCAGCCGTGGTGAAGGCGAACTGAATGATACCGGTGCCTTAATAATTAAAACCGGGAAATTTACCGGCAGAAGCCCGAAAGATAAGTTCACCGTAAAGGATGAACTGACCGCCGATACGGTGGACTGGAATGACTTTAATATCCCTATAGAGGAAAATTATTTTCTACAGTTAAAAGAAAAAATGCTTGCCTACCTGAACGATAAAGAAATTTGGGTGAGGGATTGTTATGCTTGTGCCGACGAACATTACAGGCTTAGTTTAAGGGTGGTGAATGAAAGCCCTGCCAACAACCTGTTTTGTTACAACATGTTCATTCGTCCTACACAGGCCGAACTGGAAAATTTTACACCACACTGGCACATCATACAGGCACCTGGTTTTAAAGCTAACCCTGCAGAGGATGGTACGAGGGCAGAAAATTTTGCCATCATTAGTTTTACACAGAAAACCATATTGATTGGCGGAACCGGTTACACCGGCGAGATGAAGAAAGGTATCTTCTCTATGCTGAATTTTGTGTTACCTACACGTGCCAATGTGCTAAGCATGCACTGTAGTGCCAACATGGGTAAGGAAGGTGATACAGCTATCTTCTTTGGATTGAGCGGAACGGGTAAAACAACCCTGAGTGCAGACCCTGACCGTAAGTTAATTGGTGACGACGAACATGGCTGGACTGACAACGGCGTATTTAATTTTGAAGGAGGTTGCTATGCTAAAACAATTGACCTTAGCGAAGAGAAAGAACCCGAGATATACCGTGCCATCAAACCTGGTGCATTGGTGGAGAACACTACTTTTATTGACGGTACCAGTAAGATTGATTTTAGCAGTAAAGTAATAACAGAAAATACCAGGGTGAGTTACCCGCTTCATTTTATCAGCAATGCACTTGAGCCTTCTATAGGTGCCAAGCCAAAAAATATTTTCTTTTTAACCTGCGATGCCTATGGCATTTTACCACCCATCAGTAAATTAACACCAGGCCAGGCAATGTATCAATTCATAAGCGGATATACGGCCAAAGTTGCTGGAACGGAAGCAGGTGTAACAGAACCGAAGGCAACATTCAGCGCCTGTTTTGGTGCACCTTTCCTTCCATTACATCCTGGCAAATATGCAGCACTACTTGGTGAAAAAATGAAGGAAGATAAGGTGAAAGTTTGGCTGGTAAATACCGGCTGGAGCGGTGGACCGCACGGCGTAGGCAGCAGAATGAAACTGAAATATACCCGGGCCATGATCACAGCGGCATTGGAAGGACAACTTGATAATGTTGATTATATAGCTCATAAAACTTTCGGTATGATGATGCCAAAAACTTGCCCCAATGTGCCTTCCGACTTGTTAAGCCCCCGCCATGCATGGTCTGATGAACACGAGTATGACGTGAAGGCTAAGCAACTTGCCGGGATGTTTATTAAAAATTTTGAAAAATACGCTAGTGGTGTTAATGAAGAAATATTAGCGGCAGCTCCTATTGTTTAAAACAAAAAAGACCATTTTCAAAAAGAGGCTGTATCATAAGTACGATACAGCCTCTTTTAATTCGGATACCTGATGGAGTACTGTCTCTGTTTAAGCATATCTCAGGACGTTCTTATAATTATGAGACTTCCTCTTTTTTTTAAAACTTCATTTCTGGAATATCACTTTCAACGATAAGTTTTCCCGCTGTTTTATCTTTTATTTCCTGCACGGAAACGCCAGGAGCTCTTTCCAGCAATTTAAATCCATTTTCTGTTACTTCCATTACAGCAAGGTCAGAAACGATCTTCTTTACACAGCGTATACCCGTAAGCGGCAGGCTGCATGCAGGCAGCAATTTACTTTCACCCTCCCTGTTGGTATGCATCATTGCTACGATAATATTTTTTGCACTTGCAACCAGGTCCATGGCGCCCCCCATGCCTTTTACCATTTTTCCCGGAATCTTCCAGTTGGCAATATCACCCTGTTCGCTCACTTCCATGGCACCCAACACGGTGAGGTCTACTTTGCCAGCCCGGATCATACCGAAGCTCATAGCGCTATCAAAAAAAGCTGAACCGGCAACGGTAGTGATCGTTTGTTTACCTGCATTTATAAGGTCGGCATCTTCTTTACCTTCTACAGGAAAGGGGCCCATGCCCAGCAAACCGTTTTCGCTTTGTAACACTACGTCAATGCCTTCGGGAATGTAATTTGCTACAAGCGTAGGTATGCCAATACCTAGGTTTACATAAAAGCCGTCCTTTAATTCCTGTGCTATTCGCTGTGCGATCTGGTATTTATCTAAAGCCATAATTTTTTGTTGAATCGTGAATCAATAAAGCCGGCGCATTTTTATACGCTGGCTTTTTGAACAGTTCTTTGTTCTATTCGCTTTTCATAATTTGAGCCCTGGAAAATGCGATGTACGAAAATGCCCGGTGTGTGCACATGGTTGGGGTCTATTTCACCGGCAGGTACCAGCTCTTCCACTTCTGCAATGGTTATTTTGCCTGCCATTGCCATCAAAGGGTTAAAATTGCGGGCGGTGTCTTTGTACACCAGGTTGCCTTCCGTATCTCCTTTCCATGCTTTTACAATGGCATAGTCGGCATCAAAAGCATGCTCCAGCAGGTATTCTTTATCATTAAAGATGCGCACTTCTTTTCCTTCGGCTACTTCTGTACCCACGCCTGCTGGTGTAAATATCGCCGGCATGCCGTATCCAGCAGCCATGCATCTTGTAGCAAGTGTTCCTTGTGGTATCAGTTCCACTTCCAATTCGCCGCTTAGCAACTGGCGTTCAAACTCTGCATTTTCTCCAACATAAGAAGCTATCATTTTACGCACTTGTTTCTGCTGCAACATCAATCCAATTCCAAAATCATCTACGCCTGCATTGTTTGAAATACAGGTGAGCCCTTTCACCCCCTTCTTTACCAATGCAGCAATGCCGTTTTCGGGAATGCCGCAAAGGCCGAAACCACCAAGCATCAGCACCTGGTTATCCTGTAAGTCTGCTACTGCTTCATCTGCATTTTTAAAAACTTTTTTCATCGTGGTGTGATTTACATATTTAGTTCGAATCCATCTTCACGGGAGCGGGCCTGGTTGAATCATATATTTTTTGCTGCCTTACCACCATGGTATCTACCATATCCTTCATCAACGATTCATGTTTGAGGTAGTATTGGTAACTTTTGTAAAATGTTTCTTTTGATACCCTGTGTTTTTTAAATACTTCTAACTGCAGCCTGGCATTTTCCAGCGTGGCATTTTTACTTGTATCAGCACTTAAAAATTCGTTGGCATATACATCGGCCTTCAGGTAGTCCCAAAAAACTGACTGCATTTGTTCCGGTGGCAATACCCCCTTCGGCAGTTTATCCCCTGAACAGGCATTCAGCAACAATACTAACGTTAATAATGAAGCGCCCAGGAATCTCATTTCAATTGTTCTTTGTAGGAAGCCGCATTGGTAAGATCCAGCTTCTGTAATAATTCTGAAGCCCGCACTTTATCGGGCGTCTTTGCCTTTGAAAACACTTTTATCATTTCAGTAGATTTCCCCTGAAAAAAAAACTGGTTGATCATGGTGTTGGGATTCTCATTATTGAAACCTGTGAGGAGGTTCAATACATTTAGCAGTTCTGTCCTGGCTGCGTTTTCGTCTTCGTACATCTTGTCCATACCAAGGCGGTAATAATTATAATACACATCATGCATGATATTATACCGGCTGTTCAGCATATTTTCAACCAACCAGTAACGGTTACGGATACCGTCAAAAGGTTTCCAGCCGCTGATACCCCTGCCGTCAGGTGCATTGTTTACAATATTCTGTGCTTTCTGAAAATTCGGATCTCCGCCTTTTTTAGCGAATGATTCATTATCGAATGCAATTACCAGGTTGGCATAATATGCAAACACGGCTGTAAGATTAGAAACCAGTGCATCTGAGCCAGCTACCCTGTTATCATTAAATTCCAAGATCTGAAATTCGATGTATTTAAAAATAACATTATCATCTTTAAAATTGATGATGGGCGATAGGTAGGACGTATTATATACCGGCCGTGCAGCCTGCACAATCAATGAAGCCGAATACACATTAGCTTCAGATGTTTGCTCCAGGTTAAGCAAAAAGTTACAATCAATTTTTTCATTGGGCCCGTATGGGTCGCTTGTCCATTTCCGGTTATTAAGGAAATTGTTAAGTGCTGTTTGCAGGGTTTGAAAGGCGCTCCTGTTAACGGTGTTGCCAACCCTGTTAGCCACTACCGTTACTTTTGCATTCAGTTCCTGGGCCTTCACTCCAAAGGCCGAAACAACAAAAACCAGGGTTATCAATATTCTATTCATTAACGTATTTGATGATGGCGTTTACAATATCAGCTGCAACAACTGATTTAGGGCGGGTTTCAAACTCATAGGTTCCACCCTTTTTATCAAAAATAGTGATTTTGTTGGTGTCGGTGCCAAAGCCTGCGCCCTCATCACGAAGGGAGTTCAGCACGATCATATCTGCATTTTTATTTTTCAGCTTAGCCTGTGCATTTTCCTTTTCATCATTGGTTTCTAAAGCAAAACCAACAAGGCATTGGCTATCTTTTTTTATTTTACCCAGGTGACTAAGGATATCAACTGTCTTTTTTAATTCGATCGCAAGCAGGTTGTCCGCTTTTTTTATTTTCTGCTTTGCTGTTTTAACAGGGGTATAATCTGCTACAGCAGCACTCATAATTACCCAGTCTGTTTTTTCAAATTCGCTGACACATGCTTCATACATATCAGCGGCATTTACCACATGCACCGTGTTAATGAAGACTGGTATCTTCTCTGCTGTGGGTCCAATCACTAGTTTTACTTCAGCACCTCTCGCAGCAAGTTCGGTAGCAATGGCAATACCCATTTTACCGCTGGAGGCATTGCCAATAAACCTGACAGGATCCAATGCTTCATGCGTTGGGCCTGCAGTTACCAGCACCTTTTTGCCTGAAAGCTCCTTATCCTTTTCAAAGTAAAGCTCAAGCCATTGCTGAATTTCCTCAGGCTCCGCCATACGGCCATCGCCCACCAGACCACTGGCCAGTTCCCCGTTATTTACAGGAATAACTTTATTGCCATAAGCTTCAATTGCACTAATATTTTTTAAAGTTGCAGGATGGTGCCACATGTCTTCATCCATGGCAGGCACCACCACCACGGGGCAGGTTGCAGAAAGATATACTGCCATTAAAAGATTATCGCAGGCACCCGATGCCATTTTACTCAGGGTATTGCAGCTTAAAGGCGCTACCATCATTACATCGGCCCAGCGCCCCAGCATCACATGGTTGGCCCATTGTTCTTCGGCAAAAATCCGGGTCAATACTTTATTCTTAGATAAAGTGGATAATGTGAGGGGTGAAATAAACTGCGTGGCCGCCTCTGTCATGATTACCTTAACGAAGGCACCTTTTTTCACCAATAACCGGGTGAGATGAGCGATTTTATAGGCAGCAATGCTGCCGGTAACGGCTATGAGGATCTTTTTGTTTTGTAACATACACTAAAAACGACGGTATTAATACCGTCGTTAAAAATATGATTTCTAAATTAATTAAACCCCGTATTGAGGAAATATTAACTAAACAGGTCTTCCTCGTTGCGGCGATGATAAATCTTATCTTCCAGGAACTCAGTGGTTGCCAACAGCGCAGGATTAGGCATGCGCTCGTAGGCACGGGATATTTCAATCTGCTCCTTATTCTCATGAATTTCCTCCAGGCTATCTGTATGGCTGGCAAATTCTTCCAATTTATTGTGCAGTTCTTCCTTGATAGTAATATTTATCTGGTTGGCTCTTTTTGCAATAATAGTAATAGACTCGTACAGGTTGCCGGTCTTATCTTTAAGCTCAGCCAGTTTTTTAGGTTCTACACTACTGCTTGTACTAGGGCTTAGCTGACGACGAAGTTTGCTCATTTTTTATTTCTTTAATGTTGTTTTTACTTAAGTTACTGTATTCTTCTGCATCTTTAAGGTAGCTGCTTTCGGGATAGCGATCTGCAAAATCCTCGTATTCGTCAATTACCTTTTCGTATCGCTCCAGTTGCTTGTCTCTATAACTCAGCTTGGCAAACCGATAATAAGACTTGATGGCCATGAACTTATACTCTTCTCCTTTTGTAGATTCGGGGTATTTGTTCAGTAAAGTATTAAAGGCAATGGCCGCTGCCCTGTACTTTTCAATGTTATAATACAACTGGGCTGAACGGAATTCTTTTTGCTCCAATTTAGCCCTGCTTTTATCAATGATCTCGGTAGCGTCCTTTATCCTTGGTGACCCAGGGTGGGTATTGATAAAGGTTTGCATCATGTTCATAGCCTTTACCGTATTTACCTGCTCCAGTTCAAGTTTCGGGCTTTGTTTGTAATAACAATATGCCCGCATATAATCTACTTCCTCGGCCCGGCTGCTGTTGGGAAAAACTTCCAGGTATCCTTTAAAGTAGTTCTCTGCATCCCTGTAAAGCCCCTGGTAAAAAAAACAGTAGGCAGACTTGTAATACAGGTCTTCAAATTTATCGGTACCCTTTAATACAGGAAATAAGCTTTCATATAATTGCTGGGCAAACCGGTACTTTTTCTTTGCATAGTACTCGTCGGCCATTTTCAACTTATACTCTACATCCTTACTTTTTTCTATTTTACTGTACTTGCTGCAGGATAACAGGATAAAGCTTGCTAAGAATACAACACAAATTATTTTTACAACTTTCATAAAGAAACGCAAAATTAAAGGTTTTTAGCGAAAATCTGCCTATTTAATTTAACCACCAAAACCGGGTAGTTAATGAAATTGTAAAGCACAAAAAACCCTCCCAAAAGGGAGGGTTTTTTCATTAAGCAAAAAGTGGAATTAAAACTTAATTTAGTTAGACTTAATGTCTACAGTATTCTTATCTCCACCACCCACTTCGCAATTGGTAGATATCCTGTCGGCACTGATGCCTTGAGTTTCTACCAGGTACATCCTGATGGCATCTACCCTCTTCTGGCAAACTGCCTGAGAAGCTTTAGAAGCTTCAGGATAACCGTTGATAACGATTGTACAGTTAGGATTTGATTTCATTTTAGAAGCAACTACCGCTACCATAGCTTTAGCGTCGCTGTTTAAAGAAGAACCGTTACCGCTGAAAGTTACGCTTGGGTAATCAGCAGGGCAATTATTTCCCATACCGTCGCCAGCTACTATATTCTTGCAGCACTCTGGATCTGGACATTTACCAACACCATCAGCATCAACTGGCTGGCATTCAGTAGGAGTGATCAATTGCTTGTCTTTGCAATCTGGAACACCATCCCCATCAGTATCCAGGCTAACACCATGAGTGTCAACAGGGCAACCTGCAGGAGTATTTGGTTCACGATCAAGCTGATCAACTACACCATCGCCATCAGCATCATCAAATACTGGCTTAGGCAGCTTCATGTGCTTTGGATTGTTCAGTTCGCTATAAGCATAATCCAATGGATTTAACCACCATAATGGTTCAACAGATTTTGCACCAATATTGAAGTTCAAACCAAGAGACAGGTAATTATAAGAATCAAAATCGCTGGTTAATACTGCATCACCTAATGCGTGCTCCTGCCATCTTTGACCGTCTAACAAATCATCTTTAATAAATGTGTGACGATTCTCTATAGCAAGGTTGATTCTTTTACCTAATTTAAATGCAATACCAGCTAAAGCTGTTGCAGAGAACCTCAAAGTATTGTCACCCAATTTAGGACGACGACCGCCTTGTCCTTCAGCAGCAGTTTCGTAAGTATCATCCATTCCGTCTTTCAAAGCTTTTAACACGTCCTTGCGATTCTTATATTCTACCTGCTGTATTGAATTGAACAATGCAGTGTAAGTACCACCGGCGTCGTTCAAAGCATTTACGTTGGTTTGATAAGCTGTTGCACCAGCACCAGCACCTATGTAAAATAAGAAGCCGGTCTTTTGCTTATGGAAACGGATGTTATTTAGAGTAACGATTCCTTGCAAACTAAGGTCCTGAATATTGGCTTTGTAGTTGTAAAACACCATATCCTGTGTTGCCGACAACGGACCACCGAAACCCTTGCGAAACTGGTAACCACCGGCTGGAGCTACTTGAACAGATGAATACTGGTCCCATGCTGTATTTTTTGCAAAATTCTGAGATTTGTTCCAGTTCATCCCTTTTGCGTTACCATTAAGGTACTGCGCCCTTAAAGAGAACACATAACCGAAAGCTTTTCTAACATGAGCAGAAAAGCCCAGAGTTGGAAATTTGCTGGAAACATCACCAGTTACGTTTAGTGCACCTACAGATACCCCAACTTCCCACTGGTTGCGTGGTTTTGCAGGAAAACTATAGGAATTATTCCAAAATTCGTTTTGCTGGGGCATGTTTTTGGAACTGATAACAGAGGAGTCATAAATGTCGTATCCCCCTGTGTTTTGGGCGAATGCACCCATCGCCAGGACCATAAAAAGGCCCGTTAATAATAATTTGTACTTTTTGCTTGCCATAACTTAATGATTGATAGATTTCTAAATATACGAGTTGATTAAATGCAAATGTATTTAAACGGTA
>JBBSKH010000044.1:0-28066 GCA_038256495.1 Chitinophagales bacterium
ATTTTTTTGAACCAGGCCCATTGTAGATAATATTCCCATCGGAAAATTATTTTGCTAACTTTAAAGCGTAAAAAACTGCTATGTCACAAACTACCAAAGGAAAGGTGCACACCATACTTCATCCCGAGTTGGGTTTCACTAAATGGGATAAAATTGTAAATGGGTTTATCATCATCCTGATTTGCTTGAATGTGATTGTAGTGATACTGGAAACAGTACCTTCCTTGCACCTGTATCATCCCTACTTTATAGTTTTCGATACAGTATCTGTCATAATTTTCACCATAGAATACCTGCTGCGGCTTTGGAGTAGCAGCTACGACCCTAAATATTCACATAAAGTGCATGGGCGACTGAAGTATATGTTTTCGATGTATGCTTTGATAGACCTTGTAGCCATTCTTCCATTCTATATACACGAAATATACAGCCTGGATCTGAGGTTATTGGTGATGTTGCGCCTGCTTCGATTCCTGCGGCTTTTCCGCCTGACCGCTTATATGAAATCTGCAAGAATTGTAAGAAGTGTTTTTGTTGGCAGGGCAAACGAATTAAAATTAAGCCTTGTGCTCATCCTGTTCCTGATTGTAATTGCAGGTTGTACTGTTTATTTTGTTGAGCATCCTGCACAGCCAACAGTATTCTCCAGTATACCTGCTGCACTATGGTGGGCAGTAATTACGGTAACATCGGTAGGCTATGGAGATATGGTACCTATAACCGCCGCCGGCAAAATAATTACGAGCCTTATCTCATTAATCGGGCTGGCCATATTTGCATTGCCCGCAGGCATTATTACCGCCGGTTTCCTTGATGAGATGAAGAAATCAAAAGTGCCTGATGCTAATCTCTGCCCACATTGCGGAAAACCTGTGAATAAAACTGGGATAATTTAAGAAAAAAATCTATCAGCCATAAGCCGGATTCTGTTATCCCGGTTGTGAAACCGGAACGGTCATCATTTATCTTGCCTTAACATTGCTGTTAAGATCTTGCTGCCTACCCTTCCCGTTTCGCCCAAAGGCGAAACAAACGGGCCGCTTGCATTGCATTGCTGCAAACCGGGGTTTACATGGCATTACAGCACACAAGGTTTACCCACATTGCCGGTTACCCGATAACGTCGTGAGCGCTTACCTCACGTTTTCACCCTTACCATTCTACAGTAAACTGTAGCTGGCGGTTATTTTCTGTGGCACTTTCTCTTTCCCGGCCTTTGCCGGGAAGCCGGCTGTTAACCGGTGTGTTGCCCTTTGCTGTCCGGACTTTCCTTCCGACACTTGCGTGGCGAACGATGACCGGCTGATAGAAACGCAAAAATAAACTATATTTATACAAGCTGTTTCTATTTTATACGCTAAACAGTACCTCGTATGTCTAAAGAGAAAGTTACCATCGAAAAAAAAATAGCAGCACCTGTTGAGTTGGTATGGAAGGCGCTGACCAGTGCTCCTGAAATGAAAAATTGGTATTTTGCTATGGAAAAATTCATTCCCGAACCCGGATTCTCTTTCAGAATGTTTGGTGAAAAGAATGGAAAATTTTTTCCCATTCGCTGTTGTATTATTCAGGCCGAACAAAATAAATTACTTACATATAGCTGGAGTTATGAAGAGTACCCGGCAGAAACTTTGTTACGGATTGAACTGGAAGAAGATGGCAAAAAAACCCTGGTACGATTAACGCATAGCGGCCTCGACCAGTTTCCGAAAGAAATGGAACACCTGGATAGCAAACATCATAAAGAAAGCTGGAACACCATCATAGGAAAAAATCTGAAGACCTATGCAGAGATGAAAGCAAAAGCGGAGGCTTAACAAATATTCTCGGAGCTACCTAAGCAAAAGTATAGTGCCCTTGTGCCGTGAAAGTTCTCCTGCAGCATTTTTAATTTCAATAAAATAAGTGTAGGCTCCCATTGGAAGCATGCTGCCTTTATTTGTTCCATCCCAGCCATTCAGCAAGCTATTGGAACGGAAGATAAGCTGGCCCCACCGGTCAAAAATCTGCATCCTGAATTCCGATACGGCCGTATTTACCATCGGCCGGAAGATATCATTCAATCCATCATTGTTGGGCGTAAAAGAATTTGGAATGGCTATAGGGATGCATCCCTCTTTGGGCCTTACTACGATACTGTCTGATCCAACGCAATTATTCTTATCTGTAACAACCAGGCTATAAACGCCAGGACCGGTAATGGTAACCGAAGGTGATGCTGCGCCTGTACTCCATGTGTAATTGCTAAAACCATTAACCTGGAGTGGCAATATTGCCGAAGTACAAAGCAATGTATCGGATGGAAGAAAATTGGCTGGCAGGGGATTTATTTTCCTGATGGTAAAACTGTCTATGGCCGTGCAACTATTATTGGCTGTAACTCTTACTGTGTAAAGCCCCGGGGTATTAACATTGATGCTGCTATCTGTGCTGCCGTTATTCCAAAGATAACGGGCGAAGTTGCCGGGGTAAAGCCGGAGCACTTCTCCGGTGCAAAGATCACGATCGGACCCCAACATTGGTTTAGGTGAAGGCAGCACCG
Organism: Chitinophagales bacterium; assembly: GCA_038256495.1. Classification (GTDB taxonomy): domain Bacteria; phylum Bacteroidota; class Bacteroidia; order Chitinophagales; family Chitinophagaceae; genus Ferruginibacter. The sequence goes on from JBBSKH010000044.1 coordinate 2,543, forward strand.
TTAAATTGGTAACCAGTAAAGAGTCGCATCCCTGGGTGGTCAAAAGTGTGTCTGCATAAGTACCGGTTGTTGTACGGAATGCACCTCCGGCAAAATATTGTTCTCCTTCGCAAATAGTAACATCGCTTTGGGTAGATGCCCTGGTAATAACCAGGTGCAGCGTGATGATACTATCGCAGCCGGTAGCATTTTGTAGTGTTTGGGTATAGATGCCGCTGCTGGTGTACACCTGGCCATTCAGCGTGTAATTGTTACAGGTAGTGGCATTTACATCTGTTGTGGTGATAGCATCGCACTGGCGAAGTTTTAAAATAAAAATATCAGTCTTGCCTACAGATGTTAAGTTTACGACGGGCGTTCCGGGATTAAAATCTACGGTATTTTCAAAATACCCAATGGCATAGATGGTTTTGTTGGCATCCAGTTTCAGGGAAACGATACGTTCAAAAAGATCCCCGCCGATCCCGGTAGCTAAAACAAAATTTCCTGCAGCATCCAGCTTCAGGATATAACTATCGGAAAAGCCATTGGAACTTATATTAAAAACACCTGGCCCGGGATCAAAGTCAACCATATCCTGAAAGAAACCGCCTACATAACAATTACCATCAACATCCGTGGTAACGGTAAGGCCCGATTCATAGGTATTGCCTCCTATTTGCCTCGCCCAAATTAAATTGCCATTAGAATCGAGTTTAGAAACAAATGCATCCTCTGCTCCTGTTGCCGTAAAAATTAAAGATGCTGGGCCAGGATCCATATCTACCTGACCATCGAAAGAACCGGTAGTGAACACGTTTTCGGCTGCATCCAGCGCCAGGGCATAGGAGTACATATCTTTATTACCGCCCATTACTTTTGCCCACTTAAAGTTTCCCGCGGCATCAAGCTTTACCACAAATTCGTTCAGCATTCCTGGCCCGGTAATATTGAATACGGCAGGGCCGGGATCAAAATCTACCGTACCTGCAAAGTAACCTGTTGCGTATACATTGCCTGTTGCACTTACACTTACACCATAGCCACCCTGGAAACCTGTTCCTGCTATTTGCTTCGCCCAAACGAATCCTCCGTTAGCCGTCAATTTTAATATAAAAATATCACCATCATCCTGTGCCACCAGGTTAAAGACATTAGGGCCGGGATCAAAGTCTACCGTTTCTTTAAAAAAACCAGTAATAACTACATTACCCTGGGGATCTAATGATAATGCATTGCCCCTGTCGAAGGAACTTGCTCCGAATTTTTTCGCCCACATAAAATTTCCCCCAGCATCTAATTTAGCAACAAAGGCATCTTCATTACCGGAAGATTGGAGGCGATATTCGCCGGGGCCGGGATCAAAATCAGTATTGCTGAAAAATACACCAGTGATGTAAACATTGCCTGCGGCATCAACTTTAAGTGAATAAGCATTGTCGAAAAAATTTCCGCTAATCTGCTTTGCCCAAATAAAATTGCCGTTAGGATCTAATTTGGAAATGAAAATATCTTCTTCATTAGTAGGTGGTGCTACTAAATTAAAAACACCGGGGCCGGGGTCAAAATCTACCGTTCCGGTGAAGAAGCCGGTGCTGTAAATATTTCCACTTGCATCAAGCACAATATCGGTACCGCCATCAAGGCTGGTACCACCAAATTGCTTTACCCATTCAAAACGCAGTGATTGCGATCTTGTATCGGTAAAAATAAATGCCAGTATAATAAGCAGCGTTATGCGCATCCGGTATATTATGTGTACAGAATAAGATACGACTTTTACGGCGTATTGGTTGCCATTTGTGGCTCCCAAATAATACACTAATAACTAGCTGAAAGTTCGCACCGTAGCATTTTTTGCTTTTTGCTTGCTAATAAAAATGAACACGGATGATAGTGCCAGGAAGAATAAGAGCATGTATCCACTATTTACCAGCACTACCGAGATGCCCAGGTTATTTACATCAACAAAGGGATAGGGGTAAAAGGAAGTGAAGCTGCCACTAATAAGAATGAATAGTAGATAAATAAAAGGATAGACCAGCCAGCGTCCAAGATTTGACCAGGAAACTCTCTCTTTAATGGTGAAGGTTATCCAATAAAAAAGAAACAATAAAGGAATAGCAAGGTGTAATAGTTCATCAACCAGTTTTTGCATACCTGTGGGTGCCCAGATAGCACGGAGTATGACATTGTAAACGATGCCCACTACCAGTATGTATACGAGTATTGCGGAGATGGTATTGAATGATCTTAGAAAAGAAAAACCAGGGGATTTTTTAATGTTTGCTGTAAAAGTGATGGCCACGATTATGTTTGTAAGAATAGTAAAAAAGCCAAAGAATCGAAGTAAAGTTTCCGGAACAGGTACCACCCTGTTTTGTATCATCAGTACTAGCTGGCATATGATGGCAAACCAACAAATTATTGAACATATGGCAGCGTAACCACTTTTATAAGTTGCGTTGGCTTTTTTGGTCATAATATCATCAATTGATCAAACTGTAATGCAATGTAAGAATTGCAGCGTTGATTCCAACACATAGACATTTGTTTTGTATATTTAAGCAAATGGCTGTCAGGAATTTCAAGGTATCAAAAATATAATTTTTAACACTCGCATACAACTGGCATCAATAAATTGGTTATGGTAAAAAAACGGGTTGAATTAATAAAGATATTTCTTAGAAGGCTTAGGGGCCACGCAGGCTTTCAAAGCCTGGATGATGCCCGGCAGTTTATTGAAATAAGGATCAGTTTTAAGAAACATGTAACTGATGCCTTTCTTATTTCGCTGGGCATTTTATCTGCAGGCTTTGGTTTAAGAGGTTTCTTGTTGCCCAATGCTTTTTTGGATGGTGGCGCCACGGGTATTTCGCTGTTGATTCAACAATTAACCGGGTATAGTTTTGCGGTGTTATTAATCCTGGTGAACCTGCCTTTTATTATTTTAGGCTATGGTATCATAGGGAAAAGATTTGCCATTAAAACTGCTTTGGCAATTGCCGGGCTGGCGGCGGTGGTAACTTTTTTGCCCTACCCTCAAATTACCAGCGACAAAGTACTGGTTTCCGTTTTCGGTGGTTTTTTTCTTGGGGCCGGTATCGGCCTTGCCGTGAGAGGTAGTGCTGTATTAGACGGAACGGAAGTGCTGGCAATTTTTGTAAGCAAAAAATCTGGTCTTACCATTGGTGATGTGATCCTGATTGTAAATGTGATCATCTTTGGGTTTGCCGCATGGCTTATCTCAGTTGAAACTGCCCTATACGCTATGCTTACATATCTCTCGGCTTCAAAAACTGTTGATTTTATCATAGAAGGTATAGAAGAATATACTGCCGTAACCATCATATCGGTTAAGTCAGAAAAAATTAGTTCGATGATCATCAACAAACTTGGCAGGGGAATTACTATTTACAAAGGAGAACGTGGACATGGGCAAAGCGGCGAAAAATTCTATGATATGAAGATCATTTACACCATTGTAACAAGATTAGAAGTAGGTAAATTAAAATTCGAGATCGCAAAGATAGATCCCAATGCATTCGTGGTGATGAGCAGCGTAAAAGACATGAAGGGCGGCATGATAAAGAAACGAACGCTGAAGTAAAGTACTTCTGAATAAAGAGAACTGCTATTTAAAATAAATCTCCGTAGCGCCAAAGCCGTACAATGGGTGAAACTGGTTTACAAAAGATTTTACTTCGTTTTTTAACCGCAGTGATTCATGAATCTCATCCCTGAGTTTACCCTCCCCTACGCCATGAATTACGATGAGTGTTGGCTGCTGGTGGCTTACAGCTAAATCGTAATACTTTTCAAATTCATTTAGTTGCATGGTAAGTATTTCAAAATTGGTCAGGTGTTTCCAGCTATCGGTTAACTTCTCAATGTGCAGATCTATCACGGAACGGGCTGGTGGCAGATGACTCATCACGTGCTTTGCATCGTACACCCTGTATCCTGCGCTGTTCAATTTGCTGAGGTCAACTTTTTCTTCTTCTATTTTATCCGGGTAATGCGTAAATAATTCGTAGGAAAATCCCGATTCATTTTTTTGATGCAGTTCTTCTATCTTTTTAAACAACTGCTTGCCCTTTACCTTCAGGTTTGCTTCAAAGAAGGGGGCCTTCTTTTTATTCTCCTGCAACAGGGAAAACTCAAACTCAAATTTTGGGTTATCGCTCATGTCTTCAAAGTTCACGTCATGCAGGTAAAATTCGCTCAGTCCATCTACCTGGTTCTTCAACTGGAAATTATTTTCCCCGGCAAAATAAAGATTGTAAGTAAAATGGTAACCTTCTTCATTTTGATTGATAAGATAGACTTTCAGTTTTTCCACGATATCATCATCAAAAACATCTTTATCAAAAATGGGAATAAAGCGGATCAGCACACCATCGCCTGTTTTCTTTTTAGGCTGCGTTTTTTCTTTCCGCACATCATCTATAAATATTTTTTTCTTGGGAATAGATTTTTTCTCGCTGAACATTTTGAAGTAGGGAAAGTCAATCTGATCCATGTAAGCAGGAAATTTAACGCCCCTCACTTCAATCATCACCATATTTTCATTAATGATGTCAATCACTTCTCCCGCTTCATCGGAGTGTAAAACAATTATCCTGTCGCCTACCTGGTACTTCATATATATGTATTATAAAACAACGGCACAAAGTTACTTTACTTTGTGCCGTTTACCGTATAGAAAAACTATAAAATTAACCTGCGGAAGATTGGGCCAATTTGCTTTTGCGATAACCGTACATAAAGTAAAGCACCAATCCCAGTACCATCCAGCCAATGAACCATGCCCAGTTTTCTTTTGTCATACCCGTTAAAAGGTACAGGCAGGTAACAAGCCCCATTAGCGGTATTAAGGAATACTTTTTAAACAGCGTAAGTACTGCCAGCAAGCCAGCAATTAACCAGAATATAAGCAGCGTAATGTGTGGCGTAGCCATATCCATAAAACTCGTTTTTCCGCTTGTATAACCGGCATCTGAGCTGAAATTAAAATTAAATATTTCGGCAAAATAATCTTTAGACAATGCCCTTGCTACAAATATGCAAGCAATTAAAATGGCTGGATAAATAAACTGGCTATTGATATAAGGTAAATGAAAACGTCCAGGAATTTTTTCTTTAGACGGTAGCAACAAAACGCCACCGCAAACAAGCACAAATGCAAATAAGGTTGCAATGCTGGTAAAGTCCAGTACAAAAGTTTTATCGGTAAATAATATTGGCACACCCACCACTATGCCGGTAACGATAGTGGCAAAAGAGGGCGTTTTATATTTTTTATGTATACGCTGAAATGCAGGCGGCATCAATCCGTCACGGCTCATACTCATCCAGATTCTTGGTTGCCCCATTTGGAACACAAGCAATACACTTGTCATAGCAATTACGGCTGCAACGGCTACGAATAGCTGCATCCAGCCAAGGTTCAGGTTTTGCGGTTCAAAAATAAATGCCAGCGGATCGCCCACGCCTTCAAAGCTGCGGTAGTTTGCAGCGCCGGTAAGCACCAGGGATAATAATATATATACAACGGTACAAATCACCAGCGACAGTATCATGCCCCGCGGCAGGTCACGCTGCGGGTTCTTGGCTTCTTCTGCTAAAACACTCACGGCATCAAAACCAATATAGGCAAAGAACACGCCGCTTACCGCAGCCATCACTCCGCTAAAACCGTTTGGCATAAAAGATGGCACCCCTTCATCGTTGGCGGGCGTCCAGTTAAAAGTTAAATCGTTTGCATAAATCATATAACCTCCTACAAGTATAACGAGCAGCACCACCGCTAATTTTAAAATCACCATGGTGTTGCTGAAATTTCTGCTTTCTTTAATACCACGGTAAACGAGGCAAGTGATCAGTATATTAATGACCAGGGCTGGCAGATCGAATATGATACGCAGGCCACCTACCACAGGTGCGGTGTCCCAGGCTTCAAGCACTGCAGGATTAGTAGAACCTCCTTCCAGCGCATGTTTTACTTCCAAATAGCTGGTGGCCATGTATTCCGGAACATGAATGTTGAGCCTTTGTAAAAAGGATGTAAAATAATCGCTCCAACTGTATGCCACATAAATATTACCAATAGAATATTCCATGATCAGCGCCCAGCCAATGATCCAGGCAAAGAGCTCGCCAAAGGACGCATACGCATAAGTGTAAGCACTGCCGGCAACGGGTATACGGCTGGCAAATTCAGAATAACATAAGGCAGTAAACCCACAGGCGATAGCAGTAATTACAAACAGGATGGCTACACCGGGGCCGCCATCAAATACTGCCGCACCAAGGCTGCTGAAACTTCCTGCTCCTATGATGGCGGCTATGCCGAAAAAAGTAAGGTCACGCATGGTGAGCACTCTCTTCAACCCACCACCATGTGGATCACCAGATTCTGCTAAAATACTTTCGATCTTTTTTGTTCTGAATAAAGAATTAAACATGTTGGTTTTGGTTTTTACAATGCGGAAATGTAATAAAATAAATTTAGTAATACCGTTTTTGCAAAATTGTTTTGAGTTGGGTTAGTGCTAAATGGCAATGCCAGATCAATGCTCCCTCATTAAAAGATATCCTGCCAGTTCTTCTAATGGTTGCTTGCGGGCACCAAGCACCGCAATATCTTCCAGGTGTTTCATGGCTATGCCAGAGTATTTTTCTTTTAGAGAAGCTGCCCATGCATCTGAGCCACAGTCCCTGTACAATTGTTGCACGCGGGCAACTTTGTCTGCAGCATTGTTTTGCAGCAGAATATCTAATTCCTTTTTCTGTGTATCGTTTGCCACTTCCATCGTGTGTATCAGCAGGAAAGTTTTTTTGTTGGCTAGGATATCGCCTCCCACCTGTTTGCCGAATTTTTCAGGGTCGCCAAAGCAATCAAGGTAATCGTCCTGCACCTGAAAAGCAATACCAAGGTTTTTACCATATGCATACAGGTGTTGCTGGTTGCCTTGCCCTCCGCCACCAAGGATGGCGCCCAATTGCAGGCTTGCTGCCAGCAGTACCGATGTTTTTAAACTAATCATTTGAACATATTCCTCCATGCTGATGAAGGCTCTTTTTTCAAAGTCCATATCCAGTTGCTGACCTTCACATACCTCCCTTGCTGTTTTATTAAAAAGAGAAAGGATAGGGTGCAAAGCAGCCGCATGTATTTTATTGAGGTATTCATAAGCAGCCACCAGCATAACATCGCCGGCAAGCAATGCGGTACTCTCACCAAAATTTATATGAACCGTAGGCAGGCCCCGGCGCAGCGGTGCTTTATCCATAATATCGTCGTGAATCAAACTGAAGTTGTGAAAAAGTTCAATTGAATTCGCTACGTCCATCACATTGGGATGCAGGTCATCAAAGAGTTCGTTGCCCAGCATTACCGCTACCGGGCGCACCCTTTTTCCGCCTATGGTTAAAATGTATTGGGCCGCATCATATAAATTGTTCGGCGTTTCGGGAAAATGCCGTTTACCAAATTGCGCTTCAAAAAGTGCAGACAAGTCCTGGAATGAATGCATGTAGATGGATCCGTTTAAAAAATTTTCTGATGATGATTATTATCCAAGCAACAATTACTTTTTCTTTTTAGCGGCATTTGGCTTCTTTGTATTCTTTTTACTCTTGCTGGCATCGGGCACCGGGCCTTTTGAAGCATCGGGCACCCACGCATAATCCAGTTGTCTTTTAGAGAGATTGGCAGCAATTACTTTTATCCGAATCTTATCTCCTATCCTGAATTTTTTTCCGGTGTTGGCACCTACCAGAGAATAATCTGTTTCATCATGCCTGAACTCATCAAAATCGCTGAGGTCCCGAATGCTTACCAGTCCTTCGCATTTATGTTCTACCGTTTCTGCCCAGAATCCAAAAGCGGATACGCCGCTTATTACTGCATCAAATTCATCGCCCAGGAATTCCTTCATATACTGCACCTGCTTGTACTTGTTTCCTGCACGTTCTGCTTCCATAGCTGAGCGTTCTTGTGCACTGCAATGTTTACATTTTTCATCCATCTTATTATCGATGGTAACATTATGCTCCAGGCATTGCTGCAATATGCGATGTGCCAACACATCGGGGTAGCGCCTGATGGGAGAAGTAAAATGACAATAGTTTTCAAATCCTAATCCGTAGTGACCAATATTTGAAGTGGTGTAAATAGCTTTGGCCATTGTTCGGATACCGAGTTGCTCCAGCACATGTTGTTCTGGTTTTCCCTGCACTTCTTTCAACAATTTATTAAACGATCCGGCTACTTCCTTTTCACTCTTCATATCGAATGTGTAGCCAAACTTTCGTGCAAATGCTACGAAGGGGATCAGTTTTTCCTCTGTGGGCTGATCGTGTATGCGATAAGGAAATGGTACCGGTTCTTTGTTGATCTTAATTTTTGAAACATATTCTGCCACAGCCCTGTTGGCAAGCAACATAAATTCCTCTACCAGTTTATGTGCTTCTTTACTTTCTTTTACTGCTACACCAATGGGCGTGCCTTCTTCATCTAATTTAAATTTTACTTCGCTAGATGAAAAGTTGATAGCACCGTTATCGAAACGTTCCTTCCTGAATTGCTGCGCAAGATTGTTAAGCAGGGTAATAGCCTTAACATGCGGGCCGTCACCTGTTTCAATAATCTCCTGCGCTTCTTCGTACGTAAAACGATGATCGCTGTGGGTGATGGTTCTGCCAATCCAGCGGTGCTTAATTTCTGCCCTGTTGGTTATCTGGAAGATCACAGAAAAAGTATATTTATCTTCATTAGGCCTTAGTGAACACAATTCATTGGAAATTCTTTCGGGCAACATAGGATTAACCCTGTCTGGCAGGTATACACTCGTAGCTCTTGCATAGGCTGCTTTATCCAAAATGCTGGCAGGAGTTACGAAGTGACTTACATCTGCAATGTGAACACCAATTTCATAATTACCATTATCTAAATTTCGGATGGAAATAGCATCATCAAAATCCTTTGCATCATAAGGATCTATAGTGAACGTTAGAATATCCCTGTAATCTTTTCTTTTTTTAAGTTCTTCCCTGGTAATTTTTTCTGATAACTGGTTGGCTTCCTTCAATACCGCATCTTCAAAAGCCAGCGGGAAACCCGCATCTACAATGATTTCTTTCATGGCCATATCCGCCTCGTTCCTTGCAGTGAGAATGCTTATTACTTCACCCTGTGGTTTCTTATCATTTTTGTCCCATTTTACGAGTCTGGCTACTACCCTGCTGCCATCAACGGCTCCATTCAATTTATCGGAAGCAATATAAAAATCCGGAATTGGTTTTTCAGATGCTGCAATGAAAAATGCTACATTTTTGTTCACCTGCATGGTGCCGATAAACTCAGTCTGCTTTCTTTCTGCCACATCTACTACGATACCTTCAAGTCTTTTACCGCCATTTTCCTTATTAACCTGTACCCTTACAATATCACCATGAAAGGCTTTGTCAAAATTGTGTGGCTTTACGATGATATCGGTATCCATATCCTCTACTATCACAAACCCCATTCCGCTGCGGCTGATATCAAGCCGGCCTTTCAGGAGCTTGGTTTGCGAAGATTTTTTCTTTGGGGCGGTTGTTTTCTTTTTACTCATACTTTTGTTGTGTCTGTTCTCTTTATGGGGCCGGGCACAAAGCCGGGCAATTTTTTGTTGCAATGTACGCAAACTATTGCTCAAATCTTTGATAACAGCTTGAAAAGCATATTGAGAACTTACCGGAAACACTTGTACTAACCAGCATAAACGTAGTGTAAAACAACAGCAGGATGAAGATCATAACAAAAACCATCTGGGTACTTTCCCTGGTGAGCATGTTTACCGATGTAGCCAGCGAAATGCTTTACCCTATTATGCCTTTGTTCCTGCAGCAGATTGGGTACACGGCTGTGTTTATAGGCGTGCTGGAAGGTGTGGCAGAAGCTACCGCAGGCCTTAGCAAAAGTTATTTTGGCAAATTGAGCGATCGCATGGGCAGGCGCATGCCCTTTGTACAATTGGGCTATAGCCTTAGTGCATTGAGCAAGCCCATGCTGGCTTTTTTTGTGTTTCCGGTGTGGATATTTTTTTCCCGTACCATCGACCGGCTAGGCAAAGGCATCCGCACCGGCGCAAGAGACGCCATACTCAGCGACGAGAGTACGCCTGCCACCAAGGCCACGGTCTTTGGTTTTCACCGCAGTCTGGATACGTTGGGCGCTGTAGCCGGCCCGGCTCTGGCTTTGCTTTACCTTTATTTATATCCCGGAGATTACCAGACACTTTTCTTGCTGGCCTTCCTGCCTGGGCTTGCAGCCATTGCGCTTACGTTCATCATAAAAGAAAAAAAACCGGAGCTGCCAACAAACCAACCAAAACCTACAGCACGCTTTCTGGCTTTTTTCTCCTACCTGAAAACAGCTTCCTTCTCCTACAAAAGATTACTATTTGGCTTGCTGTTATTTGCACTAGTAAACAGTTCCGACGTTTTCCTGCTGCTTAAAATGAAGGAGTCCGGCTTAAACGACCGGCTCATCATCGGCTTATATATTTTTTATAACCTGGTGTATGCACTGGTAGCCTACCCTGTGGGTAAACTGGCTGATAAGCTAGGGTTAAAAAATATTTTCATCTCCGGCATCCTGTTATTTTCTATCGTTTATGTTGGTTTTGCCTTTGACTGTCCTATTTGGTTATATCTGTTGTTGCTGGCTTTTTACGGTCTCTATGCAGCTGCAACGGAAGGCGTGGCTAAAGCCTGGATCAGCAATATTGTACCAAAAACTGAAACAGCCACTGCCATAGCAACTTTTAGTGGTATGCAAAGCCTGGCGGCTTTATTTGCCAGCAGCATCGGCGGGCTCATTTGGGTCTATGCAGGTCCTATGGCAACTTTTCTGGTTGCAGCAGTGGTAAGCCTGCTGGTGGTGGTCTATTTTGGTTTTACATCCATAGCCGAAAAATAACCGCTCGGTATATGCCATCGCCATTATGTAATTGTTTTCGTATTTTTAAACAAAACTTAAAAAAATGTACCAGTACGATACTGTTGTGGGCGCCATCAACGGGTTAAAGGAAAGAGGTTACACGCTAGACTTTAATATTGCATTTGACAAGCTGATCTGCCGGGATAATGAAGAACTATGCCTGAACCCCGGTCAGTTTGAGATAACCGAACAACACCGGTTTGAAGGATTCACCAATCCCTCCGATGAGGATGTGGTATATGCAGTAGAATCAAAAGAGGGTGACATCAAAGGAGTCATCACCAGTGCTTTCGGTATGTATGCTGACAGCGTTTCTACAGAAATGATAAAAAAACTAACCATGCATAGGCACCCATAAAATCAGGGTATCTCAAAAAATCAATACTGAATGAACAGGAAAAAATTTTTAACGCTGAGTTCACTAGGGCTTGGGTCAGTTACGCTTCCGTCTTTTTCGCCTGCTTCCACAAAACCAATTGTAATATCTACCTGGGATAGTGGCATGCCGGTGAATGCCGCAGCCTGGCAAATATTAGGCAACAAAGGCACGGCATTGGATGCCGTAGAAGCGGGCGCAATCCAAATTGAAAATGACATTAATTGTTGTGTAGGTTTAGGTGGCTATCCCGACAGGGATGGCATTGTAACCCTGGATGCATGCATTATGGATCACAACGCTAATTGTGGCGCCGTGGCTGCATTAGAAAGAATAAAACACCCCATTTCTGTAGCAAGGAAAGTGATGGAGCTAACGCCACATGTACTACTGGCAGGAAAAGGTGCCCAGCAATTTGCTTTGGAAAACGGCTTTACACTAGAGCCGGATAAATTATCGGAAAGTGCTACAAAAGCCTATGAACGCTGGTTGAAATCTAATAAATACAAACCTGTTATTAATATTGAACTGGAACAAAATAATCCTGCGAAGCAGAACAATCATGGCCCTTTTGCACCAGCGTTTTTTGAAGATGGTTCTCCCAATCATGATACCATGGGGCTGATTGCTATGGATGATAATAATGATATTTGCGGTGCCGTTACCACCAGCGGTATGGCTTTTAAAGTACACGGCCGTGTGGGAGATTCACCCCTAATAGGCGGCGGGCTTTTTGTAGATAATGAAGTAGGCGCTGCCACCAGCAGTGGTGTAGGCGAAGAAGTGATCAGGATTTGCGGAACCCACCTTGTGGTTGAATTTATGCGCCAGGGTTACAGCCCGGAAAACGCCTGCAAAAAAGCCATAGAAAGAATTGTAAAACGTGATAGGGAAAAAGCCCGCAGCATACAGGTTGGTTTTCTTGCTATGAATAAAAAAGGAGAGCACGGTGCCTACGCCATCCAAAAAGGTTTTGTGTACTCGGTAAAAACGGATAATATCAATAAGATCATCCCGTCAAAATACCTTTTATAACAAGCGGTTATTTTAAGATAATGGACTACCAATTAGAAGTGATAGGTTTTACGATAGATGCTTGTTTAAAGGCGCAAGAAGCAGGTGCCCATAGAATAGAATTATGCGATAACCCCGGCGAAGGCGGAACCACTCCTTCCTATGGTTTTATACAACAAGCCAGGCAAAAAATATCCGTAGAATTATACCCAATCATAAGGCCCCGTGGCGGAGATTTTTTATACAACGATATCGAGTTTGAAATAATGAAAGCTGATGTACGTACCTGCAAACAGTTAGGGTGTGATGGTATAGTAACAGGTATCCTGAACGCAGATGGCAGTATCGATAAGGAAAGGAATAGCATACTTGCAGCACTTGCTTATCCAATGGGTGCTTCCTTTCACCGGGCTTTCGATAGGGTGAATGATGCTGGCAAGGCATTAGAAGACATAATTGCCTGTGGCTTCGAACGCATCCTTACTTCGGGACTCGCCCCAACAGCGGAGGCAGGTGCAGCAACCATTGCTGGGTTGGTGCAGCAGGCTGATCATCGAATCAGCATCATGCCTGGCAGCGGCGTGCGGGCTGCCAATCTGCAAACCCTCATCAACATTACAGTCGCTACAGAATTTCATACTTCAGCAAGAACAAATGTGCCAAGCGAAATGCAGTATAACAATCCAGCTATGGATGAAGCATTAGAAACAGTAAGCGTTAATGTGGAAGAGATAAAACAAATGCTGCAAATTCTTCAGAATTACTGATGCCTGCAAAACTGCTCCATATCATTTGCTTGTTTTTATTAATGTTGCCTCGTTGTGATGCGCAGGTAATTGGAAGGAACTGAATGCTGCAGACAATTATTTGTACCTTCGAAGAGGTGAAAAGAAAATTGTTGCGCTACAGGGTGCAATGCCGGCTGTTGAAGGCATCCGGGTGATGTCATTGTATGATGTGCTTTTACACTAACCACTTTTACACCCTGAAACTTCGGGCTGCTTCCGCATTCTTCCTGAACGATTTGGGCACAAAGATCAATCGCAGGTTCTGGTCTCTGGTAAAGTAATTATACATCCAGTTCATAAATACAAAAAAGCGGTTCTTCACACCCACAATCAACATCAGGTGCAGGCTCATCCAAATTAGCCAGGCAAGGAAACCGCCGAAATGAAGCTTGGGTTTTGGCATGTCTACCACGGCGAGGTTACGTCCCACCGTAGCCATGGAGCCCTGATCTTTGTATGTAAAATCAATCATTTGTTTCTCGCCGCTTTTCATCTCGATGCGCATTAAATTATTCTCCAGCATTTCAGCCTGCTGCATGGCCACAGGCGCAACTTGCGGGTGCCCCTGCGGAAAAGCAGGATCACTATCCATAAAAGCCACATCTCCTATTGCGTAAATATTACTGGTGCCGATAACTTTGCAACGACGATCAACCTTGATGCGGTTGCCTCTTGCCAGCAGCGATTGGTCAATACCATCCGGCACATTGCCCTTAATACCCGCCGCCCAGATGAGTAAAGCAGTTTCAATGGTGCTGCCATCTTTCATCACAGCCGTTTTGCCATCATAATCCTCGATCATCGTATTCAGCTTCACGGTTACGCCTAATTTTTCCAGGTAAGATTTTGATTGCTCACTGCTTTTATCACTCATGTTGCCCAGCACTTCCGAAGATCCTTCCAGCAGGAAAATATTCATTGAAGAAAAATCAATATCGGGATAATCCTTTGGCAACACGAAGCGCTCCATATCCGCAATGGCACCACTTAACTCTACACCCGTGGGCCCGCCGCCCACTACCACGATGTTCATCATTCGTTGCAGTGCTTCCGGGCTTTCGGCCATCAGGGCATTCTCAAAATTTTCCAGGATCTTGTTGCGCAGTTGCAAGGCTTCCATAGTACTCTTCATGGGTAAAGCATGAGCAGCCATATTTGCGTTGCCGAAGAAGTTGGTATCGGCACCAGTTGCAATTACCAATTGATCGTATTCAAAATCACCAATGTTAGTCACCACTTTATTTTCAGTTGGAATGATGCGTTCCAGTTCAGCCATGCGGTAATTTACATTCTTGCTGTCGTGAAAAACTTTGCGCAAGGGAAACGAAATATTGCTTGCATCGAGGCCCGCAGTGGCCACCTGGTAAAACAATGGCTGAAACTGGTGGTAATTAAACCGATCTATTATAGTGATATCGATACCTGTTTTGTTACTTAAACCCCGGGCAAGTTTTAACCCGCCAAACCCACCGCCTATAATTACTAATTTCATGATGATATTTTTATTGTTCAAAGTTACTATATTTTCAGTAATTATTGAAAATATAGTAATAATATGACCGTAAGATAATTTAGCTGGTTTGTGGAAGGTGTTGGTTTAGTACAACATCCTTACTTTTATTGTTTCGGAAATACCCTTAAGGAGTTCCATGGCGTTTTTGCTAAGGTTCCTGTCTACATCCAGCACTACATACCCTATGCTCTCATTTGTTTTCAGATATTGTGCCAGTATGTTGATCTTATGCTTGCTCAGCAGGCTGTTTACCTGGCTAAGCACGCCTGGTACGTTTTTGTGAATGTGCAGTATGCGGTGTGCTCCTTCCTGCGAAGGCAATGCCAGCGGGGGTATGCTGTGAGAACCGGTGCTAATGCCCTTCTCCAGGTAGTTAAATAATTTGGCGCTCACATCCACCCCAATATTGCTTTGCGCTTCCTGTGTGCTGCCACCTATATGCGGCGTTAATAATACATTGGGTAATCCCTGCAACACCGAGGTAAATTGATCCCCGTTCTTTTCCGGCTCCTGCGGAAAAACATCAATGGCTGCACCGCCGATATGGCCTGATTCAATGGCTTTTTTTAATGCCGGCAGGTCTACCACTCCTCCCCTTGCATAGTTGATAAGCACAGCGCCCTTTTTAAAATTAGCCAGGTTGGCTTTATTGATAAGGTTTTTGGTAGAAGCTAATTCCGGTACATGAAGTGTAACCACATCACTTTGTTGAAAGAGTTCTTTTAAATTTTTGCTGTCGGATGCATTGCCCAATGGTAGTTTGGTTTCTGCATCATAAAAAATTACGTGCATGCCCAGCGATTCTGCCAACACACTTACCTGGCTGCCGATGTTGCCATAGCCCACAATACCCATCGTTTTTCCTCTGAGTTCGTGTGCACCGGTGGCATCTTTCATCCAGCTACCTTCATGTGCAGCTTTGTTTTTATCAAATATTTTTCTCACAAGTAATATAGAAGCACCCATCACCAATTCTGCCACACTCCTCGTATTGCTGTAAGGCGCATTAAAAACCGCCACTCCTTTTGCTGTAGCAGTTTCCAGGTTCACCTGGTTTACGCCAATACAAAAGCAACCAATAGTTTGCAATTTTTTTGCAGCATCAAGCACGGCAGGCGTAACCTTGGTCTTACTTCTTATACCAAGTATATGTACATTCTTAATTTCTTTAATTAATTCTGCTTCACTTAATGCGCCAGTTATCTTCCTTACACCGCTGTAACCCGCATCCCTGAACTGTTTCACAGCTACATCGCTAATATTCTCTAAAAAAAGTATATTGATTTTCTCCTTTGGGTAGCTGGTGTTTATTTTCTCTGGCATAGTTTTATGTGCGTATTTTGCACAAATATATTCTTTTTAAAGGTTTGCTATTTTATGATAATATCCAATATATCCTCCACCAACTGCTTTTCGTATTGTACAAATTATGCCCGCACTCAGCTTTCAGCCATTTTAATAATTGCTGTTATTTTTTTTACTGGCTGCCAGGGTAAAAAAGCAAACAGTACAAACAGCGGCGAAACTTCCAACTCAGACAGCAGCTTGCTGCTGCCCATTACTGCCATCAGCCAGCAGGAAAAGAACAAATTGCAGCAGGCAATTACCAAATGGTATGATAGCGTTTTAAAGAATTCCCGTTTTAATGGTGGTATATTAGTAAGCAAAGGCGGGAACATTATTTTTGAAAAATACAAGGGTACGGTTACCCTGCCGGGAACAGACAGCATTGATGCAAATACACCCTTTCATATTGCTTCGGTAAGTAAGACCTTTACCGCAATGGCAGTTGTTAAGCTGGCTGAGCAAGGCAAGCTAAACCTGGATGACAGTTTCAGCCATTACTTCCCTGCATTCAACTACCCGGGCATTACCGTCACGAACCTGCTAAGCCACAGGAGCGGCTTACCGAACTACCTTTATTTTATGGAAGACCTTGGCTGGGATGAAACTATCCAAATTACGAATACTGACATCCTGAACTACCTGGTAACACGTAAGGCTGAAATAAAAGACATTAGTGCGCCCGGTACTCATTTCACATATTGCAATACTAATTATGCATTGCTGGCTTTGCTTATTGAAAAGGTTTCCGGTAAATCGTACCCGGCATTTATACAACAAACTTTTTTCGATCCTTTACACATGAAGAGCAGTTATGTAAGTACACCTGCTAACAGCGCCCGTAAAACGCCAAATTACGATGGTTACGGACGGGTTATAAAAGACAACTACCTGGATAAGGTGTACGGCGACAAAAACATTTACAGCACCTGCCGCGACCTGCTAACCTGGCACCGGGCCCTTAGCGGCGGCGTTATGTTTAATGAAGCTTCGCTGGCGGCAGCCTACCAACCTTACAGTAATGAGCATCCTGGCGTAAAAAATTATGGGCTTGGCTGGCGCATGAATATCTATCCAAACGGCAAGAAAGTAATTTTTCACAATGGCTGGTGGCATGGCAATAATGCGGTTTTTGTGAGAATGCTGGATGAAGACGCCACCATCATCGTTACCGGCAGCCGATTCAGCTATGCCATTTATAAAGCTTACCGCATGGTTAATATTTTCAGCAAATATTCACAAGTGCTGGAGCTGGGCGAATAAGCAAGTTTATAAACAATTTCTCTTATACTTTTCTATGCAGAATATGCAGGTTTTGCAGGTATTAATCCACATTTAGTAAAACTATTGTTAAAAACATGCGGTTTTTTGCATTATTTAGCTTTTATTTGTTTAAAGTTTTGCTTGTATATGCTAAAAAAAGAACGACAGACCTATATTCTTCGGCAGGTCAATCTTCATAATAAAGTGTTGTCTAACAGCCTTTGTAAAGATATGAGTGTATCGGAAGATACCATTCGCAGGGACTTACAGGAGCTTTCAGAAACTGGAAAACTGGTGAAGGTTCATGGGGGTGCATTGTCACAATCGTTCAACAAAATCACTTACCCTTCTACCGATACTTATGCACAAACGGACAAAAGAATCATTGCAGAAAAAGCAATATCGCTCATAAACGATGGCATGTTTGTATTGACCGGCGGTGGCACCACTATTATTGAAATGGCCAGGCTGCTGCCAACGCAACTGCATGCAACTTTTATTACGGGTAGCATCCCGGCAGTAGTAGAATACATGAATCATCCCGCTATTGATGTAATTGTGTTGGGCGATAAGATATCTAAGGTTTCAAAGATTACGGTAGGGGCAGATGCTATCAACCGGATAAAATCCATCAAGGCAGATATCTGTTTTCTCGGCATCAATGCTATTGACCTTCAAAATGGCATTACAGATAATGATTGGGATGTGGTGCAGCTAAAACAACAGATGATACTGTCTTCTCAAAAAGTAGTTTGTTTAACCATTTCAGAAAAGATAAACAGCCTGCAACCATTTCATGTTTGTGGCACAGATAAAATAGATGTACTTATTACCGAGCTAGACCCTGGAGATCCGATTTTGCAACCTTATATATCAGCAGGCATAACAGTCTTGTAAATAAGTTACCAGGCTTTAATAATAAAAAAACGCTTTTTAAAAATTAAAAACTAACATGCAATGAGAAAAATTCTGCAATTAACGCTCCTTTGGGGACTGGCACTCACCTGCTCTCTGCCACTTGCGGCCCAGGAGAAAGTTGTTTCCGGTATTGTTACAGGGAGTAACAACGAACCATTGGAAAACGTAACCGTAACGGTAAAAGGTACTAATACGGCAACAAAAACCAACCAGTCGGGAGCTTATACCATTAGGGTTAACCAGGGCCAGACGCTGGTGTTTAGTTCAGTAAACTACAGCCGTGTTGAAAGATCGGTTGGAGCAGGAAACAACATTAATATGAAAATGAGTCTTAGCAGCGGCACGATGGAAGAAGTTATTGTAACTGCGATGGACATTAAAAGAAATCCAAAGGAACTTGGTTATTCTGTTCAAAAAGTTGATGGAGAAGAATTGCAACAAACCCAGCGAGAGAATTTTATAAATGGATTGCAGGGAAGGGTTGCCGGACTTACAGTTAACCAAACAGGCGGCGCTGCAGGCGCAAGTTCTCAGATCGTTCTCAGGGGATTTAATTCGCTTTCACTTGATAACTCACCGCTATTTGTAATAGACGGTGTAATTGCTGATAACTCTACTGTAAATGAAACCAGTAATGGTGGAACAGGTTTGGGGCTGGCATCAGACAGACCCAACAGGGGTAATGATTACTCCAACAGGATATCCGATATTAACCCCAATGATATCGAAAGCATCACTGTATTAAAAGGACCAGAAGCAACTGCATTGTACGGTAGCCAGGCAAGCAGTGGTGCCATTATTATTACTACTAAGAAAGGAAAAGCTAATGGTAAAGTTAACGTCGCCTATGATAACGCATTTAGAACCCAAAGCCTCACCCGGCTGCCACGTAGTATGAGCGCTTATGCTGGTGGCACTAATGGCGTTGAATTGCCTATTTTCACTTCTTTTGGCCCATTGATTACCGATGGTAAAACTTACGATAACAAGAATCATTTCTTTGAAACAGGGTTTTCCCAAACGCATAATATTGGGCTTGACTACGGTACAAAAAAAGCGAGCTACAGATTTTCAGGTTCGTTTTTCGACCAGAAATCACCCATCCCAACCAACACTTATACCAGGTACAATCTTCGCATATCTAATAATACCAAGATTGGAAAATATATAGAGGTATCCCCATCACTAAGTTATATTAGATCTGAAAATGATAAACCGTTAAGGGGTGCAGGAAGTTATTTATTGAGTTTGCTTACCTGGCCATCTACTGATGATATAAGGGATTACCAGGATGACAATGGCTTGAAAAAACCATTATTTTCAACCAACCCAAATTCAGATTTTGATAACCCTTTTTATAGTGTGTACAAGAACAGGAGTGCAGACGTTACGGATCGTTGGCTAGGTACTTTTGGAATCAATATAAAACCAACAGATTGGCTTGATATTGCCGGCCGTTTTGGTTATGATACTTACCAGATCGAAGGTTATACAAAATACGACTCTATGTCTTTTTTTCTTAACAGGGCACAAAAAGGACAACAGGATAACTATTACAGAAGCTACTATGGTTATAACCATACCATTACTGCGACAGCCAAGAAAAATTTTGGAGATTTCTCTACCAGGTTACTTGTGGGTAATATGTGGCAGGACTATGAGTATCGCCAGTTTGCGGTGGTGGGCAACAATATTATGGATGCTAACAGAAACGACAGCAACAATACCGATCCTACTACAAGAACAAGGTTGAGCAACGCCACTTTAAAAGGGCTTCCAAACTATAGCATTCGCCGCTCTATGGCTTATTTTGGAGAAGCTTCAATTGGTTGGAAATCTTCCATTTTCCTTACCTATTCTCACCGGTTTGAAGAATCCTCTATCTTCCCAAAACAATTCAGGAATTATAATTACCCTGCAGCAAGTATGAGTGTAATTGTAACAGATCTTATTCCTGAATTAAAAAATAAAGTGCTTAGCTTTTGGAAATTGCGAGGATCATTGGCAAGTACCGCACGTTCCAGTTCCCCTTATGCCAACCAGTCAATCTTCAACCCTATATTTAGTAGCGGTGGGGGGTTTGCTTATGGCTTCACTAATAACAATCAATTTTTAGAGCCTGAACAACAATCAACTTTTGAAGTAGGCACAGAACTGAGGTTTAATAACAACAGGCTATCATTAGATGCTACTTATTATAACACTAAAAACAGTAACCTGATTGTAGAACAGTTCAGGGCCAGTTATGGAACCGGTTTCGTATTAAATACGCTGAATGTTGGAGCCAACAGAAACCAGGGCGTGGAGGTAGCATTAAATCTTGATTTAGTAAAATCAAAGAACTTTAGCTGGAACTCCCGCATCAATTTTAATAAAATGTGGAATGAAGTGTTAACCTTACCAGCCAACGTACCTGAATTCTACCAGTCAGATACCTGGTTATATGGTAATGCAAGAGGAGGTTTAGTTGTAGGCGGTGCTACTACTACTATTACATCATATGGCTATGCTCGTAATGATAAAGGAGACATCCTGATAAATGCAACCACAGGAATTCCTGTGGTTGATCAAAGATTTAAAGTTCGTGGCGACAGAAACCCTGATTTCACCTTGGGTTTCCTTAACAGCATGAAGCTGAATAATTTTTCTTTGAGTTTCCTTTGGGATCTTAAAGTGGGTGGAGACATCTTCAACGCTACCGATGATTTCCTTACAGGTTATGGTAAAAGTGCCCGAACTATCGATCGTAATACTCCACGTGTAATTAATGGAGTTTTAATGGATGGTTTGGAAAATACCAGTACACCCACACGTAATAACATTGCCATTACTCCAGCGTTAAATCAAGCATATTACACCACAATGCCAGAAGAAGAGTTTATAGAAAAAGATGTAAACTGGCTGCGTTTAAGAGATGTAACACTTTCTTATATGTTTGGAAAACCTGTGATGACCAAACTGAAATTTGTAAAGTCTTTGAGTGCTTTCATTACAGTAAATGATCCTATTTTATTTACAAATTATACTGGTGCAGATCCGCAGGTTAACGGAAATACTGCCGGCAGCCGTGGTGTTGGCGGATTCGGATTTGATTATGGAAACATAGGTACTCCTGTTAGTTACAATTTTGGACTGAGGGCAAATTTTTAAGCTAAAAAATTAAGACAATGAAAAAAATAATTATCAATATCTCTGCAATTTGCCTGGTAGCGGCGCTGGCCGTCTCCTG
Organism: Chitinophagales bacterium; assembly: GCA_038256495.1. Lineage (GTDB taxonomy): Bacteria > Bacteroidota > Bacteroidia > Chitinophagales > Chitinophagaceae > Ferruginibacter. The sequence continues at coordinate 23,957 of JBBSKH010000044.1, forward strand.
TTCAAAAAAGATAGACGAGGTATACCAAAACCCAAACGCACCGGTCAAGGTTCCGGTAGAGCAATTACTACCCAACCTGATAGCATCCATGGCGGGTAACTATGCCGGCCATGGTACCATGAACGATATACGGTATGTGGGCGCTTATGTGCAGAACTTCCAGTACTTTAACCCACAAAGTGTATTCGACCAGATGGGGCACCGCAATTCAGATATTGCCCAATCTGTTTGGCGCATGCATTACTATGATATTGGCCAGAACAATATGCGTATGATTCAGTGGGCGAAAGAAGATAAAAAGTGGGATTATGCCGGTGTAGGGCAAGCTATTTTTGCCTGGAGTTGGTTAACGCTTACAGATTATCATGCAGAAGTGATCCTTAAAGAAGCGTTTAATTCAAGCCAAATCACATTTAAGTATGATACCCAGGAAGACGTGTACAATTATGTACGTCAATTATGTTTTGAATCGTTAGAAAACCTGAATAAAACAGGGGATGGCGTTAGCCCGGCTAATCTTGCATTGGGTGATGCCTTTATGTATAATGGCGATATAAACAAATGGAAGAAATTTGTTTACGGCATCCTTGCAAGGTATTACAACCATTTCAGTAACAAATCAAGTTACAAAGCAGACTCTGTAATTTACTATGCCAACCTATCATTGCAAACCAATGATGATAATGCCATGGTTAAGTTTGCGGCCAACAACCTGAGCGCTACTAATAATTTCTGGGGGCCTTTCAGAGGCAACCTTGCAGGAGCCAGTACGGTATCACCTACGGCCATCAGGCAGGGTGCATATATTGCTAATCTGATGAATGGTACCAATGCTGAGTTTGCCGGTGTGCAGGACCCAAGGGCCTGGTACATGTTACGTGGCAATGCAAATGGCACCATTGTGGGGGTTGAGCCAAATAAAGGGCAGACTGTAATTACACCCAATGACAGGCCGAAAAATTTCTGGGGTGTTTCCCAGGTTACATCAAGTAATTTAAATCCTGGAAATGATAATAACAGCAGGTACCTGTTCCGCAATAATGCACCTTTCCCTATTCTTACCGCAAGTGAGATACAGTTTATGATAGCGGAAGCGGCAATAAGAAAGAACAATAAGGTTATGGCATATGATGCTTACAAAAAAGGTATCAGCCTTTCTTTTGATATGTTGTCTCAAACTTACAACGTAAATATTCCGGCAGGAAAAGAAATAACTGCTGCTAATAAGCTGGCATACATGACAGACCCAGCCGTTGTACCCGCTACAGCAGCCGGGCTTACACGTACCAAGGTAATGTTGCAAAAGTATATTTCCATGTTTGGCCATGGTGTGCTGGAAACATGGGTTGATATGCGCCGCTTTCACTACAGCGACAACGACCCGGAAACAGGAATGCAGGTTTATCGTGATTTTATTGTACCTACTGGTGGAGATTTATTTCCTGACAACAATGGTAAGACTGTTCAACGTATGCGACCAAGATTTAATTCAGAATATGTTTGGAACATACTGGAACTGGAGCGTATAGGCGCAACAACACTTGATTATCATACCAAGGAAATGTGGATTACTTTGCCATAATATTCAACCATTAAAAAGAACAACAATGAAAAAAATAATCATAAGCGCTGCTTTCGTTGCTTTTTTGGCTTCGATGGCTGGTTGCGAAAAAAATGTAGAATACAATGCTACCAGGGACCTGGTGGATAGTCAGACAGCATTGTTGAAAATAAACTACGGGAGTCTCTACCCTGCCAATTATCCGGTCCAGCTTTCAATAAATGGCGTTAGGATGAGTGGCTTAATTACCGGCCGTACACCTTTCCCCGGTGGTGGTTTTAATACTTCCGGAGCTAATTTCCCAGATTACCTGGCTTTAGAGGCCGGAAGCAAAACGCTTACCATCGCCATCCCGAAAAAAGGTACCAATGTGGATTCAGTAGTATTATTTAACAGCACCTTTTCAATCCAGGCTGGCAAGAATTATACTGCCCACGTAACAGACACCTTTACAAAAACAAAGCTCTATCTTGACCAGGATAACCTGGAAGCCCCCGCAACAGGGTTCTCCCGTTATAAATTCGTAAACATCATGCCCAATGTGCCTGCTGTTGATCTATACTTCGGTACAGAAAAAGTAGCTAGTAACATTACTTACTTGTCAAGTAGTCCCTATTTTACTATTGCTAATCCCTCGGTTATTACCCCCTGGTCTATCCGGGAGGCAGGAACATCCCCTACCAGTACCGCTTTGGCTGTTTATTCAAGTGCAAACACTTATATAACCAGAAGAGTGTACACGGTATTTGCTTTAGGATATAAAGGTTCTACCGCAACAACAACAAGGCCTTATGTTTCATTTTTCTTAACGCAATAGAATAGAAACACCACATTAAAAAACCCCGCAACTGCGGGGTTTTTTAATGTTATTTAAATTGCTATTTGTTACCCGAAAAATATATACGCCATCCCAATAGCCGTAAGTATTCCTGCAAGATCAGCCAGCAGCATGGTGCCTACTGCATAGCGGGTATTCTTAATACCTACCGCACCAAAGTAAACTGCAATAATATAAAAAGTAGTATCGGCAGAACCGCGGAACACGGAAGCAAGGTTGCCGGCAAAAGAGTCGGGGCCGTGTGTATTCAGTGTATCAATCATCATTGCCCGGGCTCCGCTGCCACTTAATGGTTTTAATAAAGAGGTGGGCAAGGCATCTACTATTCTTGCATCGCCGCCAAAGAATACAAACATACTTTTAATACCGTCCATTACAAATTCAAAAGCTCCGCTGTTGCGCAGCAGGCTGATGGCTACCAGCAACCCTACCAGGTAGGGAATGATTTTTACGGCTGTTTCAAAGCCGCCTTTAGCGCCATCCACAAATGCATCAAAAATATCTATGCGCTTATACAAACCTCCCAAAACGATCAGCAGGAATATCAACAGGATTATGCCATTGCTCAGGCTGGTAGAAAATAATTGGATGCCTTGTGCATCCAGCGTTCTAACATAAAGAAGCAACGCTGCAAATAAGGAGGCAATGCCAAATACCCAGGCCATGATTACGGGTTGAAATACATTTATTTTTTGCCGCCAGGATACGATGAGCATCGAAGCCATGGTAGCCACAAAAGTGGCAATCATGCAGGGAATAAAAATATCTGTGGGATGGGCAGCTTTCAGCGCTACCCTGTCTGCAATAATGCTGGTGGGTATCAAGGTAAGCCCCGATGCATGCAGGCAGAGAAACATCACTTGTGCATTGGAGGCGGTTTCTTTACTGGGATTGATTTCCTGCAAACTTTCCATGGCCTTTATTCCAAATGGTGTGGCTGCATTATCCAGCCCCATCAGGTTGGCCGAAAAGTTCATCACCATATGACCCATACTAGGGTGGTTTTTGGGAACATCTGGAAAAATCCTGGAGAAAAACGGGCCAATGATGCGGGATAAAAAGTAAATACCCCCTGCCCTTTCGGCAATACTCATAAAACCCATAAACAATGCCATGATGCCTATCAGGCTTAAACTTAAATTAACGGCATCTTTGGTGGTTTCAAAAACGCCATTGGCTGGCAGGATGCTGAAGGCCCGGTATTCATTATCAGCCGTTTTATATACTTTTTCTTTACCCCAGCTTGTTAACGGGCGATCTTTTAAATTGGTAATCACCGTTGCAGGAAGCAGGGCCGAATCCACAGCACGAACACCCACGGTATCTGTATTTTTACCCGTAACGAGGTTACTGAAAATTTGCTGTTGGCCCGGCTCCAGCAACATGCGTCCGGTAGCCGTTAGCAAAGCAATGATGATAAAGGCTGACCATATCCTGCTTAATACCATATAACAATTAATTCTAAATGATAAAATCCGAGTTCTAAAGGTTAAAAACGGAAGTTACATTATTAATCGTAAAAGAAAATTGCAAGCGTTACCTTTGCGGGCGTTTGGCGGTTTTCGTTTCTCGTTTGGCGTTGCTCGTTTGGCGTTTCTCGTTGGGCGTTGCTCGTTGGGCGTTGGGCGTTGGGCGTTGGGCGTTGCTCGTTGGGCGTTTTTCAATTTGTAATTATCATTAGTACCCCAATTTTTTTTAATTGAAATGAGTG
>JBBSKH010000045.1:0-27882 GCA_038256495.1 Chitinophagales bacterium
CATGGCTCTCTGTTCTGCTGTTCCTTTAGATAACACCAGCAAGGTCTCAAAGCCCTGGCGTTGGTGAAAACTTTCTTCTTTACAAATACGCACCATGGCCCTGGCATAGGGGCCGTAACTGGTGCGGCAAAGCATCACCTGGTTCAATATTGCAGCGCCATCTACCAGCCAGCCTACTGCACCCATATCGGCCCATGTAAGGGTAGGATAATTAAATATGGATGAATATTTGGCTTTGCCGCTGTTCAAGTCATCAATCATTTCTTCCCGGGAAGTGCCCAGGGTTTCCGCAGCAGAGTACAGGTAAAGGCCATGCCCTGCCTCGTCCTGCACTTTTGCGATGAGGATGGCTTTGCGTTTTAGGCTGGGTGCACGGCTTATCCAGTTGCCCTCCGGCAACATACCTACAATTTCGCTATGGGCGTGCTGGCTTATCTGCCTGGTGTTGGTTTTGCGGTATGCTTCCGGCATCCAATCCCGGGGTTCAATCTTAATCTCTTTATCTATCTTGTCCTGAAAGGCCTTCTCTAAATCATGTATTGGCATTGTTCTTTGCTTTAGGTTGTGAAATTACTAAAAAACTAACAATTGTTAGTTAAACAAAGTTTATAATAATATAGCAATTTTTTGGCGGCGGGTTGAAGGCAAAAAAAGACTGCCATTTCGGGGCAGCCTTTTGTATCTTTTTTTTCGATTAATTATGCAATTTTAGCGGGTGGTTCTTTTAAAGTGCCATTCCACACTTTTTTACCCTGCAGCCTCCTTACCAGGTACATAATACCTACGAAGATGAAGAAGAATGGACCGGTAAAGCCAAAAAGCGCTACGAATTTGGTTCCCCAGAATTGCTCCATTGGCCTGCGCAGTCTTTCTGCAATGATGTACATACTTGGCACCATCATCAGGGTGAGGAAGAATGCGAAGATAAGACCGTAAATGATGGTCCAGCTAAGCGGTCCCCAGAATACCACGCTGTCTCCACCAAAGAAAATATGGGGGTTCAGTTCTGCAAAAAAGGATGCAAAATCTATATTGAAACCAACTGCCAATGGCAACAATCCCAGCATGGTGGCAATAGCCGTTAGCATTACCGGAATAATACGGATCTTACCTGCCTGGATGGCAGCTTCCCTGGTTCGAATGCCCCGGCCCCGGAGTTCATCGGTGAACTCAATAAGCAGGATGCCATTTTTAACTACAATACCTGCAAGGCCAATGATACCAACGCCCAGCATAATGGTACTGATGGTCATACCGGTTAGGGCATAGCCCAGCAACACACCAATTACCGAGAAGAAGATCTCCGTAAGAACGATAAACGGCTTGCTTAGAGAGTTGAATTGCAACACAAGAATCAGGAAGATCAAGCCAAGGGCAATTATCAATGCATTACCAAGGAAGGCGCTTGTTTCCGCTTCCTGTTCGCCCTGGCCAGATTGTTTGATGTTTACCGTTGCAGGGATTTTTGTGATGGCTTTAAAGTCACGCAACTTTGTCTCCAGTTCCTTGTTCACTTTGGAGGTGAGCGATGGGTCCAGCACATTTGCCTGTAACTGGATGGTACGCTTTACATTTTTCCGTGCAATGGCACCACTAGTGTTGGTATAATCAACAGAGGCAATAGCACTAATGGGCACCGACTTTATTTTGAATGTATTCATATCCATAAAAGTGATATTCATATTCATCAGATCGGTGATATTATTTCGCTGCAAATCTGAATACCTTAATTGTATCTTGTATTCGTCTTCACCATCTTTTAATTTACTAACCTCTTTTCCGAAGAGTGCTGTTCGTAATTCCATACCCACCTGCCCTGTACTCAAACCTTCCATCATAGCTTTTTCCCTGTCTACGTTCACCGTTATTTCGGGGCTGTTAAGGTCCACATCAAGATGCAGGTTTTCTATACCATAAATATTGTTGGTATCTATGTAATTTTTAAGCTGCGTTGCAATCACCGCCAGTTCTTCATAGTCATCACCGGAAACTTCTATGTTTACCGGTGGATCGGTTGGCGGCCCGCCATCTTCTTGCGCAACCTCAATACTGGCGCCGGGGATACCCACCATATGTGCACGGATGGAATCCATGATGGGTCTGGTTTTTTTACCGTCGCGATTTTTATATTGTACAAAGGAAACCTGTATACGACCCAGGTTGGGTTGCACACTACGGTTGTTATCCCTTGGGTTGTTAGCGCTGTTGGCCACATTGGCTATCACGCTTTCCACCACGCTTCCCGGAGCACCCGGCTTTTCATCGCCCAGTACATTATACACTCTTTGTTCCAGCAGTTGTGTGATGCTGTCTGTTTTTTTAACATCAGTACCCGGTGGCATTTTAAGGTAAACGTACACAAAGTTCGGATCGCCGCTTGGGAAGAAAACGGTATTGTTACCACGTAGCATCAGCAACCCTGCCGCAACGGGGAACAGTACGAAGAGTGCTACCAGCATCCATACCGGGCGCCAGCCTCGCAATACCCAGCGCAAGAGTTTTTCGTAGCGCCGCATCAGTCCGGGCAATACCCTGTTCTGGAAATAATGTATCGTGTCCCTGAAAATGTAACGGTTCAATACTGCGAGCAGCGCCATTATCAACAAGAAATTTGCAAAAGCATGCCAGCCGAAAAGATGGAAAATAACACCAAATGCAATGGCACCCCAAAACCACCATTTTTTAAATAACTCTTTTTTAGGTTCTTCAAATTCCTTTCCTTCAGGCTTCATGAAACTAACTGCAAAAACCGGGTTGAAAATAAATGCTACGATAAGAGATGCAGCCAGCGTGAGGATCAACATCGTTGGCAGGTATATCATGAACTTACCGATGATACCTTTCCAGAATAATAACGGGAAGAAGGGCGCCAGTGTTGTAGCCGTACCTGCCAGCACCGGGATAAATACCTCGCCTGCGGCCTCCTTCGCACTTCTGATAATCGGCATTTTACCATTGTTATAAATACGATGGGTATTTTCAATTACCACGATGGCATCATCTACAATAATACCCAGCCCGAACAATAGAGCAAAGAGCACGATGAAATTTAATGTTACGGTTGTACCGATGATACCATCGGCAATAGGCAGGAAGAGGAAGGCAACAAACACACTCAAAGGCACACTCAATGCCACAAAGAAGGCATTGGTTACACCCATAAAGAACATCAGCACCAGCAATACCAGGATAAACCCGATGATGATGGTATTTACCAGTTCTTCAAACGAAGTAGCGGTTGTTTTACTCTGGTCGCCGGTGATTACAACTTTTAAGTCGGTGGGAATTTCCTGGTTAGCCTGCATTTCTGCGGCAATATCTTTTATTTTGCCTGCGGCAGATATCAGGTTTTCACCGGCACGTTTTACAATGTTCAGGGTAACAACATTTTTTCCATCCAAACGGGCATAGCTTTCCTTATCCTTGATGGTGTCTTTAATTTCTGCAATATCCTTCAGGTAAACCGTGGCGCCTTGTGCACTGCTGCGTACTACTATATTGTTCATGGCAAGGGCATTGGCAAACTGGCCTTTAATCTTCAGTGTGCGCTTCATGTCGCCCACTTCAAGTAAACCGCCGGTGATATCACGGTTTTCACGGGCGATGGCATTCTCAATATCCGTAAAGCTGATGCGGGCCACCTGCATTTTATAAGGATCTACATTTACCTGGATCTCTCTTTCCGGCGCACCCACAATTTCCGCACGGGAAATTTCACTCAGGGTTTCAAAACGGTCCTGCATTTTATTTGCATATTCTGTCAGCTTCATGCCATCATAATCGCCACTTAAATTTACAAACATGATGGGCATTTCACTAAAGGCAAACTCTTGTGCATTGGGAAGCTGCGTGAGGTCATTGGGCAGGTCCGTCTGCGCTTTGTCTATGGCGTCCTTTACTTTTTGTTTGGCCAGTTCAGTCTTTACGTCGGTATCAAATTCTACAATAATGAGGCTGTAATCAGTCTGGCTGGTACTGGTGATCTTCTTAACCTTGGCACCGCTTATACCTTTCAATTGTTTTTCTATTGGTCTTGTTACCAGGTTCTCTATATCCTTGGGGGAATTTCCTATATAAACAGTAGTGATACTGATAGTAGGCACCACGATATCAGGAAACTGCTCCTTGGGCATGCTATTAAACTTGGTAAGTCCATACAAAGAGATCAGGATGGCAATGATATAGATGGCCGTCCGGTTATCTACCGCCCAACTGGTAGGCTTGAACTCCTTGAATTTTTGTGTAAGTGATTTTAATGATGCCATGATATTGAGCTATAATATTTATAGTTGCTGTTGGTAATGGGCGTTATTATTTTTTTGCGTTGATTGTAATGTTCTGGCCCTCGTACAAATCCTGGTATGCTTCTGTTACCAATTGCTCGCCGCCTGCAAGGCCGGTTTTTATTTCTACCATATCGCCATATACTTCACCTATGTTCACTATTTTTTTATGGGCAGTATAAGTGCCATTTGCTGCTGGCTGCATTACAAAAACATACTTGTTTTTTTCATCGTTCTGCACCACGTTAATAGGAATTACAATGGCATTGGGAGCACTATAATCCATGATGCGCATTACCAGGCTCTGGTTTGGTTTTACGCCCAGGCCGGCAGGTATCCTTGCTTCTGCTACAAAGCCAAGGCGGGTAGGATCTATAGCCTGGCTAACCAATGAGATATTGCTGTTGATGGTTTTATTGATGTCGGGGAAGTTGAGCACAACCGGCGCACCTTTGTTAACCCTGCTGATATAATTTTCTGCAATGTTGGCCACTGCCTTCAGGTCGGTAGTGTTTACAACCTTTATTTGCGGGGTGCCCTGTGCGGTCATTCCGCTAAAGGTTTCACCTGCCCTGATGTTTACCACGTCAGCTATGCCGTTCACATCGCTATATACGTTGGCGGTGTTCAGTTGCTCGGCAGAAATTTTTACCTGTTCCTGCCCTGATTTCAATTGTTCTTCCAGGGTGGCTACGTTGTTCTTTGCCGTTATGAGCTGCACTTCGGTACCAATGCCCTGGTCCCATAAATTTTTCTGGCGCTGGGCAATATTCTTTGCATAGGATAACTGGGTTTTTATGCCCTCCAATTGCTGGCGTGCTGCCACCACGCTCTGCCGCATAATGGCGTCGTCAAGCTTTAGCAGTAGTTGCCCTTTTTTTACGAACTGTCCTTGCTTAACATATACTGCTTTTACCTGTGCCGGACCCATGCGGGGAGAAATATAAGCGGAGTTCTCCGCATCTACCTTTCCCAGCAGGTCAATATAATGTTTAAAATCCTGCCTGGTTACGGGCATAACAGTTACCAGTTTTTCATTAGTAGTGGCTGATGAGTCCATCTTGGCGATCTCTGCCTGTAACTGCTGTATTTCAGCATCTGTCTTCGATTTTTCATTCTTCAGTTTTTCCAGCTTTGCCTTCTTGTCGTTCAGCAATGCATTGTCGTTCTTTACGCTGCGGCTACAGGCTGCCAGCACAAAAAGAGCGATCAGTGATGGTAAAATGTATTGTTTCATCTGTATGTTATTGTAGTGTTTAATATTGCGTGCTGCAGTTGTTATGTTTATAATTTACCGGTGGCCTTTAAATAATCTATCCTGGCTATAATGGCATCATAGAGTGCGCCATAATAATTGTTCTGAGCCACTTTTAATTCTGTTTGTGCCGTGTATATTTCCTGGTTGCTGCCAAGGCCCTGCTCATATTTAAGCTTGGTAGTGTTGTACACTTTTTCTGCCAGCTCCATATTCTTATTCTGTGCATCAACCGTTAAAACAGATGATGTGAAGTTGAGCCTTGCCTGCTCTACATCATTGTCTATATTGGCTTTTAACTGCTCTATGTTATTATCTGTTTGCTGCAGTTCTAATTTTGCTTTGGCAACCCTTGCCGATTTGGCAAAGCCATCAAAAATGGGTACCGAAATTTTTAAACCCACCAGGGAACTGGTAAACCACTGCCCGTTGTTGAAGAAATTAAATTCGTTGCGCTGTGCAATTTTTTGATAGTTACCAAACAACGCCACCGTAGGCAGGTAGCTTAGTTTGTAGCGGCGGATATTATATTCTCCAAGCTTTTTGGCAGTTTCCAGTAACTGGAACTCTTTACGGTCAGTATAATTAAAGGCGGTATCCAGGATGTTTGCTTTCAGGTTATCATCTGTAATAGAATCTGTTAATATCAGTACTGATTTCTGCGGCATGTTCATTAAGAACTTAAGGCTGGCATTCCCTGCCCTCAACTGGTTCTCTACTTTCAGTTTCTCTGTGTTAAGGTTGTTCAGTTGCACACTCACTTTATCTACATCCAGTTTTTCGGCAAAACCATTCTTGTATATTTCCTTCGTATCATTCAGTAATTTTTCAAACCTGCTGATGTTGGCGTCGATAGAAGTTTTCTGCCTTTCGCCCACTACCAGTTGGTAGTAAATTTTCTGCACATTTACTTTTATCATTTCTTCTGTAACAGCAGCTTTTCTTCTCTGGAAATCCAGTGAAGCATCCCTGGCTTGCAGCCCAACAAACACCTGTCCGTCGAACAACAGTTGCGAAAATTCTATTCCTGCATTTGCAGTGTACTTGGTACCAAATTGTGCCTGCACAAATCCAAAATCATTAGGGGAAACGACGGGATTGCCATTGCCATCTTTTACGCCTTCATACTGCAACACACCATAGGTGGCGGCTGCAATAAAATTCGGGAAGCTTTGTACCGCTATATTAGGAAAATAGTTGGTGCCTGCATTACCGCTTATTTGTGGAAGCGCTGCTGCAGTAATTTCCCGGTTGGTTTGTTTCTGTATCTGCAGGTCGAGCAACGCATTGCGTACCTGAACAGCATTCTGTAAGGCATAATCTACCGCCTGCTGCACCGTGAACCTGTTTACTTCCTGCGCCTGTACACTGCCCTGCCACAGCAAAGCCGCTGCCAGTACCGAAATGATCACGTATTTATGTGTTCCCCTTCTTTTCATTTGTATGTTGTTATTTGCTATTTATTTGTTGATGTTTTCTTTTCTTTTTGCGCCATGTATTTTGCTGCCAGTTTGTATCCTTTAAGAGATACTACGCCAAACAAAAAGTTGGTGATGATCTGCTCTTCCAACTCCAGCAATGTGGCATTGTTAAGCATACGCTGAAAATCCGGGTTGAAAGGGATGAACATGCTTTCTATCCTGAATTGTGCCAGCACCGGGATGTTGATCTCCGGGCGGTAGAGTTCTTCCTTTACGCCACGCCGCAGGTTTATTACAATGTTGTTGTGCAGGTATTGCGTTTTGTGCCGAAGGAAATGCTGGTAGGCAGCAGGGTGGTATTTCTGCATCTCGAATATTATTGCCGGGTTCATGGTTTGAAACATTTCCACCATCATTTCCATGGTGAGAAAAATTTCATGCACGGCATTGTCTGCCGCTTTCATGTTCTGATTGCAGAGGCATTGGTTTTCGTTCACCACGCCGTCAACTACTGCCGTTACCAGTTCATCCTTATCCTGGTAATACTGGTACAGGGTCTTTTTGCTCATTCCCACACTTGCGGCAATATCATCCATGCTTACACTGCGCAGGCTGTATTTCATCACGAGGTCGTGGGCCGCTTGTTTTATTCTTTCTTTTGGATCTGTCTCTGTCATAACTGGGTTGCAAAACTAAGAAAACTTTAAGCGTTGCCAAAGTTTCCATCAAGTTTATTTACCATTCATAACAATTTGGTAACCCAGCTCCGGCCACCAGATAAGATTGAGGCACGGCTATTTTTAATTGATAAAGTGGCTAACATACGCTGTTGGGGCGGCTTAGGTTGTTGCATAACTGGTTTGAAAATTTACATATTACCGTAGGCTTTGGTATATCTTTGAAAGCTATAAACGCAACCAAAAATTATGGAAAAACCTTTTGATTATAAGAAACTGCTGCAATACTTCCTGCAAGGAATGCTTATTATTGCCCCGGTAGCCATTACCATTTATGCCTTGTTCTTTGTGGTATCCAGTATAGATGGGTTGATACCCATTTTTAGTTATATAGATGAAACCGGCAGGGTAAGGGTGCAAAATTACGGGCTCGGCTTTATAGTTATAATAGCCGTGATCGTGAGCCTTGGTTATTTCAGTTCGTTTTTTATTACCGGCCGTATTGTGAGTTTTATGGATAAGTTTTTTCAGAAAACTCCGGGCCTGAAACATGTATACTCTACCACCCGTGATTTTTTTGAGGCTTTTGCCGGCGATAAGAAAAAGTTTACGAATAACGTGCTGGCCAATGTAGATGACAACGATGTGTGGCGGGTTGGCTTTATTACCAATGAAGATATGACGGACTTTGGGTTGAAGGATTATGTTGCGGTGTATATTCCTATGGCTTACTCTGTTGCAGGAAATGTTTATGTGATACCCCGCAGCAGGGTAAAACCCATCACCAACATAAGTAGTGCCCAAACCATGAAGTTTGCGGTAAGCGGTGGTGTTACTACGGTTGAAGAAATTATTCCAACACATGAGCCCTAGCCATCAAGCGGAACCGTTTGATAAATTTAATTACTTATTTTAGCTATCCACTAGCGAGACCATTACCATGAATATAAAAAAAGCGATACTACCGGTTATTATTTGCAGTTGTTGCCTGCTGTCATCGCTTCCGTCTTATTGCTGGGGCTTTTTTGCTCACCAGAAAATTAATTACTTCGCCGTTTTTTTATTACCGCCGGAGATGATGGTGCTTTACAAGCAAAACATTGACTTTATTTCAGAACACGCCATCGATCCTGATAAACGCCGCTATGCAGTGGCCGATGAAGGTCCCCGGCATTATATAGACATTGACGAGTACGGAAAATATCCTTACCCGGAACTGCCAAGGAAATGGGAAGATGCAGTAGCTAAATTTGGCAAAGACAGCCTTACCATGAACGGGATCGTACCCTGGCATGTACAGGTAATGCTGGCAAGACTTACGGCCGCCTTCCGCAATAAAGATTACAGCCGCATTATGAAGAATAGTGCTGAGATCGGTCATTACATTGCCGATGCACATGTGCCGTTGCATGCCAGCAGCAACCATAACGGGCAGCTTACTAACCAAAAAGGCATACACGGTTTTTGGGAAAGCCGGGTGCCGGAATTGCTGGCCATGAAGCAATGGGATTTCTTCATTGGTAAAGCTCAGTACCTAACTAACCCCGGTGACTTCATTTGGGCAAGGGTGCTGGAAAGTGCCGCTGCAGCCGATACGGTACTGCAGTATGAACGAGACCTCACCAACCAGTTTTCGCCCGACCAGAAATATTCTTTCGAAGACAGAAACGGTGTAGTAATCCGCCAGTATTCTTCTGCCTTTACCATTGCCTATAACAATAAGTTAGATGGAATGGTAGAACGCAGGATGCGCCAGTCTATCTATGCCATATCATCTTTTTGGTACACCGCCTGGGTAAATGCTGGTCAGCCAGACCTTAAAGGCCTGGGCAAACAAAGTTTTTCTGAGACTGATGTAAAAGAGTTTGAAGAACTGAACAGCAAATGGAACAGCGGCGGAAAAATTTTAGGCCGGGAAGAGCACTAATGGCGGCAGGCTTACTTGTTCGCCGGTAACAGCAACGTTTTTTACGAGCAGCATCAAATTGTCGCCGGTTGGTGAAACCAACCAGGGATGGCCGCCGTGGGCAGTGTTCCACCGCCCACAAGAAGTACCGCCAAGCGACAATTTAAAAGGCACCTTATTTACGAGCAGCATCTCTTTATTTATTGTTAGTTTTGCCACTTAATTTTTTACCATGAGTGCGCATACTAACCACGCTACAGTGGCTATACAGAATTTTAATGCAGGGCCTTCTATTTTACCAAAAACAGTTTTTGAGCAGGCTGCCGCAGCAGTATTGGATTACAACAACAGTGGTTTATCTATTTTAGAACTGGGGCACCGCACACCGGAATTTACCGTTGTGATGGAAGAAGCACGCAGCCTGGTAAGAGAACTGATGCACCTGGATGATAACCACGAGGTATTGTTCCTGCACGGCGGTGCCAGCACCCAATTTATGCAGGTTCCTATGAACCTGTTGGGGCCAAAAGAGTGTGCCGCTTACACGGATACCGGCGTGTGGGGAACCAAGGCCATCAAGGAAGCAAAATTGTTTGGAAAAGTAGAAGTGGTTTGTTCATCAAAAGAAAAAAATTACAACTTTATACCAAAGGATTTTGCAGTACCCAACGATGCCAACTACCTGCACATTACCAGCAACAACACTATTTATGGTACGCAATGGCAACAAATACCGGCTACCAGCAACAGCCTGGTGGTAGATATGAGCTCTGATATCCTGAGCCGGCAAATGGATTTCAACCGCTTCGATCTTATTTACGCCGGTGCCCAGAAAAATATGGGTCCTGCGGGTGTGAACCTGGTGGTGGTAAATAAGAATATACTCGGCAAGGTGAAGCGTACTATACCCACCATGATGGATTACCGCAACCACATTAACGAAGGCAGCATGTTGAATACGCCACCCGTATTTTCGGTGTACGTATGTATGCTTACGTTGCGCTGGTTAAAAGCGTTGGGTGGTATTCCCGCAATTGAAAAATTAAACAACGAAAAAGCAGCGTTGCTATACAAAACTATCGACGACAGCAAAATATTTAGAGGTACTGCCGCCAACGAAGACCGCAGCAAGATGAATGTGTGTTTTGTGATGGACGATCCGGCAAAGGAAAAAGCATTTTTGGCATTTGCAGAGCAGCGTGGTATTGTGGGCATTAAGGGGCATCGCACCGTGGGAGGCTTCAGGGCTTCTCTGTATAATGCAATGTCGCTTGAAGGAGTGCAGGTACTTTGCGAAATTATGCAACAGTTTGAAGCCGGCAACGACCAATAGCAACGGGTATTTTAGCGCCGTAAGGGGTTTAACAAAATTTATCCAATTATAAAAATAAACCCTTGCCTTCAAAATGGTACTTTTGTGCCCTTCACGAATTTTACAATGTAGGTTATATGGTTACTATTACCCCCTTTAAAGCACTAAGACCCGAAGCACAACTGGCAAAAGCAGTTGCCAGCCGCCCTTATGATGTGTTGAGCAGTAAGGAAGCTAAAGTAGAAGCACAGGGCAATCCCCATTCGTTTTTGCATATTACCAAATCGGAGATCGGTTTGCAGGATAATACAGATGTTCATTCGCAGGAAGTATATGATAAGGCAAAGGAATACCTCACCGCCTTCATTAGCCGCAATATCCTGTTCAGGGAAAATAAACCTTGCTACTATATTTACAGGCTTACCATGAATGGTCGCAGCCAGGCAGGCCTGGTTTGTGGCAGCTCAGTAGATGATTACGAAAATGGCCTGGTAAAAAAACATGAGTTTACCCGCCCGGATAAAGAGCAGGATCGCATCATGCACATTAAAACCACCGGCGCACAAACCGGTAATGTATTCCTGGCTTATAAGAATGTGGCAGAAATAGATGACATCTTAAATAAGTGGATTGCCGATAAAAATCCTCAGTACGACTTTATTGCTGAAGATGGCGTGCAGCATAGCATCTGGATCATTAGCGACGACAAGGCTATAGTGAACATCACGCAACTTTTTAAAACCAAAGTGCCCGCCACTTATATTGCCGACGGACACCACCGTGCTGCTTCCGCAGCCAAAGTGAGAACGGCGCTGGAGAAAGCGGCCACGGAGAATGCTGATTATTTTCTAACAACATTATTCCCCAGCAATCAACTGGAGATTATGGACTATAACCGGGTAATAAAGGACCTAAATGGTTTATCGGCAAAAGAATTGTTGACCAAGCTGGAAGATAATTTTACAGTAGAATACAAGAGCAGCGCCTACCGCCCTGAAGCATTGCATGATATGGGCCTTTACCTGGAAGGCAAGTGGTATAAGCTTACTGCAAAGCCAGGGACCTACAATGAAAACCATGCAGTAGCGGTACTGGACATCAGTATTTTGCAGGACCATATTTTAGAACCATTGCTGGGCATTAAAGACCAGCGTACCGATGCAAGGATAGATTTTGTAGGCGGCATCAGGGGGTTGGGTGAACTGGAAAAGAGGGTTGATAGTGGTGAAATGGCTATGGCCATCAGCCTGTACCCGGTTAGCATAGAACAATTATTTGCCGTGGCAGACAGCGGCGAAGTAATGCCCCCCAAGAGCACCTGGTTTGAGCCCAAATTAAGGGACGGTTTGCTGACGCATTTAATTGATTAAGTTAATAGTTGAAAATAGTTTTAAAACCGGGAGTGCTGCTGCCGGTTTTTTTATGCCTTCTGCAAATACAGAGCGACATCTATTGCAGATAGTATTCCGTTGGGCGTAAGCTTCGGGCATCACATAACTCTAGGCATTTTTCTGTAAATTTGACAAAAGACAAAAAAATGAGAACTGCATTACAAATTGACATAACCTTTGACCAGGTTCTTGCATTGGTAAGACAACTGCCTACAAAGGAAAAAATAAAACTAACCAAAGAATTGGAAAAAGAAGGTATACAAACAAAATTATCAGGACTTTTAAAAAGCTTCCGAACAAAGGAGTTAAGCTTAGGCACAATAAACGAAGAAGTAGAAAATGTAAGACAACAAATCTATGAAAGCAAAAAGCATTAAGGTCATTTTTGACACAAATGTTTGGATTACCTTTCTTATTGGCAAGCGTTTGTCATTTATCAAGAATTATATTTGAAGTGGACAAATTACTATAATTACGACCGAACAACTTTTGATAGAAATAAAAGAAGTTACAAGTCGGGAACGGTTGAAAAAATATTTTCCGCAAGAAAGTGTTATTGAGTTACTTGAATTGTTGGAAACCATATCTGAAAAAGTAGAAATAAAGCCAACACATTTTATAAACAGAGACCCAAAAGACAATTTCTTGTTAGACTTAATAGATTTTTCTAAAGCAGATTATTTAGTAACTGGCGACAAAGATTTATTATTACACAATCCTTTTAAATCAGCAACAATTTTAACAGCAGCTAATTTTGAAAAAGCATTGACCAACGAGTAGAAAGCCTCAGAACTTCCGCCGCGGCGGATCAGCAGCAGTTCGCTATTCAACGGCAGTTCTGGCTTGAAATAATAAATTGAGCAGCAGTAGTAACTATTAAACATCTTTAATCGGCTTCGGTTGTCGGCGGAAGGAACACAGAATGCAGCCACAAGGCGTCATCGAAGGCAGTTACCTCCTGCTTTTTTATCTTTACAGTAATGAAAAAATATATCGTAGCCATAGTATTAGTATGTAGCCAGCTTTTTTTGGTTGCACAGGATGCTAAACAGTTGCATGAAACCGCTAAAGCATTTATGCGGCAGGCAGATTATGCCAATGCCATACTGGTGCTAAACCGTGCGGTATTGCTGGAGCCTAAAAGTATTTCCATACAAAAAGACCTTGCCCTTAGCTACTACTTCCTGCGGGATAATGCAAAGGCACAGGAAACAGTAAAGGCAATTCTGGATAATGATGATGCTGATGACCAGGTTTTCCAGTTGGCCGGGCTTATTTACCGGCAGGCCAATATGTTGAAAGACGCTGAAAAGCTGTACAAAAAGGGTTTGAAGAAATTTCCAAAGAGTGGCCCGCTATACAACGACCTGGGCGAACTGCAGTGGCAGCAACAGGATTATGACGCCATTCGGCATTGGGAAAAAGGTATTGAAACAGACCCTTCTTACAGCAAGAATTACTACAATGCCGCCAAATACTATTACCTGAGTACTGATAAAGTGTGGAGCCTGATTTATGGCGAGATCTTCCTGAACATGGAGCCCGCCAGCAGCAATGCGCCGGAAATAAAAGAACTTCTGCTAAATGGCTATAAAAAATTATTTATAGATGCCAGCCTGGTACCCGATGGTAAAGAAAAGAATGAATTTGTGCGGATGTACCTCAAAACAATGAATGAGCAATCGGCCATTGCTGCAACCGGCATCAATGCCAATACCCTCAGTATGATCAGGACCCGTTTCATTTTAAACTGGTTCAATAAGGATGCCCCTTCTTTCCGTCTCTTTAAATACCAGCAGGAATTGTTAAAAGAAGGTTTGTTTGAAGCTTATAATCAATGGTTGTTTGGCAGCTCCCAAAACCTGAGCAATTTTCAAAACTGGGTTAGTAACCACACAGAAACATATAATGCATTTGTGCAAATGCAAAAAACCAGGCTATTTAAAATGCCTGCCGGCGAATACTACAAATAAAAATAATTAATGTTCAAACATTGAATGTCGACTTTTTTCAGTAGCTTTGTTTTTAAAACAACAAAAAATGAAAAAATTAAGCCTGATCTTTTTGGCAGCCGCTTCGCTGGCTGCATGTAATAGTGGCTCCGATGCTGATAAGGCCACTACAGCCGAAGAAAAAGCAGTTGCCAATGCCGATGGTACCAGTTACCAAGTAGATCCTGCGAGCACAGTGGTATGGACAGGGTATAAACCTACTGGAAAGCACGACGGCAGTTTCGCAGTTAGCAATGGTTCGCTGGTGGTGAACCAGGGAGGCCTGGAAGGAGGTAGCTTTACCATTGACATCAACTCCCTGCAAAATATTGACCTTGAAAATGATGCAGAAAATAAGACCAAGCTGGAAGGGCACCTTAAGAGCCCCGACTTTTTTGACGTAGCTAAATTTCCAACCGCCAGTTTCGCCATCACCTCGGTGGAGCCTTACACGGCGGGTAACGATAACTCAGTTAAGTTGCCAGATGCCACGCACCTTATTATAGGCAACCTTACCTTAAAAGACAGCACCAAGAATATTAGTTTTCCTGCAAAAGTGACGCTGGCCGACAATAAACTTACTGCTAATGCAGATTTTGTAATTGACAGAACCCAGTGGGGGATGAAATATAAGGGTCCAAATAACCCGCAGGACTGGTTTATTAATAAGGATGTAAACATTAAACTGAACATCGTTTCGTCAAAAAAATAGCCGCAGGCGCAAGCTTATTCAAGGCCATCCTCATCGGGATGGCTTTTTTTATTATCTTAGGCCTTGCCAATGTATAAACTGCTTGTTCCAGGCGTGCTGGTTTGCTGCAAAGGCATCCTCAAATAATTATTTATGAACGAACAGTCCCGGATATTTGATTTTCTCTACCACCAGCTACAACATTTTTCCAAACCTGATATGCTGGCGGGAAAAGTGAACGGTAGTTACCAGTCTTACTCTACCATTGAGGTGGCCAACAAGGCCACCCGTTTAGCCGCAGGCTTGTTGAAGCTGGGGCTGAGTGGTCATGACATGAAGGTGGAACACCAGGATAAGATAGCCATCATCAGCAAAAACAGGCCAGAGTGGCTGATGCTGGACCTTGCCTGCCAGCAAGCCGGCATAATATTATGCCCCATTTATCCCACCACCAACAGCAACGAAGTCGAATTCATTTTTAATGATGCTGCTATCAAGTACGTATTTATTACCGGGGATGACATCCGGGAGAAAGTTGATGGGGTAAGGGGTAATATTCCCAGCCTAAAAAATGTTTTCAGCTTCGACCAAATGAGTGGTGTTGATCATTGGGAAACCCTCATGGAGCATGTGAACGAGGAAGATATCAGCAACGTGGAAGCTATTAAGCCCACCATTAAAGCAACGGATTGCGCTACCATAATTTATACATCGGGTACTACCGGCAAGCCAAAGGGTGTAATGCTGAGCCACCGCAACCTTACCAGTAATGTTATCAACTCCTGCAAAAGTTTTCCATTTGAGCAGGATAGCAGCGCAAGGGCATTAAGTTTTCTGCCGCTAAACCATATTTTTGAGCGGATGGCCTCTTACATATACATATATAGTGGCATTTCTATTTACTATGCAGAGAGCATGGAAACCATTAGCGAAAACCTGAAAGAAGTAAAGCCCACGCTGTTTACTACGGTGCCAAGGTTACTGGAGAAAGTTTATGAAAGCATTATGCAGAAAGGTGCTGACTTATCGGGTATTAAAAAGCGCCTGTTTTATTGGGCGGTAAGCCTTGGTGAATCGTACGATAATATAAAGAAAGGCAGTTTGTGGTACCAGCTTCAATTGTCAATAGCCAATAAGCTCATCTTTTCTAAGTGGAGAGAAGGGCTTGGCAACAATGTAAAATATATTATCACCGGCGGGGCGGCCTGCCAGGTAAGGTTATTAAGGATATTTAATGCTGCGCAGATACCCATTTTTGAAGGGTATGGCCCCACAGAGAACAGCCCTGTGATAAGTGTGAACTGCCGGTTTGAAGGAGGTACAAAATTCGGTACGGTTGGCAGGGTAATACAGGGGCAGGAAGTAAAAATTGAACCCGATGGAGAGATATGTGTAAAGGGCCCCAGCGTAATGATGGGTTATTACAAACAACCCGAGCTTACGGCAGAAACAGTTATTGACGGGTGGCTGCATACCGGTGATATTGGCGTTTGGGAAGATGATAAATATTTAAAAATAACCGACCGTAAGAAAGAGTTGTTTAAAACCAGTGGGGGTAAGTATGTGGCACCTCAACCCATCGAAAATAAAATGAAAGAATCGTCTTTTATTGAGCAGATACTGGTGCTTGGTGCCGATGAAAAATTCGTTGGTGCACTTATTGTGCCTTCGGCGCTCAACCTGCAAAAATGGATGGAAGAAAAGCAATTTAAATTTACCACATTAAAAGATGCCATTCATCAGCCGGAAGTGTTAGCACTGTTCCGGGATGTAATTGAAGACTATAATAAAGGATTTAACCATGTGGAGCAGATAAAGAAATTTGAGTTACTGCCCGCAGAATGGAGTGTAGACTCCGGTGAAATGACTCCCAAGCTTTCCTTAAAGCGAAAGATCATTATGGAAAAATACAAGTCTGCTGTGGAAAGGATATATAGCTAACATTAAAAAACCGGCATGGCTGCCGGTTTTTTTTAAAGTTTTTTCACAGAAATCTGGTCACAAAAAGATCATTTGGCGCTGTGCTGTCAAGCACTCGAAAATTGGATGGTTTTTCCAGGATTTAATTATTTAATACAGATATATAAGTTTCTATTATACCGGGTATCTTTTCAAAATCACTACTTTTGTCAACAAAATGATCAGCACCCATATTCTCACAAAGGGTTCTGTAGGAATCATTTACTTTATTGGTAAGCACTACGGTTTTTGTAGCCGGATATTGCAACCTTATAAAATTCAGTAGTTCAATACCGTTCTTACCCGGCAGTTGAATATCCAGTATTACCACCTGTGGCTGATGAAGCTTCACCAGTTCTACCGCTTCGCCGTAGGATGTTGCCTTAAGCAAATGCTGATCGAAACCAGGCTCGTGTAAAATTTGCATTAAACGATGGATAACGATGTCTGAATCATCCGCAATCAAAACTGTGAAATTTTTCATTGGGTATCAAAACTTGTTTAGTTGATAGAGCAAAAGTATACCCATGTAAAGAAAGAAGCTGTAAGACGGTAAATAGATACTGTGTAACTGATATGTAAAAGGGTTGTAGAATAGGTACTACAATCAGTGGCTCTATAACAGTTTATTCTCAATAGCATACAGTGTGAGATCTGCATTGCTTTTCATGTTCATTTTTGTCATAAGTCTGGTTCGGTAGGTGCTAACAGTGGTTACGCTCAGGAACATCGACTCGGCAATGTCAGATACTGATTTGCCGGAAGCCAGTAATTTAAGTACCGTAAATTCCCGGTCTGATAATGTTTCGTGGGGCGCCTTAGAAGCGTCCTGGTCCAATACCGAAGCCAGCTTTTCTGCAATGGTATCTGTAATATATTTTTTGCCCAGCATTACTTTCTGCACCGCTATTACCAGTTCATCTGGTGCCATATCTTTGCTCAGGTAGCCGGAGGCGCCGGCCCTGAGCACCCTTAAGGCATATTGCTCTTCGGGGTGTATACTTAAAATAAGTACGGGCAATTTTGGGTGCAGTTGTTTTATCTGTTGCAATGCTTCCAGGCCGCTTCTGCCCGGCATGCTAAGGTCGCTTATCACCAAATCCCAGTCTGATTGCATTATCTTCTTGATGAGTTCTTCTGCATCGGCAACTTCTTCTACTTTTGCAGCGGGAAATCCTTCCAGCAAAATCTGCCTTAATCCCCTTCTTACCACAGTATGATCATCTGCAATTAAAACTCTAAACATTTTTGTTATTTTTTTAAAGGTACTGTAATAATAATTGAGGCTCCTTCGCCTGGCACACTCGCAATGCGGTATTCGCCACCCATGATGCTGGCTCTTTCCTTCATACCCAGTAAACCTAATGTTTTTTTATTAACTATGTCGGCCGGGTCAAACCCTTTTCCGTTATCCGTAATGGTTAGTACCACCTGGTCGGGGCGGGCTTCCAGGAAGGCAATTACTTCAGTTGCTTCCGCATGCCGTATCACATTAGTGAGGCACTCCTGGTATATCCTGAACAGTCCTGTTGCCATATCAGTATGCACGTCAACCACCGGCATATTACTCGTGAATTTACAGGAAATTTCGAATCGTTTCTCCAGCTCAGAACTTTGCCATTCCATAGCTGCCACCAGGCCAAGATCATCCAGTATGCTGGGCCTTAGTTCTGTAGCAATGCGTCGTACTGTTTTTACGGTACCATCAATCAGTTGTATGGTTTCAGTTATTTTTTGCTGCACTTCCAAATCCTGGCTTTTTATACGGCGGTTTATCCAGGAAATATCCATTTTTAGACCGGTTAACTGTTGCCCCAGTTCGTCATGAATCTCCCGGGCAATATGGGTTCTTTCCGATTCCCTTATTTTCTCCAAATGCGATGCCAGTTGCCTGAATTCTTCATGCGATTTCTTAAGCGCATCTTCTGCCAGGATTTTTTCCGTTACATCATTAGCCAACACAAGGCGGGCATCCTTCCCTTCGTAATCAATTTTATGGGTGATGATATTTACTTTTACTACGTTGCCATCTTTTTTCATGTGCTCCCAAATGCCTGCATTAAATACACCCGATACTTCGTGTGAATTAAAATTCATCAGTTTTGATATCTGGTTTTGCGGCCTGATGTCATAGGCCGTCATTTTGAGGAACTCTTCTTTACTGTAGCCATAAAAATTGATAGCAGCATTATTTACATCCAGGAATTTCCGCTCCGGCATAGATACCATCCACATGGGCATAGGGTTCTGGTTAAAGAGAAAACGGTATTTCTGTTCCGATGCCACCAATGCCTCCGCTGCTTTTTTTCGGGCCGAAATATCTCTTACAATTGCAAGCAGCCTTCCATCAGCCAGCTGCTTGGCACTAATCTCTACCTCTACCAGGCTGCCATCTTTTCGAAGCACGGCAGTTTCACTTATCACTACCTGGCCCTGTTTCAGGTTCTCAAATAACTGGTTGGGTTCATTCTTAATGCCACCGGATGTGAGCTCAAAAATGTTCTTATCTATCAGCTCTTCCTTGGTATAACCCGAAAGCTTTTCGCCATTGGAGTTCACATCAATATAGTAACCGGCGGCATCGCTGATAAAGATACCATCGGATGCCTGTTCAATAACGGTACGATAGCGTTCTTCACTCTGCGCAAGTTTCTGCTGCGATTTTACACGGTCAGATATGTCTATGCCTACACCCATCAGGCAAAGTTCTCCTTCATACTGTATTACCATGCCGGTAAAATAATATGGTATCCTGGTGCCATCCTTGCACATAAGGGCTGCTTCAGCAAAGTCTTCGCCGGCAACAAATACATTGGCAATTTTTCTTTGCATCAGGGGCCTGTCTTTTTCATCAAAGAGTGCAAGGGGGTGCAGTTGTTCCAGCTCGGCTGCCGAATAGCCGGTTACTTTTTCCATATTCTTGTTCCAACGGAAAAAATTTCCCTCTTTATTATACAGGTAGAAGATGCCTGGCAAACTGTTGATAATAGAATCAGATAATTCTTTTTCGAAAATGATCTGCCGCTCGTTCTTTTTCTGCTCAGTAATATCCTGCATGGCGCCCAGCATCCTGGCAGGATTGCCTGCCTGGTCGTAAATAATATATGAACGGTCCCTGAAGTTGAGGTAACCATTTTTAGCTACCCTGAAGCGATATTCATCTGTAAAGATCGCCTGCTTGTTTTTGATGGCGGAGCGTAGCCGGGCAATTACCCTGTCCCGGTCGTCACTATACAACCTTTCAACAAAGTCGCTAAAGTAAATATCGCTGCCGGCGGTTTTCTCAAAGAAAGCAGAGAACACTTCGTTGCCCCATATTGTATTATCTGTAATATTCCAGTCTCGCAATGCATCATTGGTTGCTTTGGCCACCAGCTGGAATCGTTCGTTAGAAGCCTTCAGCGCTTTTTCTGATTCCTGTATTTTAAACAGCGAATCGTTCTTCTCCGTAATATCTATCAAAGTGCCAATAATGGCTGGCTTACCAAGGTACTGGGTAACCGAACCGAACACTTCTGCATAAAATAGCTCGCCGTTTTTCTTTAAGCAACGTAGTTCGTAGTTAATACTTTCCAGTTCACCGTTTAACCGTCGTTCTATATTTTCTGTTACTATTTGCCTGTCTTCGGGATATACCACATCCAATATCGACAGTTTGTTTATCATATCGTCCTCGGTATAGCCTGTAAGTTCATGCAGCCTTGGGTTTGCATAAGCAAACTTGTTACCCTGCATAATATATACCCCCACAATCGACTGTTCTACCAGGCTCCGGAATTTTGCCTCGGCCTCCTTTAATTCTATCTGGATATTTTTTTCAACTGTTACATCATGCACCATTGAAATGGCACCGGTAACTTTTCCCATGTCATCCTTTAATATCGAGCTATACCATTCGCAATGCAGCACCCGCCCGTCTTTGGTATTATTCCTTATTTTTATTACACCATTTTTGTATTCGTTGTCAAGCATATTGCTAAGGGCTTTTTCCACCAAGGTAATATCCTCATGATAAACCAGCGTGCCGAGAATATCTGGTTCATTCATCATTTCCTGCATCGTCCAGCCAAACATTTCTTCTGCCCGGTCGCTCCACTGGTTTATTCTTTTATTCAAGTCAAACTCCACTACACCCAATGGTGTGTTATTAATATGGTAACTCAGTTTTTCGTGGGCAGACCGCAGGTTCAGTTCTGCTTTTTTCTTCTCGGTAATATCGTGGTAATACACGGAGATACCATCCGGAGAAGGGTAAATTAAATCTTCAAACCATTTGTCTGATGCGGCGTAATAAAGCTCCAGCCTTTGAGCGGTATTGCTGTTCTTGGCTTCCTGTAGCGCTTCATAAAAGGCTTCATTCATTACATCGGGGTATTCTTCCCAAATATTTTTGCCAATCAGGTCTTCTATTTTCCGGTTGTGCAGTTCAGCAGCTTTCTGATTAATATAGGTGTAGTTCCAGTTATTGTCCAGTGCAATAAAAGCGTCTGTTATCCTTTCAAAAACACTATTTAGTTCGGCCACTTTTGTTCTTACTTCATCTTCCAGGTTGGTAGTAAGTGCCTGCAGTTTTTGTTCCGTTTTTTTACGCTGGGTAATATCTCTTATCACAGCCACGGTTCCAAATTTCTGTCCTTCTTCATCAAGGATGGCTGATACCGTCATATTAGAAATAACGGCCGATCCGTTCTTATGAAACAGTACCAGGTCTCCTTTCCAGAAATCTTTCTTAGAATCTGGGTTACGCAAATCGTTCAGGGGTTTATTGTTGGCGTCAATATGCAGCAATTCGCCGATGTCCTTTCCCACCACGTCTTTTTCCTCGTACCCATATAATTCCGTTGCATAAATATTCCAGTTAGTGATCTTGTTATCAATATCTGTGGTAATGATGGGGTCAGACAGGTTCCTGATAAGTGATGCATTAAACTTTAATTCTTTCTCTGCTTCGTATATGGTTTTAAAATCGCGGTTGGTGAGGTAATAGGCCGTGCCCAATATAGACAGGAAGAGAAATGCAAGGATAAAAATCCGGGTAGCAAGATTGCGGGAGCTACGCTGTCTTTCTTCATTGGTTTGCTGCAGTACCTGCCGGTTGTTTTTCTGTAATTCTCTAAGGCCTGTGGTAATAGAATCAGTTAGTTTTTTATCAATCAGCATAAAGCCTGCTTTCATAGTACTATCGTACTTGCTTACCCGCATTTTATCAAGCACATCAGCTTCAAAAGTTGTTTTCTGCAGTATGTTTACCATCAGGGAGGTAATTACCCGCTGCTGATCAGTTTTTTTTTGGGGTTTAATAGCTGCCAGGTTTTCATAATCTCTCCTGATGCCGGAAAGTCCACTGTAAAATAGATCAAGGGAATCTTCATTTTCCATCAGCATATATTTATGCAACCCTGTATCCAGCGATCTTACATTAGCAATGGCCAAATCAAATGCAACCAACTCGTCAACCAGTTGCTTTACATTTTGATTGTCCTTATATACATACCGCATATTGCTGTAGGTACCCGTAACAAGTATGATCAGGAAAGCAGTGGCCACTGCAAAAGCCCAGAGTATTTTTCTATTAGTAAAATTTCCTTTCATAATAAAAGCGGCAAACCGGCCTGTGTTATCTTTAATAGGTTTACCTTAAAATAAAGGCTAAATTGCTATATTGCTAAACTAAACGGTACCTTAAAAGTAGCCAATTTATCCTTCCTTTGCAGGGGATAAGTAAAATGAAAATCTATGAACACTGATCTCAATAGCATAACCTTGCTGTTGCTGGAAGAAGATGAAGAAGATAAGGAGCGTTTTGAAGAGATGCTCCGTGCCACCAGTTTGAATATTTCGAAGTTATATGCAGTAACCACGGTAGAAGCTGCCGTGGAAGTGCTGGGTAATACAAAACCGGATATATTTTTTTCATGCCACATTCCCACCGAGCAGAATGATAACCCTGGCATACTCAAGATAAAGCAGTATGCCTACACTTCACCCTTGGTAACAGTATCGGGTAGCCGTACTTTGCCTTGTGAGCCCGAGATCCTTTCATTGTGGGCCGAAGACCATCTTTGCAGGCATGAACTAACCCCCTGGCTATTAAAAAAAACTTTGCTGCATTGCATACAGCGCAAACAAAACAACCGGCATTTTAGTGAAACCTTTGATCGATACCAGTTGCTGGCAAAAGCTACCAACGATATTGCCTGGGATTGGGAATTGAGTCGCAACAGGGCTTTGTGGACGGGTAACGGGTTAAGGGTGTACTTAAAATATCCCCACGATGAAATGTTTGTAGACAACCATTTCTGGGAAAACAACCTGCACCCCGATGATAGGGAAAGGGTTATGGGCCGCTTGAACAGTATACTTAAGCAGGCACAGGAAAACCATTGGGAAGAACGCTATCGTTTTTTAAACAAGGAAGGAGAATATCGGTTTATTTATGATCGCGGTTTTATTATTTACCGCAATAAAAAGCCGGTAAGGCTGCTGGGTATGATGGAAGACATTACGGCCAAGATCATGATGGAAGAAAAGCTGGAAGCTGAAAAAAAGATGCAGCAGCAACAGATAACCGAGGCAGTAATAACAGCACAGGAAAAAGAAAGATCGGAAATAGGGAAAGAATTACACGACAACGTAAACCAATTGCTTAGTGCAAGCAGGCTTTATATTGATGCTGCCGCCGCCGATTTCGGCAACAGGCCTTTACTCCTGTCGCAGGCATCCGGTTATATTAAAAGTGCCATTGAAGCAATACGTTCACTTTCTAAAGTATTACATACACCTTTAATAAGTGAGCTTGGGCTGGCAGAATCTATAGAGAACCTTGCCAGCGAGATGATGGCTGTTAACGATATCGCAATAAATTTGAATATGGATCCGTTTAAGGAAGAGTTATGGAACGAGAATTTTAAACTTACCCTTTACAGGATTGTGCAGGAGCAACTAAGCAATATTTTAAAACACGCCGAAGCCTCTACAGCTTGTATTACACTTTACGAACTGAAAGATTTAATTTTGCTGGAAATTGAGGATGATGGGATAGGATTTGATGTAACGGCCAAAAGAAAGGGCATAGGCATCAGCAATATTTTAAGCAGGGCAAATATGTATAACGGTAATATGGAGTTGCATTCAGAAAAAGGAAAAGGTACGAGGTTGTCGGTTGGTTTTCCCCTGAAAGCAATTATCGCCGCTGCGCAGTTTAAAAATATACCCGGCTACCAGCAAAGAAAAATTAATTTAAAAAAATAAGTATATAATATATGAAAAGGTTTCTGTTGATTGACGATCACGTGGTAGTGCGATCTGGTTTGAAGTTCATTTTGTCTGATCTCTTTAAGCCATGTGAAATTGATGAAGCAGAAGATGGACAAACTGCCCTTGAAAAGTTGAATGAACATACCTATGACCTGGTAATGCTGGATATAAAAATGCCCAATACCAATACCTTGCAATTGATGGAATATTTTAAGGTTGCTTTTCCAGACCTGCGGGTGATCATCTTTTCTATGAACTCTGAAAGCATTTATGCCAAACGCTTCCTGAAGGCGGGCGCACGGGGTTTTGTAAATAAAGATGCGCCACTTGAAGAAGTGGTAAAGGCAATCAACCTGGTGCTGGAAAATAAAAAGTACATCAGCGAAACCATGCTGGAGCAACTGGCAGAATTTGGTACCAGTCAAACCGAGGAAAACCTCTTCAACCATTTATCTCCCAGGGAGTTTGAAATAACTTCTCTTCTATTAAAAGGTGAGAGTATTAGTGGCATTGCACATTCACTCAACCTGCAGGTATCTACCGTAGGTACACATAAAGCAAGAATTTTCGACAAGCTTAAAATTACCAACCTGATGGAACTTAAGGAACTGGCAAATATGTATAACCTGTAAGCAGGCCGGCCGTGGTTGTTGGATGGTTCTCCTTGTACTTTGCTGTTTCTTCATTTGTTTGTTGTATAAGCTGCTGATCGCTCATGTTGTTTGATGGAAACTATAAAATCGGGAGCATGATTTTTTATCCGCTGCCCCCACTTTTTTTCCACATTAAATAACAAAACGCTAACGATTGTATTCCCGCTACTGTAGCATCTTTACAGCCAGCGTAGCAGTTATGTCTTAATATACTGCTGCTGTAATAATTCAACCTCAAAAATCGTTAGCTAGTATATGCACATTTATCTCCGGAAATTTTTAATACAGTTGTTGAACCGGTTGACCGTTATTTTATTGCTGCTAATGAGCACCCAAACATTTTCACCGGCAAATGCACAACCGGTTACCGGTTTCTGGAAAGGCAAAATTGACCGAAAGAACGTAGAAGTAAAAATTGTAAAGAACGGCGATAGTCTCACTGGTACCAGTTATTATTACGAATCCGCCAATAGTTACCGCAGGTATAGCATTAAAGGCTATTTTGACGACCGGGATAACAGCGTAGTTTGGTGGGATGACCAATTGATTGAGGAGAAGAAAGGAAAACGACTGCTGCCCACCACGGGTGATAAGCCATACATATCGTCTGCTGATTTTAATTGCCCCGGCGGAACAAAAATGTTCTTAAACGGCGATGCTGCTTTAAAAGAAAAAAAGGAGCAGCCGAAGGGGCCAGTAGATCTGCAGAAATATTCCTCGCCGGTGTTTAATGATGAATGGGATTTTATCATTGATAATTATACTATGGGTGCCAATGATCCCTTTTTGATTGACAGTATTGGTAGGCTGGCATTTAAAAAACCCATTCCTGTGCAACCCGCCATGCAGGAAACAGCCCCTGCAAAACCAGTAGCTGCTGTTGTTGTAGCAGCGCCGCAAAAGCCTGTAACCGCTATTGTTACAGCAATGCCGGAGAAACCAGTAATTGTTCCGGTTAAAAAAGAAACGCCTGTCATTGTCAGCACAGTAGAACCCATAAATAAACCAGAAGTGATTGCACCTGCACAAAGCATAAAAGAAAAATTTGTGACCCGCAGCACGGTGGTTTTAAAAGAAATACCACTAGCCGGCGACTCTATTGAATTGAGGTTTTATGATAATGCAGAAGTAGATGGCGATTCTATTTCCATCTTCCTGAACAACGAGTTGCTGTATGAGCATATTCGCCTTACGGAAAAAGCATATACTATTAAAATTGCTGTGCAAACCCTACAGGCCGTAAACGATTTGGTGATGGTGGCAGAAAACCTTGGCTCCATTCCACCAAATACATCTTACATGGTGGCTATTGTTGATGGCAAGCGCTACGAGGCAAGGCTGGAAAGTACAGAGCAAAGCAGCGCCGCTATCCGGTTTGTAAAACAGTCACCCTGAGCTGAAACAGTTATCCGTTATATAGAAAATTTAAAAAGCGTTTGTAAATTACAATCCCTGTTACCATTCTTTTCTCATCAGCTTTGCGCCAACATTATAATGCCGGTTTTTATAACCATGAACCCCAATGGCAATAAACAATACCAAAGCACATCCCAATGCAGCCCAGGCTATCACCGGGTAATTTTCCCACTGCCTTACTGCTATGGCTGTAAAAGCCCACACTCCTACCAAAGCACTTTCCCGAAGGTTACGTGTGGTCAGCAGGTACAGGTACACCAATGTGCCAACAACAATCATCACAATGGTGAGAACAGGCGCCACATCAATGCCAGCCTGCCAGTTTAAAGAAACCAGCCAAGCCGAGATGCAGGCAATAGTAGCCACCATCACCCAACCAAGGTAAAAAGCAACGGGCCACCAAACAAAAAATATATTTCGTACGGGCTCATCCGTTAGTTCCAGTTTCAGGCGGATGGTAAGCATTGCCAGGCTGAATAGTAAGATCAAAATAAGTATAACCGAAAGGCCGACCATATCGTTTACCCAGCAAAAAATCCATGCCGAATTGGCCAGGTTGCTGATGGTAAACCAGATGCCGGTTTGTTGAATGGCCTCCGTTTTACCGGTACTGAGCATATACCATTGGTAGCCCACAAAGGCAATTGCAAATAAAAAGATAACGCCCCAGATGGAAAAGGCATAACCCGCCGGAGCAAACAGCGTATCATATTTATAACTGATATCGGCAACAGAATTTTCAAAATATTTTCCTGCACCTGCAGCGCCATTTACTACCAGCATAGCCACAAGCGTGATGCTGTTTATAATAACCAACCAGGTATTTTTTGTTTTCATAAAATTTGTTTTAGACTACGCCGTTATAAATATTTCCTTTAATGTAAGGCCATTGTTTGTTAGTTCCAAATCGGGTGGTACCTGCGGTATGAAATTTATTGAAAAACAAATGGTAATTGAAGCTACGGTGCAGAAACGTCCATTACTGATGAATATCAATTCAGCAAAACGGCTACTGTTTTCCTGGCGTGCTCCATATTACTAGCGTTGCGTTGTTTTTAATATGAGTTCTTTGAAACACTTGATGGGTATATGTTTTGTGGGTTTATAAGTCTGCGTTGATTTGAAAGTTTTTCTGATCGTTCTTTGCGTAAATCATCGATAAGATAATGAACAAAGGGCAAACAAGCCCAAAGAAGTACCTTCCCCGGGAACGGGTTTCGTTCAGGAATGCATCTAAACTAATTGCAATAACTGGCTTTCTGGTCATTTGCGATCCGCTACTAAAATCGTAGCTTATAGCAAATGGAAAATAAAGGGATTGGAAAATGAGATATGATCAGTTTCGGAATCACAAATAACCCGGCTGAATTTTTTTTGATCTTGCCGCAAATAATCCTGCTTGCTGTTGGCTTTAATTTCAAAGTGAAAAAGGAAAAGTTGCGATTTGGGAAATTTGTCCTCTTGGTGGTCTCGCCAGGAATCCCTGCCTGCCGGCCAGGCAGGGAACCTGGGTCTGGAGCTTCGGAAACGCTGATACTATCCTCCCTCCCGATTTCTATCGGGAAGCGATCGGAAACTCCGAGACAGTACATAAAAAATCCTTCTCTCACCAGAAGGTTTTTTTGTACTCGTGGTCTCGCCAGGAATCCCTGCCTGCCGGCCAGGCAGGG
>JBBSKH010000046.1:0-27013 GCA_038256495.1 Chitinophagales bacterium
GTTTGGCGGTTTTCGTTTCTCGTTTGGCGTTGCTCGTTGGGCGTTGCTCGTTTTTCGTTTCTCGTTGGGCGTTGCTCGTTGGGCGTTGCTCGTTTGGCGTTTCTCGTTGGGCGTTGCTCGTTGGGCGTTTCTAGTTAGGCGTTTTTCGTTAGGCGTCTTTCAATTTGTAATTATCATTAGTACCCCAATTTTTTTTAATTGAAATGAGTGCTCATTTATAATTTTTAATTTATAATTTATAATTTCTTTAGATGGCATTACAAGCAGGCATAGTAGGATTACCCAACGTAGGAAAATCAACTTTATTTAATGCGGTAAGCAACAGCGCCAAGGCGCAGGCGAGCAATTACCGATTTTGCACTATTGAACCCAATACTGGTTTGGTAAACGTACCAGATCTAAGGTTGAATAAGCTGGAAGAACTGGTAAAGCCTAACCGGGTGGTGCCCACGCAGATTGAGATAGTAGATATTGCTGGCCTGGTACGTGGCGCCAGCAAAGGCGAAGGCCTGGGCAATAAGTTCCTGGCAAATATCAGGGAAGTAGATGCTATCATACAGGTGATCCGCTGTTTTGAAGATGAAAATATCCTGCGGGATGAAGGCCCCATTAACCCGGTGGGTGATAAAGAAATTATTGAAACAGAACTGCAGTTGAAGGATATGGAGAGCGTGGAAAAGAAAATGCAGCGTAGCGAAAAACTGGCAAAAACCGGCGATGCAAAATTGAAAGCCGAGTATGAGATATTGAAGCGTTGTAAGGAACATCTTGATAAAGGAAAGAACATCGTTACACTCGGACTGACAAAGGAAGAAAAATCAGCTATTGAAGATTTATTCCTGCTAACTGATAAGCCGGTTTTGTACGTTGCCAATGTAGACGAAGCCAGTATGCATACTGGCAATAAATTTTCAGATGCATTGTTAGAAGCGGTAAAAAATGAAGGCAATGAAGTGATCATTATGACCAATGCCGTGGAAGCACAGATTGCAGAATTTGAAGATCCTGATGACAAGGCAATGTTCATGGAAGAATATAAAATGGTGGAACCTGCCTTAGACCGATTGATACACTCAACCTATAAACTGCTCAACCTGTCAACCTACTTTACCGCAGGCGTGCAGGAAGTACGTGCATGGACGATCGGGAATAACTGGAAGGCACCGCAGGCTGCAAGTGTTATTCATACTGATTTTGAAAAAGGATTCATCAAAGCAGAAGTAATAGCCTACGATGATTTTGTACAGTACGGCTCTGAAGCCATTTGCCGAGATAATGGTAAGCTGCGCATTGAGGGAAAAGAATACCTGGTGAAAGATGGAGACATCATGCACTTCAGGTTTAATGTATAAATTAATTATTAAATTGAATTAAAAAAAGCCCGGTTGCATTTGTGAACCGGGCTTTTTAATACGGTTAGCTTTTGGCGGAAGTAAATAGCTCAGGAATTTTTAATTGCCGTGGCAAAACACTTTGGGCGACAGCAACGTTCACCTATTTGAAATAATAGGCGGAATGAAAAAAACAGGCCTATGATTCTAAAAGTGATTTCACTTCATCTTTAAGAGGTTGTAGATAGTTTTTAATTATTGCCCAAATCATACTGGCGTCAATGGCATCATACGCATGTATTAATCTATTGCGGAAGCCCACAATTTTTCTTGCATTTGTAAGAGAATGATTTGGTAAAAAACTGTCATATTTATTTACAGCCTCTCCAATTATACCCAATTATCTTTCGACTGCGCTCCTAGTTTTTAAGGCATTTAAAAACTCATTATAATTTGAAACTGATTTTGTAAAGTCCTCAATTAACTCAATTGCTTTAAATATGTCAGATAAATACTTTAGAGCTGTTTCCGTCATAAATGAGAATTTTAGTAGCATCAATACTCCTTTTTAAATAAGGATTTTGAATTGACGATTCAGTAAGCATATCTGCTTTTCTTTTAAAAAAAGATTCGAAGTTGTCCCATAGTGAAATTAACTTATCCCCCCTTTCTATTGGGTCAGCCTCATCAATTTCAACAAGTAGATCTATATCAATACTTTTGTTATCAAAACTATCAGTAACTGAAGAACCAAAACCATACAAAAATTTTACGTTATGCTTTTGGCATAAACTTTTAAAATCACTTTCATGTTTTGATATCTCTTCTTGCAAAATCATTTTTAAATATACTTAATTATTGCAAGGAAATGATTTTCAAAAAGCTTGTTGCTAATGTTCGAGTATTGCTGCAGGCAGGGGATTATTTTGCCCATTTGGCAAAACGAAAGCTTAGTTATTAACGGAAGACGGCTAATCTAGTACGATTTCCGAAAATTTTGAATGTTTTCGCTTGACAATAAAATTTTTACCTTGTTAATGTAAGGTTGAAGTGTTTGGTGCTTGCTATCTATAGAAAGAAGTATAATAAATTTCAGATCAAACTTATGGATGCTTTGCTGAAATTTTAGGTTTTTATCCAAGGTTAAGAAAATATCAAAAGAGTTGAATGTTGCCAGGCCTAAAAGTTCACCATTTTTTTTACACAGCCATTCCATATCTCTCACTGTAAAAATTTAGAAGCCTTCGCCAAAGTCATACTTTAGTTTTGCCGGCAAATTTTCATCAAGCAAAATTTTCATTTAGCATTTTTTCAGAAGTTAAAGTTTTACTGGCCATTACCAAAACTTGAATTGCCAAATCTTTTTTAACTGAAGGGAAATTCTCTAGGAATTCATCTAAGGTCTCACCAGTTTCAATGTAGTCAAATAATGATTGAACAGGCACTCTTGTTCCCGTAAAAACGGGCGTTCCACTCATAGTCTCTGGATCAATATTTATTGGGCCATAATTCATAAAATTAAATTTTGATATAGGTACAAAATAATAACAAGTTGCTTAAATAACGGCGTTCTGTAAGCTTTCCGCTAACTAATAAATATCCAAAACTCCCCTTCAGCCCTTCTTCCCATAATATTAATTCGTAAATGTATAAACTACTTCCCTATTTCCACAAAACTGATGGCATAACCACCGCCAGGAGCACTAAACATTTTTAGCTTTGTTCCTTTCTTTACTTTCGTTTTAGTAATTGTATAAGCCTGCGGATTTGTTTTATAATCTGCATCTTTTGCATCAGCATAAATAGTAGCCTCGTACTTTTTCCCTTCTTCCAAAAAGTCTAATACAATGGTTGTTGTGCGGGCATGATAGCCATTTACATTTCCTACAAACCATTTACCGGTGCCTTTTGCCTTGCGTGCCACCGTGATGTACTGGCCCGGTTCAGCTTCCAGGTATTTGCTGTCGTCCCAATCAACCGCCACATCTTTTATAAACTGGAAGGCATCTAAGAAACGGTCATAGTTCTCCGGCAGGTCGGCTGCCATTTGTAACGGACTGTACATGGTTACATACAACGCCAGTTGGTTAGCAAGTGTGCTGTTAACATGAGAGTTATTATTTGGATTCAGTTTGCTGATATCCATTTCAAAAACACCCGGGGTATAATCCATTGGTCCGCCAATTAGCCTTGTAAAAGGCAACAGCGTAACATGATTGGCCTTAGAGCCGCCAAATGCCTGGAACTCCGTGCCTCGGGCTGATTCGTTGCCTATAAGGTTAGGATAAGTACGTGCAATGCCTGTGGGCCTAACTGCTTCATGTGCATTTACCATTATTTTGTAATCGGCCGCTTTTTCTATAGCGTATTGATAATGGTTGATAATCCACTGGCTGTAGTGATGTTCGCCACGGGGCATTATGTCTCCCACATAGCCGCTTTTTACTGCATCATAGCCATGGGCTTTCATAAATTGGTAAGCCGTATCCATATGCCTTTCGTAGTTTCTTACAGACCCGGAGGTTTCATGGTGCATGATCATTTTTATGCCTTTTGACTTTGCATAATTCATAATTTCTTCTACATGAAAATCGGGATAAGGGGTTACAAAATCAAATACATAATCTTTAGATTTTCCAAACCAGTCTTCCCAACCTTCGTTCCAGCCTTCTACCAGCACCCCACCAAAGCCATGTTTGGCGGCAAAGTCAATAATTTCTTTTACATGTTTGGTAGTAGCACCATGTGTACTGTTGGGTTTGGCATTTGTATAATCTGTAACACCCAATTGTACCGAAGGAAACTGATCGGTGTATGACCAGGAACTTTTTCCGGTTATCATTTCCCACCAAACACCCATATATTTTATGGGTTTTATCCAGGAGGTTTCCTTAATCTTGCTGGGCTCGTTTAAATTATAAGTCATTTTAGAAGCAAGAATATCCCTGGCATCTTCGCTAACTATTATAGTGCGCCATGGCGATGTAGCAGGTGCCTGTATATATCCTTTATTTCCCTGCGCATCGGGTGTTAACCACGATTCAAAAACCATATTTTTATCATCGAGGTTCAGGTGCATGCAGGAATAATTAATCAACGCCGCCTCGTGCAGGTTAATATATAAACCCTCCGCCGTTTTTAGCATAAGGGCGGTTTGAACACCCGTGGGCGAAAAAACAAACTGCGATGCATTGGGTGTAATGGCTTTTTCCATCAAACCTCTTACCTCCGATAATTTGGAAGTGGTGTAATCATACTCCTGTGTATCATAATCGCCGGGTATCCAGTAAGCGGTATGGTCACCCGTCATAGCAAACTGAGTTTTTTCTTCCTCAATTACAAAATAGACCAGGTTTTTTTGCGAGGGAAACTCGTAACGAAAACCAAGGCCGTCATCAAAAAGCCTGAAACGAACTATGAGGTCACGGTCAGTTTCCCGTTGGTGCAGTGTTACCATCATCTCATTGTAATTATTACGGATGCTGCTAACTTCTCCCCAAACAGGTTTCCATGTTTCATCAAAACTGCTGTTCTTCACATCTTTTACCACAAACCCATTTATTAATGCCTTTTCCTTTTTTAACTGTAAACCCAGTTTACTGGTTTTAATAACGGGCTTGTTCTTGTAGGCAAGTTCGTAAGTTGGCGTTCCATCCTGCAGCAATGAAAATTTCATAACGATATTACCATTGGGTGAGCGCAGTTCCTGTGCAATACTCACAGATATACTGTAGAAGATTACAAAGCAGGCGATCAGTATCTTTTTCATATGCATGTTTTTATACTTTCTTTAAATGAATGATGAGCCGTGTAGCAAGAAAAAAAGTTCCTTGCAATAGATTATAAGTTGATGATCAAAATTACACTTTCTTATTATTAGTTCTGGCAAGGCCGAAAAACTACACATTAGGATTGCAAACTGCAAAGCTACCCGCAGGCTTCGCAGCGTATTGATACATAAAAAAAATTTATTTGCAATGAATGTAATATTTTCGAATAACAGTTACCGGCAATAATCCGGGTCAATTATCATCAAACAATTTCAGCAAACATTATGGAAAGGCAATCATTTATCACCGAAAGACTCGTCATCAGGCCCTTATCTGATGAAGACAGTACATTTATGTTGGAGCTTTTAAATACCGATGGCTGGTTAAAATTCATTGGCAACAGGCATGTAAGCAACAAAGCGGAAGCGTTGGAGTACATCAAGAAGATAAATGGGAATACTACGATTCATTATTGGTCTGTTTGCATGAAGAGTGATCTCCAATCAATCGGTATGCTTACTTTCATCAAACGAGATTACCTGGCCCATAATGATGTAGGCTTTGCATTTCTGCCTGCCTATGCAGGTAAAGGTTACGCTTTTGAGGCTGCATCAAAATTGATGGCCTTTTTAAGAGATCAAAAAAAGATAGCTCCCATTCTTGCCACAACTATTCCAGGCAATACAACATCTATAAAATTACTGGAAAAGCTTGGACTGCATTACGAGAAAAAGATAATGGTAGAAGAGCAAGAGTTGTTGCTGTATAGCACAACACCAGTTAAATAAAAAGCACTTGATGCTGCAACGGATGAACACTAAATACCTGTGGTATGCTCAATAACTATTATGAAACCGTGCACTTATCTTTACGGTTGTAAAAACAATGCTTTTGAAAAAAGTTTTACCTGTAATTGTGATTGCGCAGTTCATGTGTACATCCCTTTGGTTTGCTGGTAATGCGGTGTTGCCAGACCTTGTGGCGAGTATGCATTTAGCCCCGGGCTTTCTTGCACATATTACTAGTGCCGTTCAATTTGGCTTTATTGCCGGCACGCTTGTTTTTGCTTTATTAGCCATTGCCGACCGCTTTAGCCCCTCCCTTGTTTTTTTTACGAGTGCATTATTGGGTGCTGCTTTTAATGTGGCAGTTAGTATCCCTGGTGTTGATGTAGGCGGCCTGCTGGCCTTAAGATTTCTCACCGGATTTTTTCTTGCCGGCATTTATCCCGTGGGTATGAAGATAGCTTCCGATTATTTTCAAAAAGGACTCGGCAGTTCATTGGGGTTTCTTGTTGGGGCGTTGGTAGTGGGCACGGCATTTCCGCACCTGCTTCGTTCTTTATCATCAACGCTACCCTGGAAATATGTAATGTACAGCACTTCTGTGTTGGCGGTAATTGGCGGTATGATCGTTTTATTATTTGTGCCAGATGGCCCTTATCGTAAGCGGGGACAAGCTTTACAATTCAGCGCTTTTTTTTCTGGGTTCCGCCAAAAAAATTTTCGATCTGCCGCCTTCGGCTATTTTGGTCATATGTGGGAGCTGTATGGCTTCTATGCATTTGTGCCTGTAATGCTGTCTGCATGGTCGGCACAATTTCCAGGAAGGGAAATAGATATCCCTTTTCTTTCTTTTGCCATCATAGCATCCGGAGGCATTGCCTGCATCCTGGCAGGACAACTTTCTTTAAAATTTCCTGCAAGAAAAGTTGCCATGATATTGCTGGCTACTTCATGCACCTGCTGCCTGCTTTCTCCTTTATTATTGGCCGGAAGCAGTTTATGGATATTTTTGTTATTCCTTTTTGTATGGGGCATGTCTGTGGTAGGCGACTCTCCCCTGTTCAGCAGCCTGGTTGCTTTGCATGCGCCCGAAACTTACAGGGGTACGTCATTAACCATTGTAAATTGCATTGGTTTTTCTATTACTATCGTTAGCATACAAACGCTTAACCTGCTCTCGCATTATATAAGCACACAATACCTTTTCGTGTGCCTTGCTGCGGGACCGTTGCTTGGTTTGCGGGCATTATACCAAAACCCGGAAGTACAAACAGTAGAAACAATTAG
Source organism: Chitinophagales bacterium (assembly GCA_038256495.1). Lineage (GTDB taxonomy): Bacteria > Bacteroidota > Bacteroidia > Chitinophagales > Chitinophagaceae > Ferruginibacter. The sequence continues at coordinate 7,174 of JBBSKH010000046.1, forward strand.
CTGACAAATGGTTTTAAACCATCGTGTAAAATGTATGAATCCCGTAAGATGAAAGTAAAGATCGACAAGTTTGTAGGGGCGATTGTTTTGGTTATTATCATCGCCTACCTGTTTCCTTCCTGGGGCACAGCACTTACAGGCGAGGTATTGAGCAAAATAAGCTCGGCAGGCATTGCATTTATCTTCTTTTTTTATGGCCTTAAATTAAGTCCGCAAAAATTAAGGATAGGTTTGAAAAACTGGAAATTGCACCTGCTGGTGCAGGCTTCCACATTCCTTCTGTTCCCCTTGATCGTATTGCTGTTTTTACCGCTGGCGCACAATACCCAGGACAAAATGTTGTGGCTATCTATGCTGTTCCTGGCGGCACTACCTTCCACGGTCTCATCGTCTGTGGTGTTGGTTTCCGTTGCGGGCGGCAATGTGCCTGCTGCCATTTTTAATGCAAGCATATCAGGATTAATTGGCATAATGATAACTCCTTTGTGGATGGGTTTGTTTATGGAATCAACCGGAATTGATTTTGATTATGCAGCTATTTACGGCAGCCTCTTGCTTGGTATTATTCTACCGGTTATAGTTGGTTTGCTTTTACAACGCTTGTTAGGAAGCTTCGCTCAAAAATATGCAAGACAGCTAAGCCTGTTTGACAAGGGAATCATCCTGCTCATTATATTCAGGAGCTTTGCCCAATCCTTTACTGATCGTGTTTTTAGTAACAGCAGCTGGCTCAATTTGCTGTTACTCTTTGTAATTGTAACTGTTTTGTTCGCAGCCGTTTTCTTTATTACTGGTTATATTGCCAGCCGATTGCACTTTTCCCTGGAAGATCGCATAACGGCTCAATTTTGCGGTACAAAAAAATCGCTGGTGCACGGGTCTGTATTTTACAAAGTGATGTTTGGTGCTTCAGCGGCCAGCGGTTTTCTTTTGTTGCCACTTATGATCTTCCATGCGCTACAAATACTTATCATAAGTTTTATTGCCAGCAGACATGCTGAGAGAAAAATCAATTTACAGCATTCTTCAGAAGCTAATTAATTGCTGCACTAACAAAAATGTTATAATGGCAAATGTAATTCCTGGCCTTCCCTGGCCAGTTGCACATCCATTTGCAGTTCTATATCCTGGCGAAAATCTGCAAAAAGTTCATCCAGTTTTTTATCGCTTCTTGCCGGGTCATGGTGTGTGAGCAGGAGCTTCTTTACGCCGCAAAGTGCCGAATAAAGGTAAGCGTCATTTACCGCCGAATGCCCCCATCCCCGTTTTTTATCATACTCCGTTGATGTGTACTGCGCATCATGTAACAAAATGTCGGCACTATTTGCAATATCGAAGCCCGACAGCCATCTTGGGTCTTTGATCATGCCATGACTACCCAGTGCAGGTTCATGATCGGGCATAAAAGCAAAAATCCCGGACTTACTGGCAATCCTGTAGCCCACCGTGGGTCCGGGATGAATAATATAATTGGAATTAATGGTAAATGGACCGATGGTAAAACAGGAATTGGAAATTTCGTGAAAACTGAGTTTGCATGGAAGATCCCTTATCAATACAGGAAATAAAGGCGGCGAAAGGTACCGGCTAAGCCGGGAATGAAGGCTGCGGTTGGTACTGGCCGGCCCCCAGATATGTACTTCCATTTCAGGATCAAAAAGCGGTGCAAAAAAACCAAGTCCTTGTATATGATCCAGGTGAAGGTGTGACAACAGGATGTCGATTCTGTTGTTTTGTAAAGTTGGGGACACCCGGAATCTTTGAATGCCCGATCCGCCGTCCAACACCAATTGCCAACCGTCTTCCAGCAGGTCAACACAGGTGGTATTGCCTCCGTAAAAGGCCATCTGTGGGTCAGTAGTAGTTACTGATCCCCGCACACCACAAATTTTGATTGTCATCATGATCAGGATTTCCAGAATATAGCCACGGCACCCAACATCAGCCCTGTTCTGCCTATAATGGGATAAGAGGTAACCGATATTTTTTGCGCTTGCCCCTGCATACTTTGAATATTAAAACTTTTGTGAAACGGAGTAGCATACTTTAAGGTTTTAACCAATGGCAATTCTTCCGGGGGCAAAGCAGTACCATCATCATCTATTGGTTTAAAATCATTTGCCCATTGCTCTACCGGCATTTCTCCTGTGTCTTCAAAACGTTTACCTAATATATCCTCGGCGGGCTCATTATAAAAAATAAGGTTGCCTTCTGTATCAGTAATGAAAACAGGAATCGAAAGGCAATCTGCCAGTTGCCTGTTCAGGATGATCTCTATTTCATATGCAGCCATTGTACCTTTTTTATTATTTTCTTTTTGCAAGGGTTTCATTAGCCTACATGGGAAGTGTTTGCTGTTTGCTTCACCAAAGTGCGAATTCTTTTCCAGTAATCCAAACATAAACATTAGCAAGCTCAATTTTTAAAAATTGAACTTATTAAAGCCCTATCCTCCTTCGCAAAAAAAAGACCCCACAAAATATGGAGTCTCTCTTTCAATAATATTTCGACTACTGGGGTAGCAGCACCTGGTCTATCGTATGAATCACACCATTCAAAAAATGATCATCTTTTGTGGTTACGTTGGCAGCTGTAGGATTAGCAGCACCTTTTACAGTTGCGGTGGCCGTTACCATACCAAATCCCGGCACATCAACAAAAGTTGCCTGCAAAGCAACACCGGGGTGAGTAGGCACCGCACCATTTAACAAGGTAGGCACAAATGTACTTGTGGTTGGGAAATTTACAGAAAAAGCCCTGGTACCCAGGATGTGGTAAACTACAATTCCTTTTACCGTTGCAATAGGTAATGTATTAATAAAACCGATAAAGTTTGCATTGGGAGCAGTTGGTGGAATAGCACCACCACTTAAAAATGATAATGCATTTTTAAAAGCTGTAGTATCCGGTGCAAACAAAGTTAGGTTAGCACCAATGTTTAAAAGTGCAGCCTGCAAAGCGCCAGGTGCTGTAGGATCAGCGTCAGCTCTTTGAACGGAAGCCTTCAGTAAAGCAAATTGAGGAGCGCTATTTATTCTATCCCACAGGTAAGTTGATGGAGGCGTTAACAAAGCAGCCGTATGATGAATTACACCATTTGCAGCGAGGAGATCCGTACTCTTTAAAGGAAATGCATTCAGCCACGCACCATTTGCTCTGCGGCTAGGAAAATTGGTAAGCCTTAACAATGCACTCACCTGCGGCGCCGGGTTAAAGATAGACGGAAACTGCAGGTTAGGAAAGCTGGTAGGGATACTTGCCGCCAGTAATTTTTGCGGCGAAATATTATAGGAAACTATGGCTCCTGCACTGCTGGCCGGTAACTGTGTGCTGATGAAATTTGCGTGGACCGCATCTGGAGCAGCAATAGGTATTAGCCCACCAGAAGCAATGTTTACAAACTGACGCATGGCAGCGTTACCGGCAACATATAATGTGTAAGAGTTGCTTGTATTGTTTAGGGTGGTAAGTAAGCCACTCCTTACAATCAACTTATAGTATAAACTATCATCTGCAGTAGCTTTAACAGTTTCGCCCAGAGCAATTCCTGTTACAGGCGTTGGGGTTGGCACAGGAAACTGTTGTACATCCTTATTACAGGCTGTAATAAAAAACAGGGAGGCAGTCAGCAGCAGTAGCCCCGTCTTTAATTTATTATTGTTGAATATCATGATTCAGAATTTATAAATTTTAAAAAAGTAGTTTCAGTTGTTATTAATATAAATTATAACCAAAAGAAACATAGTACAAACCACCCACTTGTGCATTACCAATTGCGTTCACATAGTATTGATTCAGCAGGTTATTGGCACCCAGTTTCAGGATTGATTTTGTTTGCGGCAGTTTCAGGCTAACCTGTGCATCTACAGTTTGGAAAGAAGGAACGGTACCGCTTGCAAAGTCTCCCTGGTAAAAATAAGTATCCTGCCACCTGTAAGTAACGTTGAAGCCGAGGCGCTTAGCCGGACCAAACCCATTGTTACCAAAGTTTGCATTAAAACGGTATTTAGGTGAATTGAAAAAAGACACAAATCCGGGAGGTACGTCTTTCAGATCATCTGAAGAAACGTTGGCTCCAACATTAAATCCGAGTGGCAACCTGTAATCCATGCTTAAACCAAAGCCATAGGTTTTAACCTTATCGTTGATATTAACAGGTAAAGAATATATATTTCTTGTAGTTGAGTTAGCCAGGCCTGCCGGGCTACCGGTTTTAGATTGAGCCACGAGCCTTCTTGTAAGGAAATCTGTATATTGACCGTAGTAACCATAAAGATCAACCAACAGCTTTTTGCCCATACTTAAACCCTTATAACCAATTTCATAAGAAGTAACAGACTCCGGCTTAAATTCCTGAGCCTGGTATACCTGCGGAGAACCCGCCTGCACACTTTCCAGGGTATATACCGGGTTTGAGTCCATATTGTAGAAACTGCGGAAATCATCCACACCACCCAACAGCCTTACATTTCCACCCACATCCAGGTTGATCCATTGTTGCTGGGTTGATGGAAAACGATAGGCTGTTTGATATGACAAGCGAAGGTTATGATCTTCGGCCAGTTTAACAAGTGCACTAGCCCTTGGCGTGAAACGACCTTTAAAATTGGTATTCTTATCGTAACGACCAGATAATGTCAATTTTACTTTATCATCAAGGAAGCTCTTTATTGCCTGTGCATAAGCACCTACTTCACTAATACCAATGGTTCCTGCTGAATCGGCAAACAAAGTACCTTCTGAATTCAGAACATATTTTTTGTAGTTGGCACCCACAAGAATGTCTGCAAAACCGCCTGTAAACTGGGAGAAGTTGTATTGGCCTTCTGCCATGTACAAATCAGTTTTGTCAGTAAACAATCCACCTTTAGGAATGGGAATAGCTCTTACTTTGTCAAACAATTGCTTGAACTGAGCGCTGCCTGCAGCCGGACGGCCGATGTCTGCTACAGACCTTGCGCCATTATGCGCATCTATATTAGATTGGCCGGCAAGTTTACCACCCAGGTAAGCCTGTGCATATTGCACATACCAGTCAGAAGCTTGGGGTGCAGGCGTAATACCATCGGGAGCAAATGAAATAGATTTCTTCCATGCTTCGTTGGTAAGCCTTGTGGTAATGGTAGCATTGAATGACTCACCAGCATTTTCCTGGGTGGTGTAAGCACGAAGCATCCAGTTCTTGTTCAACAACTCTACTTTATATTGACCAACCTTTAAATTTTTAAGAGAATAACGATCACTTCCTGTATAAACTGTATTACCGGTTCCCCAGTACCCAGCTACAATTGCTTCTGTGTTGTTAGACAATTTATAGTTTAATGAACCACCTAATTTATAATTTATAGTAGTAGGATCAATAATGTCGGCTTCCCTGTAACCAGTACGAGATACATTTAGTGGTTGACCAATCAGGGTATTAATGAAAGGTGCAAGAAAAGGCGCCTGTGCACCAATACCTTGCAATATCGGCCTGATGTCTGCGGTGGTTTCATCACCATAAACGTTAATACCGTCGTAGTTAGGATCCGTTAACCTGGTTCCTGCAATTGGAGTACCATCAGTTCCCAGCCTTTTATAATTACGATAATCTACCGCAACCCAGTCTTTGGCCTGCACTAGTTCGGTGGTAATTTTGAATGCAAATTTTTCAGAAACTTTCTTAGCCCACCTTAACGACCAGTTATAGTAGGGAGATGGTTCTCTTTGTTTGCCGTCTGTGTGCATAATACCGGTTTTAACTTCGAACGACAGTCCCTGGTATTTAAATGGATTTTTACTGTTGATCAGCAAAGTTCCGTTCATACCACCCGGGCCATACAATGCAGAAGAAGCTCCTGGCAACAATTCCATGCTTTCAACATCCAGTTGCGACAGACCGATCACACTTCCCACGGCGAAGTTAAGACCGGGTGCCTGGTTGTCCATTCCATCTACGATCTGGTTAAAACGGGTATTACCGCTACCCACAAATCCACGGGTAGTGGGTGTTTTAAAAGTAAGAGATGAGGTAACAACGTCTACACCCTTCAGCGTAGTAACTACATCGTAATAGCTAACGGAAGGTGCAGAGCGGATGTTGGCCGCACTTACTCTTTCAATTGATACCGGGGATTCCATAATTTTTTCCACAACCCTGGAAGCAGATACTACTACCTCCTGCCCTAATGTACTAGCGGGAACAAATGAAACATTAATTTTATCTGAAGCACTTCTTACTACCAGCTCCTGGGGTTCATACCCAACTGAGGTTATTATTAATGTAGCGGGGTAACCTTTTGCAGAGATGCTGAAATTTCCTTTATCGTCAGTAAACGTTCCGGCATTGGAACCTTTAATGGTTATAGAAACGGCGGACGCATTTTCCTGCGTAACGCTGTTTTTTATGTTACCGCTAATAGTAACATTTTGCGCAAATACAGCTACAGACACAATATTGGCTAGTAAGCAGGCAATAAGGTAGCTTGTGATTTTCCTCATATGGCAATTTTTAAGTGATGGTATAATTAGGCAAAGTAGTGATTGTAAAATTTAAAAAAAATTTATTTTTTAACCCCTTGTTCATAACATTTAATAACGCTGATTAAATATTAGCAAAGTGCAGCTTACATTTACAGCATGGCTTCATTTAATTTCCAAAACCAAACAAATTTTTATAGTGGCAAAGTGCGTGATGTTTACAGCATTGGCGATCAATTGCTGGTGATGGTTGCCAGCGACCGTATATCTGCTTTCGACGTCATCCTTCCCCGCCCTATCCCTTTTAAAGGACAGGTTCTAAACCAAATAGCTGCATACATGCTGAAAGCTACCGAAGATATTTGTCCTAACTGGCTGTTGGCTACCCCTGCACCGGCGGTAAGTATTGGTAAAAAATGTAAACCGTTTGCTATTGAAATGGTGGTGAGGGGAAACCTTACCGGGCATGCATGGCGAACATATCAATCTGGCAGCAGGAGCCTTTGCGGGGTTTCATTGCCGGAAGAACTCAAAGAAAATGATTTTTTTCGGGAACCGATCATTACCCCAAGTACCAAAGCGTCCGAAGGACATGATGAAGACATCAGTAAAGAAGACATTATTGCAACCGGGCTTGCAACAACGGCCCAATGGGATAAACTTGCAACTTATGCCCTCGCATTGTTTAGCCGTGGAAAAGAATTGGCAGCCAAACGTGGATTGATACTGGTTGATACCAAATATGAATTCGGTACCATTGATGGCGAGATTATCCTGATGGATGAAATTCATACACCAGATTCCTCCCGATATTTTTATGCCGATGGGTTTGAAGCAAGGCAGGCAAACAAAGAAAAGCAAAAACAACTGAGCAAGGAGTTTGTGAGAGAATGGTTAATCGCCAATAATTTTATGGGCAAAGAAGGACAAACCGTTCCTGCAATGAGCGATGAATGGATCAGGACCATCAGCGCCCGTTATATAGAATTATATGAAAAAATTATTGGCGAAAAATTTGTGCCAATGCCTATGAAGGATGAAGCAGTACGTCAACTAATAAATGAGTCTCTTTCAAAAATAAATCAACCCTAAATTAAACATGACAGATTAAGGAATTGGCAACTGGCAAACAAACTTACTACCCATCCCTGGCTTTGACTTTACATAAATATCTCCCCCGTTCTTGCGTAAAAAATCTTTATAAGGTTTGAGGCGCATTCAGGCAAACAGGTGCCTGCTTTGTTATATGTATTATGGCCTATTCATTCGTTGACGAGACTTATTGAACACCATGCGCCCCTTATCAATTCCCTTTCTTAATAATGCCTGTTCTTCCAATGGCAGGTTGATAACTTCCTGGCAGGCTGCGCTGCAGCATCCTTCAAATTCGGCTGCACAATCATCGCACTGAATAAATAATAAATGACAGGCTTCATTTATACAATTGGTATGCGTATCAGCCGGCTTGCCACATTGATGACAATGGGCTATTATTTCATCTGTAATACGCTCCCCCAGCCTGTCGTCGAACACAAAATTTTTACCCCTAAACTTATTGGGTAAGGTTTGCTGTTTAATAGTATTGGCGTAATGAATAATGCCTCCTTCCAGGTGAAAAACATTTTTAAACCCATGGTGCAACATATAGGCACTGGCTTTTTCGCAGCGTATGCCACCGGTGCAATACATAATAATATTTTTGTCCTTCTTATCTTGCAATAGCGCTGCAGCCATTGGCAGTTGTTCCCTGAATGTGTCGCTCGGTATTTCAATGGCGTTATCAAAATGTCCTACTTCATATTCATAATGGTTGCGCATATCTACCACGATGGTGTTCTCATCATTGGTCAGTTCATTAAAGGCGGCTGCATTTACATACCTGCCCTTATTGGCCATGTTGAATGCAGTATCTTCTATTCCATCTGCCACTATCTTGTTGCGAACTTTAATCTTCAACACCCAAAACGATTTGCCATCATTATCTACTGCAATATTTAACCGGCAATTATTTAACTGCGGTATACTGTACAAATAATCCCTGAAGGCCTCGAAGTCATCTTCGGGCACACTTACCTGTGCATTGATGCCTTCATGGGCAATATATATGCGGCCAAAAACATGTAGTGCATTTAGGTGCGTGTACAATTCATTCCTGAAAGCAACAGGATCTTCAATAAAATAGTACTGGTAAAACGAGACGGTCTTCCGGTAAACAGTTTCTTCCAGCAGGCGCTTTTTAAGCTCCTCCTGCGAAACACGATTGTGTAATGCGGCCATAAATCTGATTCCTTTTTAGTTTGGAAAATCGTACCGATAATCAACTAATATTGATTACCGGTTACTGATTGGATGCTTGCAGGGCAAACCAAATTTCGGTGGCAAAGATAAATGATTTGGCTAAAAATTGATCTCCTTAGAATTGTTGGTCCTGTTAACCTTTAAGCTACCACCGAGAATACCGCCGGCGCCGATGCGTATACCTGTGGTTGCTTGCGTGCCATTCCTGTAAGCCGCAACGAAATCAACCCGTAATACTTTAAAGATGTTTTCCAGGCCCGCAAACACTTCCAGGTAATTAGTGCTGCTGTTCACATAAAATGCATTGCTACCTGTAACCAGGTTCCAGTTAAGCCTTTTAAATAACGGAATTTTATTGGTTAGCAAACCATTCAGATGATATTCGCCATGGCCGTATAAGTAGAAGGAAGCAGTATTACTGTACTCGTAAAAAGTTGCCAGTTGAAAACTGTTCAGGTACTCGCTGGCCGCTATTGAGCGGTTGCCGTTAAAATGTTTAAAATCCTGGATGTACACTTTGGTGCGGTTTAAAAATCCTCCAACGCCAACATGGTATGCCAGTTGTCCGGCCAGTTTGAGGTTCATGTTATCCTGCACATCAAACTTCCATTTGTCAAAATCTACATCGCTGCCAAAAAGATCTTTTATACCCTTAGCATAGGAAATGGTGAATGTTGGATATTTTGAACCAACCGGGATCTTCCTGTAAGGCAACTGTATAAATTTTTGACCAGGTTTGAAGCTTAGGCTAGCCGAAAGTATAGTTGCCTGGTGCGGCGCAAATTGTTCAGACAACTGCTCCACCGGGTAGTTAGGGGTAATATTTATGCTATCCTTTTTAAAGAACGTGTACTTGTTGATGTTATAAAGAGGAATACGATTTTCAAATAGTCCATTGATGGCAAATCGAACACCACTTTCAAATGTTTTAGTATACACTACGCTCCCAAAATAATTTTCGTAGGTTTTGATGTTATTATTACCATATAACAGAATACCGATGCTGTTAAACAAAGGTCGAAGCAGACTTTCTTTATTGAATTCCGACACCCGTTTTCCACCAGCAAAGTCCCAACTGAACCTTTTTATTTTTTGCGCTGCCTCCAGGTCTCTTGTCCTGAACTGCAGGTTGGCCCAGGCATTCAGGTGATTATTGCCAAAACCGTATCGTATATGAGGTTCAAATGCAAATCTTGTTTTCCATTTTTTCAGGTAGGTATTTACGTAGCCATCCAGGTTGGTTACGATTCCCTCGGCATTATTAAATTCCATATTGGGAACGATGGCCCTCAATCCCCAATTAATATTTTGCTTGGTACTATAACGGGTTCGTTGTACCCCCGAAAATACAACCTGCGTTGGTTTTACTTTTCCCTGCCGGCGGTTTAACGAATCGGCAGTTAACTGGGTAAACCCGGCTTCTTTTCTTACTTCGTAAATGCTGTCTTTTACCTTGTAATCCTGCAATTCTTCATTCTCTAGTGGCACCGGCCGGGTGCTGTCCCAATAACTTTTTGAGCGTTTGTTAACGGCGGTATCATATTTAATGATGATCTTATCAAAGAAATTCTTTTTAAAGGCTGGCCGTATATTATAGTTGCTGTAAACGTTCAGGAAATTACCTGCAGCATTAATACCAAACTGGTTGAAGTTAAAATGCAGTAACTGGTTTTTAACCCTCCATGTATCAAACCCTACGGGTACATGTTGCTGCGTTATAGAAAGGGTATCAAGAATTTCAAGCTGGGATGTTTTAGTCAGCATCAGGTCGAAACTGAAAATACGCCAGTCGTTATCTGTAATATTGATGGTGCCGCTGAACAGCGGTTCGTACGCCCGTTTTGGTATTACACGGATGCTGTTAACAGCTTTTCCATCTTCCCAAAATGTACCAAGGAATTTGTAATTGTAATAACGCAAAGCACCATCGGCAATAGGAGAAATAAACCCCCGTGGGTTTATTCTTTCCGTAAATATTTTTACATTATTATTATACAGGCTGATAAATGCCGGAAAGGTGAAACCGAAGCCACCACTACCACTTACCCTGCTGCTTTCAATTTCCATTTTAAATTTATCTGGCTCCTGCACATTCACCCTTGCTACTGATTCAGAGAGATAAATGATACCCTTACCTGCAGAGTCGAGCCCCATATCATCCCGGTCAGCCTCGGGTATCTTTCGTCCCATTATCCTTTTGGGGAAGCTGCGCAATTTCATCATGTCCTTGGTGTAGAGGTCTACAGAAAAAGCAGTAACCTGCCTGTCGTATTCCGGTCTTTTTTTAATAGCCTGGCGAATGATTTCGTATGCAGGATCTTCATCTCCTGTTTTAACAACTATCTCTCCCATTTCAAGCTGCTGCGTTCTTAACACAAAAACAAGTTCCTTGTCACCGGAAATCTCTATTGCTTTTTCCTGCGATGCATAACCGATGTGCTGACAAACAATCGTGTGTTTTCCTGCGGGCAGCGCAAAAGAAAAATTAGCTTTTTCATTTGCACTTGCTCCTAACGAGCCTCCTTTTACGGTGATAGATGAATAGGGCAACAGGTCACCGTTTTCGGTATACACCGTGCCATATATTCTTTGCGCTATACCATGTAGGGAGAAAAGAAAAAAGAAGGCTGTTAGCATTATTCTCATAAAACAGTTTGATAGAACGAATATAAAGGCGGATCTGTTACAAAAATTATAAAGTAAATTGGCAGCATACAATTGAATATGTCAACCGCACAAAAATGTTATGCTTCCACAGGAACAGGCCTGCGCATAAATGATGCCGTTAAAGCGCCCATACCAGCCACCAGTCCACCAATAAATGCTGTAATGATGATTAAAAAAAGTGGGTTATCCATATTTAAGATCAGGAGTGAAACCTTATGTGCCAGCAAATGCTCATTCTTGCTGCTGATATAAAAACTAAGTACTGCCCACAACAACCCCACAGCAAAGAACCCACATAGAAAAGCCAGTAGAGGACGCTGCGGAATAAATGCCAGCACCAGGAACGCTACTAACGCAATACACCACCAGGGTAGAAAAAGACATGCTGCAAAACTGAGGATGGCGATCAGGAAAAGAGATATGATAAATTTCATTGTTTGTTGTTTCAATTTTAAAACTAAATGGCCTTGTTAATTGATCAGGAAGGGCTAAAAGTCATTTTCCATTTAACCCGGCTATCGGTGTTTTGGTCTTTCGTCATCATCCACAAAGTATAGTATTTGCCCGCAGCCCAGTCATCCACAAAATTATCATAGAAACGGCTGCCGGGATTTCCGCTTTGCCCGCCTGGATAAATACCATAAGCCTCAGTCTCGGCCGTAAGGCTTAACACCATTCGCCAACTAGGGCCATGATTTTGTTTAGTAGCATTAATGATATTGTTGCCGCCACCGATGTAAAGGTTTTTACGGCTGAATGCTGGAATTTTTGCAAGATGATTTACGCTGGTGCCCTTAAACAGCGCCCATTCTAATTTCCGTGCCGCATCAGGAATCTTCAGGTCGAGTACTGCTTTTTTAAATGCAGTTGTACTAATATCTTCCAGGGTTTCTACGGTGGCGGTGTTGATGTTATCAATAAACTTATATGCCGGGTCTTTTAAAACGCCTTCCAGTAAAGTACTTTCAAAAGGACGCAAAACTGGTTGCGGAGCATTGGCAAATTCATCATCAAACACTTCCCCTTTAAATTTACCCCAGAGTTCCACAAATACAGTAGCACCTTTGGAATCGGGATCATTGCGTAGGTTCCAGTTCCGTAGCAGATCGTAGAATTTTTTTTCATTGCTGTTTAGCGCAGTAGTCCTGATGTTTTTCAGGAAAATGGGCATGGCCATTTCTGCAAAAACATTGTAATTATCTGTTTGCAGGTTCATCATATCTTTTGGGGTAACCTGTTGCATAGCTTCAAGGCGCCTGTTAATGATCAAGCCCCTTGGTGTTGGGTATTCCCGGCCCAGGTAATAAGGATAGGTAGCATCTGCCGGCCGCTGGTTAGCACTACTTACAAAACCACGCTCCGGGTTATATTGAAAAGGTGTTTCGGCATCTGGTATCATCCCCTGCCACATATAACTGCTATCAAATCCTGGCATGATAAAATCTCCTTGACCCTGCCATTTCGCAGGCCATTCTCCCTGTGTTCTTATGGCAATATCTCCGCTTTTAGTGGCAAACACACAGTTCTGCCCGGGCGTATGCAGGTTAACTACCGCTTCCTGGTAATCGCTGTAATTGTCAGCATGGTTCAACTTATTAAATATGATCAATTCATTACTGGGGTCGTGGGCTTTCCACCTTACTGCATAATTTTTTTTGTTGCCGGTCCTTTTGCCAGAATAGGATTTATCAAACATTACCGGGCCAAAAACAGTATAGGCCACCGTATCTATAAAAGTTGGTTTTCCAGCAATCATTATTTCCTCGTACCGGAAAGTTGTTTTTTGCCAACTGCTGTCAAACCAGTATTCCTGGCGACTGTCGTCTTTAAATGTTATTTCAAAATAATCTCTAACATCTCTACCGCCATTTGTAAACCCAAAGGCAGTACTATCGTTAAAACCGATGATCACGCTGGGTGAACCGGGAAAGCTGGCACCATAAGCGTTGAAGGTTGGTGTAGACAATTGCATTTCGTACCAAAGCGATGGCAGGTTGAGCCCAAGGTGCGGATCGTTACATAAAATTGGCTCACCCGATGCAGTCTTACTTCCACTTACTGCCCAGTTGTTACTGCCATTGTCTTTATCGGGTGTGTTGGCTTCTTCTACTGTCACCGGTTCCTTAAAATATAATGAATCTGCAGCAGCAGGAATTACCGGTGTGATAGATGGAGCGCCATATACCGTTCCCCTTGGAATAATTGGATCCAGTGAATCCTGGATGGCGGGATACAACAAACTAAAATCGGAAGCCGAAAAATATTGTTGCGCATTGGTCATTTCAAAATCATTTTCATGAGCCGCCAGGTCGTAGCTCATGTATTTGAGGAACAATGCCGTCCTTAAATTGCTCCATGCCTCAGGCCTGTATCCAATAAGTTTATACTCCAGCGGCAATGTGGCGGCGGTAAGCGAATGGATGTAGGCATTTACTCCCGCCGTGTAAGCATCGCAACTGGCTTTAATTACAGGGTCTGTTTCCATCATTTTTAAGGAGTTCTCTGCTGCAAATACCATTCCCAGCCTGCGGAACTCCCGGTCATGATTAAGCGCAATATCGCCTACCACTTCGCTGGCCCGGCCTGCTGCCGAAAGGGTTTGCAAATCCATTTGCCATAACCTGAATTTTGCATGCAGGTAGCCTTGCACAAAATAAACGTCGTTCTCCTGCTCGGCAAAAACATGCGGCACCAGGCGATCATCAAAATATACTTCTACTTTACCTTTTAATGATTGAAATTTAAGGTCAGCCGAAAAATCGTACCCGGCAGGTTCGGCATTTTGCCAAACACCTTCCTGCGGTGCCAGCAGTTTTCCTAAAGGCGCCGGCAGCAACAATTTGCTATTAAACGTAACGATAAGTGCAAGGGTAAGTAATGCGCAAACAACAAAGGGAATTATTCTCATAACAGTATTATTACCTATAAAATAATGCAATTTAATTGACTTGATTAAATATTAATTTTGCAAACATGCAAAAAGAATTAACAACGGATGTAAAAAATATCCTTGGCCTGCAACTTCCTACAGATCCAAGATGGGTAAACCTGGCAGAATTGCAACTGGAAGCAATTCTTACTGACCATGCCTATTGCGAACAGAAAGCTGCAAGTACCTGTATTTCGCTAATCACCAAAAACCCGGAGAAAGAATTGCTGCTGCAGGAACTGAGTCCTATTGTAACTGAAGAGTGGGGACATTTCAGAATGGTGCTGGCAGAATTAAAAAAAAGAGGGCTCAACCTGGGAAGGCAACGCAAAGATGTTTATGTAAACAAGTTACTTCAGTTCCAGAAAAAAGATGGCGGCCCATTAGAACGTTTTCTCGACCAGATGCTGATGATGGCATTGATTGAGGCCCGCAGTTGCGAAAGGTTTAAGCGGCTGAGCGAAGGACTGGACGATGATTACATGCGCAATTTTTACAGGAAGTTTATGGAAAGCGAGGCCGGGCATTATACGTTGTTTATAACATTGGCAGAGCATTATATTGATAAGGCTGTTGTGCGCAAGCGCTGGGCAGCATGGCTGGCTTTTGAAAAACAATTAATGGAGTCGGAGGAAGTGCGGGGCGACCGTATTCATTAATTATAAGTTACTCCTAAATACCGATTCTATCAGCTATTGAAATAACTGGTTTCTTCTTCAAAGTTGATGTAGGAATGCTCTTGTTGTATTTGATGAATCTTTTCCAGATTTTTTTTCAGGAACTTTTTGTGGGCATTGGACGACGGGTTGAAAGCCTTATGCGACCTGGCTGCATTAATACTGTTGATGTCTTCCATCAGTTCAATAGACTGAGAATCTATGCAGGCAATTTTGAATTTTTCCCACACATAATTAGTGGCAGCATAGTTAGGGTGCACCATGTCTTCCGCATAAAAACGATAATCACGCAGGTCATCAATGATGAGTTCATATGATGGAAAATACAATGTATTTTCGGCTGCATCAACAACATCGTGTACAGCATTAAGCAAGGTAGCCTTGCTTCGGTTATTCTCAATAAAGCCATCCCTGATATGCCGAACAGGGCTGATAGTAAAAATCACTTTTAACATCGGAAATTCTTTATGCAACATATTTAGCAGATTTGAAAGCACCGCTGTAGTTTCTGTTACCGTCAGCAATTTTTTATGAAACTTATCGGTTGGCACTTTGTGGCAATTGGCTACTACCATTCCGTTTTCCATCTCATAAATAAAAGCAGAACCTAATGTTAGCACCAGCCAGTTGCCACCTGGTAAAAAATCAATCGCTTCCTGCTGTGCCTGGTTTATCTTTTGCAGGCACTCGTTTATATCCGGAGAAGAAAACCGGGTGTGATGATTCCAGCTACCCCATAATTCGTTTTGAAAAAAAAGGTCTTCTTCTTTATAAATCTTTTTATGCACATAACTGCTGATTGAATTTGCAAGACTAACAGGGTTGAAAAGTATGCCATGTGGATTTTGAACAATGCGAAATTTATGGGCAGCAAGTTTATTGCCCACTTGCTCAGTAAAACAAGAACCTGCCAGGAACAGCTTATCAGAATGCCTGATTTTTTCAGCAAACGGTTTGGGAGTAAATTCCAAATGAAAGTCCATGTTGAGCGAAGTTTAAATAAAAATTTCTGCAGCCATTGCGCTGCATTTTTGTAAGGCTTCCATATTTAAAGCGGGCAGCAAACGCTTTTCGTTGAAGTACGGTATCATTAATTCTGTATCCATATTTCCTACCAGCTCATTGCCTGCCATGGGGCAACCGCCAATACCTTTTAAAGCACCGTCGAACCTGGTGCAGCCTGCGTCGAGGGCAGCTTCAGTCTTTGCTTTCCAATCCAAAGGCGTGGAATGAAGATGCACACCTATATCTATTGCAGGTAAAGAACCAACAAGGTATTTTGTAATGCTGCCTACCTGTTCTGCCGAAGCCAGGCCCACCGTATCGGCCAGCGAAATAGTGGTAATACCCAGTTTCACCATTTCGCTTACCCACTTAAACACAATTGATTCATCGTAAGGATCGCTATACGGATTTCCGAAAGCCATGGAAATATAAACCACCAGTTCTTTTTTATTCTTAACACATAGTTCCTGTATGGCTTCTACCCTTTGCAAAGATTGGGAAATGCCGGCGTTGGTATTCCTTAGCTGGAATGTTTCAGAAATGGAAAAAGGAAAACCCAGGTAATGTATGTTTTCAAACACGCAGGCTTCTGCTGCACCCCGCTCGTTGGCAATTATGGCCAGTAGTTTGCTTTGCGATGACGAGAGATCAATACTCTTTACAACTTCAGCCGTATCGGCCATTTGCGGTATCGCCTTTGGCGATACAAAACTTCCGAAATCAATCGTATCGAAACCAACCTTCAACAGGTTATTAAGGTATTCGATTTTTTTTTCGGTTGGTATGATGGTATGCCAGCCCTGCATAGCATCCCTTGGGCATTCAATCAGCTTGATTTTATTTTCATTGCTCATTAGAGCAAAGATAAAACATATGGCAGCCCGATTTACACCGGTACAGATTTTCGAATAAAACTACCGGCACAATACCCTAAAATAAAAAAGAAGCTACCGTTTGGCAATAGCTTCTTAATTGTCAGGCTGATAATATTGTTAGTTCTTAATGATCTTTTGAGATTCGATTGGTGTACCGTTTACAACCAATTGGGCTATGTACATGCCTTTAGGCAAAGCACCCAGTCCATCTAACTGTAGCTGATTGCTACCGTTACTAACGATTGTTTTTTTAGAAAAAACTGTTACGCCAGTCGGGCTTATAATTCTAATTTCAGCATTGGCACCGGAAGTTGTATTGAAGCGCATGGTAACATTTTCAACAAAAGGATTTGGTGAAACCTGCATTTTAACCGCTGTAACAGTTGTTTGTAACCTTACTGCCAACACATCGCTATAACTAATTGCGCCATCAATATCTACCTGCTTTAAACGGTAGTAAGCAATATTCTGACCATTCAATTCTTTGCTGTTATCTCTGAACTGGTAAGACTTCTGTGAGGCACCTGTTTCGAAACCATCTAGTACTAAACCAATTGTTTTATAACCATCAGCACCAAAAGAACGCTCTACTTCAAAGTGACTGTTATTTTTTTCGTATTGTGTAATCCAGGCAAGATTTACCTTGTTATCGTTAACATTGGCGCTAAAGCTGCTATATTTTACAGGCAGTAATTGCCAAGGCATAGAAATTTGTTTGAAATAACCACAGCTATACCTGTCTTGCACTACAAAGGAAGCATTTGTTTTGTTACCGATCCACACTTCATCCACTTTATCCACATTAAAATAACGGAAGTTGATGTTGGTCATGTAGGCTGTTGTATCAAGATTGGGGTAATTTGCTATTGGTCCCATCGCTTTGGTCATTTCACTCGCTGTAGAAATACTGAGCAAACTAATATTAGATATCAGGAAGTTGTCTGGATTTTTTGCAGCTACAAATTCACTTACGTTCTGGCCATCACCATCAACATCAATAAATGATAGCTGAAAACAATCAAACCGATGTTTGTTGCCGTCAATCGAGTCTTTGAATTCTATGATGAACTCAACCCATGATTCAGAAGCTCCTTGTGTAGAAGGCGTCTTTACTACCGGTTGCCATGCAGCACTATAGCCAAAAGTAGTGTTGTCGATGGAGCTTAGTGTAGCGCCATTTTTTATATCTTTTACTTTAATGAATGCATCTACACCCGGCGTAACAGACGGGAATTTGTATACTGCATTCATCTGCAGCTCTACGCCGCTAACTAAAGTTGGGTTAGCCCAGGTCATAGCTGGAGCAATGCATTGTGCCGATGATGTAAACGAGAAGATGGTAAGAAGTGTAGTTACCATCAGGGATGTACACAGTTGTGTAGCTGTTTGTTTCATTTTCTTGTGGTTTAAGTTCTTAATGTTATACCCAAGCTGAAAAAAATCGCTACTTTATTTGCAGTCCGGGTTTATTTGAATCTTAGGATAACCGAGGTAATGGTCATTTCTAATTTCAACGCAAACCTAGAAGCATTGCGTAATACCACCAAAATTTTAGACCGTAATTTTACCGAATTTCGAGTTTATATACCCATTTATCTATTATGCGGGAAATTCTTAAAGTGAGAATATCATTTATTAGACAACATCTAACATTTTTATACTTATTCATGCAATAATGTACTAATACTAGTTTTAAAGCCATATTTATTCAATTTACTACCCTATTAATGAACGTTATTAAACTAACAGGTAATTTCCGCAATTTTGAAAAAAATAAACGTAGTAAAATTCTTAACACAATGAATACCAATTTCTTATTACACAACTAAGGGCATGTCAGCTTTGGTAAACATGAAATGATAATGGCATTTTAATGTCACTTAATTCCTGTTTTCATCTTGAGTAGTTTTCCGCTTTATATGTAAATATTTTAGATGTTTTGCCTTTCGACGAACTTGCTTTTGTAGAAATACATTTTTAAAAAAATCTATTTTTCCAGGGGCAATATTAAAAAAGCCTGCAATGAATTGCAAGCTCTAACAGAAATAATATAATCCAGTTCAGAGGTATTGAAAGCAGAAAGCAGCCAGTAAGGCACCTGCAATCGGCGCAGTAACCGGAATCCAGCTATATGCCCAGTCGCTATCCCTTTTGCCGGCAATTGGCAACATAAAATGGGCTAACCTTGGCGCCAGGTCCCTGGCGGGGTTTATAGCGTATCCAGTGGGTCCGCCTAGTGATAAACCAATTCCCAATACCAGCAGACTTACGGGCAAGGCATCCAATGTACCCATTGAGGCAACTGAAGGTGATATAGATAAAGCTCCCAATACTAAAATAAAAGTACCTATCATCTCCGTAAGAAAATTGTATTTGGCATTTCTTATGGCAGGCGCTGTACAAAATACCGCCATTTTCAAATCCACATTATCGGTTTCATCAAAATGCTGTTTATAGGCAATCCAAACTACTACTGCTCCCACGAAAGCACCCGTAAACTGGCCAGCCAGGTAATATGGCACCAGACTTAGATCAAAATCGCCAAAAGCGGCGAGGGCCAAGGTAACTGCAGGATTAATATGCCCGCCACTACCTAACCTCGTGGCTACATATACGCCCAGGAATACAGCCATTGCCCAGCCGAATGTAATTACGATCCAACCACTGTTTTGGCCCTTGGTTTTATTGAGCACCACGTTGGCAACTACGCCATTGCCCATAATGATGAGTAAAGCTGTACCAATAAATTCACCTATAAATGTGTTCATTAATAATGTTGTTTGTTGTTAAAAAGGGTTTAATGAAGTGTGTATTTATTTATCGTTGACCGTAAATGCTTGTGCAGCATGAACTGCCCGCTTCCAGTCTTTTCGCAACAGCTCAACTTCTTCTGTTGGCCTTGCCGGCTCAAAAGCCCTATCCTGCTGCCA
>JBBSKH010000047.1:0-26496 GCA_038256495.1 Chitinophagales bacterium
CTTAAATATCTTAAATGGTTTTATCTCCTTACAGGTTCAACCGTAACTGCATTTTTTAAATTTATAAACCACCTAAGCTATTTAAGACTAATTAATGAAATTGGACATCGCACATCAGGTAACTTTAGATGCCTTAAATGGTTTTATAACATTTTTAAAGTCAGGCCATAAGATATTTAATTATGTTAGCCTGTTATAATATTCATTTACAAAAGATTTTTTTCCTTGATGAATAATATTTGTACAACAGAAATTAAATAGCAAGCCTTTGGGTAGTTTAAGCAACTTCATATAGCTAAGCAATTGAGCTTCATGAATGGGTAATATTTCTTTAACGGCTTTTAGTTCAAGCACAATGCAATCATCTACAATTAAATCTGCTTTTAAGATTGTATTTATCTCTTCACCTTTGTAATACACTAAAACATTTTTTTCAGATTCAAAGGGAATTTCAAGCAATTTAAATTCGTGCATTAAACATTTATGATAAACAGATTCCAATAAGCCAGGGCCCAATGCTCTGTGCACTTCTATGCAGGCACCGGTAACTATATATTCCAGTTCATCAATAAATCGTTTTTCAATCATATTCCTAAAATACATATTTGTGCATCAATATCCCTCCTAAATCATAGATTTACAGCTATAATTCCCGATAATGGTTAACCAACGCTTTTATTCTCTGGATGTATTTCGTGGCGCCACCGTGGCCTTAATGATTTTAGTAAACAACCCCGGTTCCTGGTCGCATATTTATGACCCGCTGGAGCATGCCGCCTGGCATGGTGCTACACCCACGGATCTTGTTTTCCCCTTTTTCTTGTTTGCTGTTGGTAATGCCATGGCCTTTGTAATGCCAAGATTGCAGGCTGGTGGCGATGGCGCATTCTGGAAAAAGGTGATCAAAAGAACACTACTCATATTTTTTATTGGCGTGTTTTTGAATTGGTTTCCCTTTATAAAATATAATGCAGAAGGCAGCCTGGTAGCGAAGCCTTTTGAGAGCCTGCGGTTTTTGGGAGTGCTGCAGCGCATTGCCATTTGTTATTTTGCCGCTTCCGTTGCCGTATACTATTTGAAACTGAGGGGAGCATTTGTGTTCGGCGCATTGCTGTTGCTGGCTTACTGGTATGTGAGTCTGCTGGCAAATCCTTCAGATCCTTACAGCCTGCAAAATTGGTTTGGTACCGCCATAGACAAACAAATTTTAGGTGAAAAGCATATGTACCATGGCGAAGGGATGGCATTTGATCCCGAAGGATTGATGAGCGTTTTTGCTGCTATTGTGCAGGTGATATTTGGTTATATAGCCGGGAATTATATTATCACCAAAGGCAAAACTCATGAAATGGTAAACGGTTTATTTGTTGCCGGTTGCGTATTAGTGTTCACGGGGTTCTGCTGGGATATGGTGTTCCCCATCAACAAAAAAATATGGACGAGTAGCTATACCGTTTATACAACGGGCCTGGCGTTATTGGTGCTGAGCGTAATGATTTACATGATAGAATTTAAGAATAGCCGTGGCGCCTGGAGCCGGTTTTTTGATGTATTTGGAAAAAATCCTTTGTTCATTTTTGTATTGAGTGGCTTGTTGCCCCGCACCCTCGCACTTATCAGGATACCGGCAGGTGTAAATGAATCGGCAAAGCCGAAGTATCTATCACCACTTGGCTGGATGTACGAACATATTTGCAAACCATTATTTTCTGATCCCCGGAATGCTTCGCTTTTGTATGCTTTGATCTTTATAACTTTTATGTGGTTATTGGCGTGGATTCTTGATAAAAAGAAAATATACATAAAGGTATAAATGTATATGAGGAGTATCCGGTCAGACAACAGCGGCTTGCATCGCAAATGAATATTATGAAAAGAAGCTTTTGCCAAAGCTAAGCCTGTAGCCCGTCAAATGAAAAATTTTGATAAATCATAAAAGCACTAATTTTGGTGTTTATGCAAGCAAAATTATTTTGCGCCGATTGCACTTTTTCAGAATAATATATACTTGTTAATCGCATGAACCCTACCTACCGATGAAGAATTTTTTATTAATTGACGATCATGAAATAGTACGCTCCGGTGTTAAAACCGTACTGCTCGAATTATTTAAGCCTTGCGAAATTTTCGAAGCTAGTAATGAGGCTGAAGCCATTCAGCTAATGAAGATCAGACCATACGACCTTGTTCTTATGGATGTGCAGATGCCGGATACAGATACCGTAAGCCTGATGAAATACATTAAAACCAATTATGCTGCGGCCCGTGTATTGATATTTTCTATGAGTGCTGAGAACCTTTATGCCCGCCGGTTCATGAAGCTGGGAGCCATGGGATTTGTAACCAAGAATGCAGGGCTATCAGAATTAATAAAAGCTATTAACCTTGCTCTTAGCAACCGTAAGTATATAAGTGAGTCTTTTGCAGAGCTGCTGGCCACCGATGTTTCGGAAGATAAGCCCAGCAATCCTTTTGAAGAGTTGAGCTCACGTGAGTTTGAAATCGTTTCTATGATCATTAAGGGCAAAAATTTGAATGAAATATCAGAGTTGCTTTCTATACACAGTTCTACAGTAAGCACCCATAAATCCCGATTGTTCGAAAAACTGAACGTAAAAAATCTGCCGGAACTGCTGGAATTGTCAAGGGCCCATAAATTAACTAAGTCCTGACAGCGCTTCCTTTTTTACAAGGTTGATCTGCTATTTCTAAATCTTATCTTTGCAGGATGGTTTTTTCTTCTTCATTATTAGAGAATGCAGTAAATGAATTTGCAAGGCTGCCAGGTATTGGCAAAAAAACGGCCCTGCGTCTTGTTTTGCACCTGCTAAAGCAGGATACCACAGAAGTAACCCAGTTTAGCCAGGTGATTGCTAAAATGCGCAACGAAATAAAGTTTTGCGTAGCGTGTTTCAATGTATCAGACAGCGAACGTTGCCATATATGCAGCAATAATATGCGCAGCAAAGAAACCATTTGTATAGTAGAAAACATAAGGGATGTAATAGCCATCGAAAGCACCCAGCAGTTCAATGGCAAATACCATGTATTAGGCGGCATTATCTCCCCGCTTGATGGTGTTGGCCCCGACCAGCTTACGATTGATGCCCTCATTGAGCGTGCCCGAAACGAAGAAGTAAAAGAACTCATCTTTGCCCTTAATCCCAATATACAGGGCGATACTACCATCTATTACATCGGCAGGAAGCTAAAGGATATTCCGGTAAAAATTACCACTATCGCCCGTGGCATTGCCTTTGGGGGAGAGCTGGAATATGCCGATGAAATGACCCTGGCCAAAAGCATTACCAACCGTATACCTGTAGAGCATTACATTAATTCAGTAAAATAAGCCCCGCAATATTGGGCTTCTTCATTCCTTGGTTGATTAGCTGCCGCCAGGCAGGTGCACAGCCGCTTTACAACTATTTTGTGTTACGGCTTTCTTGTCATAAATTTGCGCCTGTACAGGGGCGGATTTGTTTATTGTTCAACCCCTGGGTATTCAAAACCAATTGAACTAATAAACGAAACATTTCCGCCTCACTCCCCCGGAACTGCAGCTCGTTTACCAGTTTAATTTACTGATCTCCTCATTTATTGTTGAAAAGCAAAGAGGCAACTAATAACTTTTTAAAAGAACAGTTATGGCTAAAATTAAAGAAGAACTTGGCAAAAGGATCCTGATAATTGACGGTGCGATGGGTACCATGATACAACGGTACAAGCTGGAAGAAGCCGACTACCGTGGCGAACGCTTTAAAGACTGGCACAGCGATGTACAGGGTAACAACGATCTGCTGAGCATTACACAACCACAGATAATAGAAGCCATTCATGAGGAATACCTGGCTGCCGGTGCGGATATTATTGAGACCAACACCTTTAGCAGTACCAGTATTGCGCAGGCAGATTACGACATGCAGTCGCTGGCTTACGAATTAAATGTGGCTTCGGCTACCTGTGCCCGTAATGCAGCAGATAAGTTTACAGCAAAAGATCCGTCGAGGCCTCGCTTTGTGGCAGGTGCCATTGGTCCGCTTAATAAAACATTGTCGCTATCGCCGGATGTAAATAACCCGGGTTTCCGTGCCGTTACCTTCGA
Organism: Chitinophagales bacterium; assembly: GCA_038256495.1. Taxonomy (GTDB): domain Bacteria; phylum Bacteroidota; class Bacteroidia; order Chitinophagales; family Chitinophagaceae; genus Ferruginibacter. Next base: position 4,106 of record JBBSKH010000047.1, read on the forward strand.
TGAAGTGGCGGCTGCTTATACTGAACAGATCAAAGGACTGGATGATGGTGGCGTAGACATACTGTTGATTGAAACCATTTTTGATACCTTGAATGCAAAGGCGGCTATTTATGCCATTCAAAATTATTTTAGGAAAGCTGGCAAACCGGAACTGCCCATCATGATCTCGGGTACTATTACCGATGCGAGTGGCCGTACGCTAAGTGGGCAAACATTGGAAGCTTTTTATGTTTCAGTAATGCATGCCAACCCTTTAAGTGTTGGATTGAATTGTGCGCTTGGCGCAGCAGAAATGCGGCCGCATATTGAAGAGTTGAGCCAGGTGGCCAGTTGTTATACTTCTGCTTATCCCAATGCGGGCCTGCCGAATGCTTTTGGTGAATATGATGAGCAGCCGCACGAAACGGCACATATAATTGAAGAGTGGGCCAAAGAAGGCTGGTTAAATATTGTTGGTGGATGCTGTGGTACCACGCCAGATCACATCAAACATATTGCCGACCAGGTGAAGCAGTTTAAGGCGAGGGAATTGCCGGTGATGGAAACAGTTTAGGTTGAACCACGAAGGCGCTAAGTGCACAAAGAAACACTAAGGTTATGTTTGAAAATTTATCAGAGCGGGAAGAATGGATAGGGCGGGAAGTCGTTGATATTGCCATAAACATTCACAAACAGTTGGGACCAGGCTTATTAGAAAGTGTATATGCCAAATGTTTTTATTTTGAATTGGGTAAGAGAAATATTCCTTTTGAAAGAGAGAAAGCAGTACCGATAATTTTCAACGATTTAAAAATTGATGATGGACTCAGGCTCGATCTTTTGATAGATGATTTAGTAATAATAGAATTTAAAGCGCAGGAGAATTATCACCCGGTTTGGGAAGCGCAACTATTAAGTTATTTAAAGCTAACCCGAAAGAAGTTAGGTTATTTGATAAATTTTCACACACCGTTAATGAAAGACGGTATAAAAAGATTAAGAATGTAACCCTTTGTGCCTCTTTGTGTCTTTGCGCCTTAGTGGTTCCAAAAAAATAAAAATGTCTACAATCAAACCATACCTCAGATTAAGCGGTTTAGAACCCCTTATCATCCGCCCCGAAACGAATTTCATTAACGTAGGCGAACGTACCAACGTAACCGGTAGTAAAAAATTTGCACGCCTTGTTCGTGAGGGCTTGTATGAGGAAGCACTCTCCGTTGCACGCCAGCAGGTAGAGAACGGTGCACAGGTGCTTGATGTGAACATGGATGATGCATTGCTGGATGGCATAATAGCTATGCCCACCTTCCTCAATTTGGTTCAGGCGGAACCCGACATCGCCAGGATCCCCATCATGATTGATAGCAGTAAATTCCAGATAATAGAAGCAGGGTTGAAATGCGTTCAGGGAAAATGTATTGTTAACTCTATTTCCATGAAAGAAGGAGAAGAGAAATTTATTGAGCAGGCATTTATTTGTAAGAGTTATGGTGCTTCCGTTATCGTAATGGCTTTTGATGAAGTTGGCCAGGCTGATACCAAAGAACGCAAAGTGCAGATCTGCCACCGTGCCTATAAAATATTAACAGAGCAGGTTGGTTTTGCGCCACAGGATATTATTTTCGATCCCAACATTTTTGCCATCGCCACGGGTATAGAAGAGCACAGTAATTATGCAGTAGATTTTATAGAAGCCACCAAGGAGATTAAGGAGCTGATGCCATTGGCTAAAGTGAGTGGCGGCGTGAGCAATGTATCTTTTTCCTTTCGTGGTAACGATCATGTAAGGGAAGCTATACATAGTGTATTCCTGTACTATGCTATTAAAGCCGGTATGGATATGGGCATTGTAAATGCCGGTCAGTTGGTGGTATATGATGAAATAGAACCGACTTTAAAGGCACTTTGCGAAGATGTAATCTTAAATCGTAACAACGACAATAACGAAGCCACAGAGAAACTCATCCAGTTTGCTGATTCTGTAAAAGCAAAAGGAAAAGAAAATATTAAGGATGAAAGCTGGCGCAAAGAAGATGTAGAAAAACGCATGGCACATGCATTGGTAAACGGCATCACCGATTATATTGATGCAGACACCGAAGAAGCCCGTTTAAAATATCCCAAGCCTTTGGATGTTATTGAAGGTCCGCTGATGGATGGCATGAACATCGTTGGCGACCTGTTTGGTGCAGGCAAAATGTTTTTACCACAGGTAGTAAAAAGTGCCCGGGTGATGAAAAAAGCTGTGGCTGTTTTAACGCCTTTCATCGAGCAGGAAAAAGAAGACCGTAAGCAGGCACATATTGCCGCAGGCACTACCAATGAAGAAGCGCAGGGAGCACCCAAAATTTTATTGGCTACAGTAAAAGGAGATGTGCACGATATTGGAAAGAACATTGTAGGCGTAGTGCTCGGGTGTAATGGTTACGATATTATTGATATGGGCGTAATGGTACCCACCGAAAAAATACTGGATATGGCCATAAAAGAAAACGTAGATATCATAGGGCTCAGCGGCCTCATTACACCATCGTTGGATGAGATGGTGCACGTGGCACACGAAATGAAAAGAAGGGGTATTAAGCTTCCGCTGATGATTGGCGGCGCTACTACATCCCGCATGCATACTGCTGTAAAGATTGCTCCGCAATATGATGATGGCGTAGTGCACGTGCTGGATGCCAGCCGTAGTGTAACCGTTGCCGGTAATTTGTTGAGCAAAGAGAACAAGCCGGCATTTCTTTCGGGTATTGCAACCGAATACGAAAAGCTAAAAGAAGATTTTGGCAATAAAAGATCAGCCAAGCAATACCTTTCTTTTGATGCAGCACAGCAAAATGGTGCCGCCATCAACTGGGAAAATTTTAAGCCGGTAGAACCAACTTTTACAGGGAAGAAAATATTGAAAGATTTTCCGCTGGCTGAGCTGGCACCGTATATCGACTGGCAACCGTTTTTCATTGCATGGGAATTGCATGGCAAGTTCCCGGCTATTTTAAGTGATGCAGTTGTTGGAGTAGAGGCTACCAAATTGTACAACGATGCAAAAGGCCTGCTCAAAAAAATAATAGATGAAAAATGGTTGACGGCCCAAGGCACCATTGGTTTTTGGGAGGCAAACAAAACTGCAGCAGATACCGTTCATGTAAATGATAACGGAGAAATAATACAATTGGAATTTTTGCGCCAGCAAATTAAGAAAGCTGCGGGTCAGCCAAATTTATCGTTGGCGGATTTTATAAAGCCGGGCCCATCCCCAAATAAGCATGCTCAGGATGAAGTCCCCCTCGGGGGTCAGGGGGCCGACTACATCGGCGCCTTCTCCGTAACCATACAAGGCATAGAACCACATATTAAAAAGTTTGAAGAAAACCTTGATGATTATAATAAAATTATGTTGCAGGCACTTGCAGACAGGCTTGCAGAGGCGTTTGCAGAATTATTGCACCAGAAAACAAGGACAGATTACTGGGGTTATGTAAAGGAAGAGCAACTGAGCACCGAAGCGCTCATTAAAGAACAATACCAGGGCATTCGTCCGGCACCGGGTTATCCTGCGTGCCCCGATCATACAGAAAAATACAAATTATTTAAGCTGCTTGGTGGCGAAGAAGCTACCGGTATTCATCTTACAGAATCATTAGCGATGTACCCCGCATCCTCTGTTTGTGGCTGGTATTTTGCACACCCCGAAAGTAAATATTTCGGAGTGGGCAAAATAGAAAAAGATCAGCTAGATGATTACACCCAAAGAAAAAATATGAGTCAGGAAGAAATGACTCGTTGGTTAAGGCCAATCCTGGAATAACTAACAAGTACATTTTAAATTGAGTTTTTCTTGGAAAGAAATGGTCTATATAAATTATCTGTTTAATTCCATAGTCTCAATCTAAGTTCCCCTTCAGGGGACAGGGGCTTCATCCCCCTTTGGGGGTCAAGGGGCCAAATCTATCCGCAACTTGTTTAATAAATGATTCGGCATAGTACTCCGGATGCTGCCAGTAATAGCCAAGTCTAACAATAACGAGGTTGCTGCCGGGGCGCACATAAATATACTGGCCCAAAATTCCCTTTGCCATAAAATTTGCAGATGGCGTAGATACAAAAAAAGTTTTTTCCCTTGATTTTTTCAAATTATATGATAATCTTTTAGGTGTAGGAATTTGTTTGAAATATTCAACTGCTGTTATGGAGTCTTTAAATGATTGCCTTTCTGAAAAGCCCCACCATTGGTTTTTGTACAGTTCATTTGCAAATAATGTATCACTGTCAATTGATTTTTTTACCCATTCCGGTGTAATGATTTGCTGCCCGTTCCATGATCCATCATGCAAGTAAAGGCTGCCTAATTTCGCAAAATCCCGGGCGGTAGCATTTAATCCTGCATAAGTAACCGGCCAACCTTTTTTATCGGTTGTTAGCGTTGCTGCTGAATTAGCGCCTAAAGGCCCCCACAATTTTGCAGAAAAATAATCCTGCAATGGCATTTCAGTTGCCCGGGAAATAACAACACCCAAGAGAAAGGTATTGATACTTGCATAATCGGGCGTTGTAGTGGGAGCCGATGCTATCCTGAGTTTTTTTAACTGCTTTTTTATATCTGGGCGAAAGCCCATTTTTATAGCATCATCTTTAAGATTATAGCTGCCCTCTGTCCATGTAATACCGCTTTCCATATCTAACAAATGCTGAATGGTAATGGCACCGAAACGGGTATCATTTTTAATAAGTTCCGGTATAAACTCAGTTACTGATAGCTGTAAAGAATTTATTTTTCCTTCCTGCAATGCAATGCCTGTTAGTGTGCCGATGTAACTTTTAATCACAGAAAATGATGGCAATAACGACTCGCTGTTGTATTGGTCAAAGTATTTTTCGTAGAGTACAGTATCATTTTTAATAATTAGAAATGCTGCAGTTTTGGTACCTGCAAGATTGCTGTCAAGCCAATTCTTGTTATCCTGGGCAATATTGGTAGATGCTATGTATTCGTAAGGCGTGGCACTTTTTTTCAATGCAATATGCGGCATTTGCTCGTGGCTTTGCAGCGTTAGTTTGCGGAATTTGTAGGCTCTTACCGCATAACAAGAACTTAGCATAACAATAATAGCAACATAAGAAAGTAATTTTTTCATGGTCTTTATTTTTTTAATAATGATTTTAATTCAACCAATTCAAACTCCGGCGATGATTGAAAACAATGTTTTAATATAGGCACATGCCCATTGCCAAATAAAACCATAATCCTGTCGTCGCCTGTTGGTTTGGTAGAGAGAATGTTATTGATGATACGCAGGTTGCGGCTGTACCACCACATCGCCAGCATATCAGGGCCGTTATTGCCTGTTGTATTAAATCCGCTTGTAAAATAGGCACCATGCATACGATTTAGCGTTTCCGGCTCAGCCATCAATAAAAAATTTTCCAGCATAGTAAGACTTTTTTCTATTGAATCAGCAGCATTATAAAACTGCTTGTATTTTCTTCCCCAGTATTGGTCCCTCACAGTATCTACATTATTTTCCAGGTTCCATAGGCTATCAATCCATGAGTACCTGTTGTAATTTTCTGAAGCGAAGTTGCTGGCATCTACTGCGTAAACTTTTTTTAATCCCATGTCTTTTGCAACTCGATAAGCTAACTGATATATTTCATTTCTGCCAGGCAAGTACCGGTTATTTTTATATTCGTTGTACAGGGAGTCATGGTAAGCGCTGTTGGTGCTTTCAATATAAAGCCTTGTAGGGTTAAAACGCTTAATTACTTCTGCCAGTTCTTTAATTTCGTTTTGGCGCTGCGTACTAAGTACATCTATAAATTGCGCAGAATCAGTTTTATGCCCATCAAGATTTGGGTAGTTAAAATGAAATGTTCCCAGCAACAGTACTTTAGTGGGTTGTCTTTCTCCAGCTAAAAGAATTTTGTCTGGTTTTAGTTCATTTAATTTTTTCCAATTTACCTGCTGTGCTTTCACAGCAAATGATAACAGTGCCGTTGCCAAAAGAATACTTATTTTTTTCATGATTGTTATTTTTCTTCAAAACTCTTTTAAAATCGTTCCTGTAAAAAACCTTATCTGCCAGCACTTGTTTTTTATCTGCAACGTAGGCATTCCTGTTTGCAGATGAAATCGGGGTGTTTGCAGATAAATGATTTTATCAATACCCTTTTGGCGGTTATTTTTACCATATGAACAGAAAGCAACTCATCACCCTTTATGCAGTAATTATCTTTATGATGGTATGGGGATTCGATTTGCTCAACATAATTAAGTTCAACAAAAATATAGACTGGAAAAGGGTATTCAACATTTTTGCTATTACCCAAATTTTCTACGTACTCACAACAATGCTGTTAACCCGGGTGGTTTTCTGCAGGTACTACAGCAGCAATCAATATAGCAAATTAGCCCTTGCAGTGGCAGGCTTGATAGTATATTTTATTTTCGTAAGATATTTTACAGAAGAAATATTAGTAACGGCCATATCCGGTGCCAGCAATTACAGTGAGTCTACTCCGTTCTTATACTATGTGCTTGATAATATCAACTTTGCCGTCATTTATATTTTCCTTGGGTTTCTAGTTTTCCTTTTAGATTATCAGGTTGGATTAAAACAGAAAGCGTCACTACTGATTCAGCAGAACAGGGAGGCAGAGCTGGCTTTCCTTCGCTCCCAGGTAAGTCCGCATTTCTTATTTAACTCACTGAATAATATTTATGCATTGAGTTACAAAAAATCAGATAAAGCGCCCGAAGCAATTCTGAAGTTGAGTGATCTGGTTCGCTTTATGTTGTACGAAAAGCAGGAAGAAATTCCGCTGAGTAAGGAATGGGAATATGTACAAAACCTGATTGGCCTGCAGCAGTTGCGTTATTCTTTTCCTTTGCAAATTGAAACAACGGTGAAGGGAGAACCTTCCTCATTGCAGATTGCGCCATACCTCTTAATACCGTTTGTTGAAAATCTTTTTAAGCATGCCCGGTTAGAAGAGAGTGGGCCACCCGTACAAATGCTGTTGCAGGTTGATGGAAAGCAGCTCGATTTCTCTTTAACAAATACTATTTCTAACGGACAAAAAGACAACAGCGGTGGTATAGGGTTGCCAAATATAAGTCGGCGGCTGGAGCTCTTATATCCCGGCCGGCACCAGCTCATCATTACCAATAACGAACAAGTATTCAGCATACACTTAACTATAAATTTGCAGGATGGCAATAAGAACAGCAGTAGTAGATGATGAACCCCTGGCAGTAGAAATATTGAAGGACTATGTAGAAAAAACTGCAGGCCTCAAATTAGTGATGGCGGGCAGCGATGTGTTTAAAACCTTGCAACTGCTGCAAAGCGGGGAGCTTGACCTTGTTTTACTGGATATACAAATGCCCGAACTAACTGGCATACAATTTATGAAGATCGTTGGCGACAGCAGCAAGATCATCGTAACCACCGCTTACCCTGATTATGCATTAGAAGGTTATGAACTTAATGTGGCAGACTACCTGCTGAAGCCCATTTCATACGAACGTTTTTTAAAGGCCATTAGTAAAATAAAAGTTGCAACAGGTAATTCAGCAGCCGTACCAGATGAGCCTGCTGTACCAGACCTTATTTTTGTAAAGAGTGAATATAAGCTGGTAAAGATCATGCTGAACGATATTTTATACATAGAATCGTTACGGGATTATATTGCTATTTACACAACGAAAAACGAAAAGATCATGACACTGGAGAGCCTGCGCAACATGGAGCAAACCCTACCTGCAGCAAATTTCGTACGGGTGCACAAATCATTTATAGTATCCCTAAGCAAAATAAAATTTGTAGAAAGAAACCGCATCATCATACAAGACAAGCATATACCCGTGGGGGAAAGTTATCAAAAGGATTTTTATGAAAAACTTAAACCCTGAGCTGACTGTCTGAGTTCCCCTTTGGGGTCAGGGGGCCGAAAAGCCGCAATCTAAGTTCCCCTTCAGGGGACAGGGGCTTTTCACCCCAGCCTGTTCAACTCCAGTTTCTTAATGATGCTAAATACCAGTAAAATGGTATAAAAATAATTGCGGATGGCAGCTTTATCTTTAATGCCTTTGCCGGATGGTTCCAGCAGGTTTTCTTCAAATGGTACAGCAATGTAGCAATTGCCTGCTACGAAGGAGTAGACAATATCTTTTTTCAATCGTTGTTTTATCTGCAGTATATGATCCATCATCAGCGGGTCTATGATGTTAATGGCCTCGTGGGTGTTGGTGGTGTAAATGCAGTAGTGATGGTTGAAGGCGGCATTGGCCGTTTTTAAAGAGTGCACGGGTGGCAAGTGAAACATTCGATAGGCTTCATCGGCCACACTTGCCGGCAACTGCACATTCTGCCTGCTCCAAATGTAGGTGCCACCGCTGATAGAGCGGCTAAGCTTTACCGTAAAGAACAGCCCTTTAAATATAACATCTTTGCCGGAAATAAACTGACTCCATGTATTTATTTCGGAGCAATGAAAAGGCAGGCCATTGTATTCGCTTTGCCAGAAATCATCTCCATCAAAATGCGTGAACTTCTGGCGGAACAAACCGCTGGCTATATATTCTTTCTTAGAAATAAAACCCATTGGCTTATACACGGAGCCGGGCTGAATGCAGGTAATGATTTGACCGATGATCTTTTCTTTAAAATCATCTATGTACCTGTCAGAATAACGGGCGCAAAAGAAAATCCCAACGATCAGCAGCAGCAGCATGGCTAATGCAATAGTATTGCCGCTGGGAAAAAGCTGCAGGTAGTTCAGGAAAAAACTGGCGAAGCAACCTATGCCCATGGCAATAGTAAAATTTTGCCAGTTTTTAAAAGCGGTTTCATTGCGGGAAATTTCTTCCACGTAGGGCAGGATGTTCTTGCTGTAGAAACTATCGAAGTCTTTCATCCTTTCCATGAGAGGCAGTTTACAGTCCCAGTTGTTTTTTCATTTCCTGTGCTTCTTTAGCATCGTTGATGCCTTTTACCAGGAACACAATAACAATGATCTTAAAAATTATACCCTTAAATATCGTGCTGGCATCAAGCGCTGCATTCAGGCCAATAAAAACCAGGTAAAGCACTAGTGCCGATACAATGGCATAGTAAGGTTTTTTGTTGGCCCAGAAACCCAGCACCACAAAGGCAGCTACAAAAACACCCCAGATGATGAGGTCAAGCCAAAGGTACTCGTAGTTTTCCGGCACAGTACCTGTTAACACAAGCAGGTTAATCACCAGTAATACAGCTACTGCGAAGATGGCATTTCTTGCCTGTCTTATGTGTTTGTCGTAACCTTGCAATGAAAATTCATCGGCCGTAAAAATGGTTTCTTCCGGCTGTTCGTTGGGAGAAGGATAAGCAGTATTATTTTCCATAAGGAGTATTTTTTTTACAATGATATAAAAATAACGAAGATGCGCATCATTTCGTATAATGTAAACGGTATAAGGGCGGCAATTAAGAAAGGGTTTGTCGACTGGTTGAAAGCCAATCCTGCAGATGTGATCTGCCTACAGGAAACCAAGGCTTCGCAGGAAAATATTGATGTGAAGGCGTTGGAAGAGATTGGGTTTCACCATCACTGGTTTAGTGCGCAGAAAAAAGGCTATAGCGGGGTGGCCGTGTTTACTAAAGTAAAACCCGATAAGGTAAGCATCGGCACAGGGCACGAAATGAGTGATTTTGAAGGTCGGGTAATACAATTGCATTTTGGTGATACCGTGCTGATAAATGCCTATTTCCCTTCGGGTACTTCCGGCGACCTGCGGCAGACCTATAAGTACCAGTGGCTAAAAGAATTGCACGAATGGCTGGAAGCATTAAAAAAGGAACACCCGAAAATAATTTTATGTGGCGATTATAATATTGCCCATAACGAGATAGACATACACGATCCCAAAGGGAATAAAAAATCTTCGGGTTTTTTACCAGAGGAACGGCAATGGATGAGTGACTTTATTGAGAGCGGCTGGATAGATACCTTCCGTGAATTTCACCCCGAGCCGCACCGCTACAGTTGGTGGAGCCAGCGTTTCCCCAGCGTGCGACTTGATAACAAGGGCTGGCGTATAGACTATATCTGTATTACCCAACCATTGAAGCAACAACTGGTGGATGCAGAGATTCTTCCAGACATCAAGCATAGCGATCATTGCCCTATATACCTGGAGATTAAACAATAATAATCATACAATATGCGGGAAGTAGAAAACAGTCGGCATTTAACTTTTTTTTTGCCGTTCGTTTGCTCCCCTGCATTATCTTAGCCCTACCTTAAACCAACTGCATGGACGCATTAGTAATTCTGCTATTAATCGTATTGATTGTTCTAACCTTTAGCAGGTTTTCAAAATTATTTTTACAAATAAGCAAATTAGAAGCGGATATCCGGCAATTAAAAGCAACCCTTCCAGGAACAGCCTCACCGTTGCGTGAACCGGAAAAGCAACCAACGCCGGCACCGGCTGCTCCGCCCGCTCCTTACAAAAGTATCTTTACTGTTGTTGAAGAAGATATGGTTGCTAACGATGCAGCTCCATCTATTGCTGCAACCCGTGTACCAGGAGACACAGTAAATAAAAACCCTGAAAAAATAACTACGCCGCAATGGGGCATAAATAAAGAAAGCAATGCATTGCCTCCAAGGGTACAGCGGCCGGGATTTTTTGAACGTAATCCCGACCTGGAAAAATTCATTGGTGAAAATCTGGTGAGTAAAATTGGTATTGCTATCCTTGTGTTAGCCATCGGTTTCTTTGTTAAGTATGCCATTGAGCAGAACTGGATAGGCCCGGCCGGCAGGGTAGCCATTGGTATTTGTTGTGGTGCAATATTGATATTAATTGCACACAGATTGCGGCAGCATTATGTAAATTTCAGTTCCGTTTTGGCAGGTGGAGGGCTCGCGGTTTTTTATTTTACAATAACCCTGGCCTTTCACCAGTTTCAACTGTTTAGCCAGTCGGCGGCATTTATCATCCTGGTATGTATCACTTGTTTTGCGGTAGCCATTGCCCTATTATACAATAAACAGGAGTTAGCCGTTATTTCCATGGTTGGTGGTTTTGCTTCTCCATTCCTTGTGAGTAATGGTAGTGGCAATTACCATGTGCTGTTTGTTTACCTTATTCTGCTAAACAGCGGATTGCTGTTTATGGCCTTTCATAAAACCTGGAGAGTGCTGAATGTGCTGTGTTTTATTTTTACCGTTATTATTTTCGGCACCTGGCTTCAACTGCTGCCAACAACGGAGATAGCCACTACTTATAAAAATGCCTTTGCCTATGCAACAGTATTTTACCTGTTGTTTTTCATTATCAATATTGCAAACAACATAAAACACAAGCGCCTGTTCGTGGCAACAGACTTTGGTATTTTACTGGCCAATACCTGTTTGTTTTTTGCTACAGGAATCTATTGTCTTGTTCAGCTAAAAGCACCTGAATACAAAGGTGTATTTAGTGCTGTTATGGGTGTTTTTAATCTCGCTGCCACCTATTTTCTTTTTCGTAAAATGAAAGTGGACAAGAATATTGTTTACCTGCTGATAGGTATAACGCTTTCGTTTATTTCGCTTACTGCGCCACTTCAATTGCATGGAAACTACATCACCATTTTTTGGGCCACCGAGTCTGTGCTGTTGTACTGGCTTTTTACAAAGTCAAGATTGCAAATTATTCAATATGCATCTTTAATAGTTTGGTTTTTAATGTTGTTTAGCCTGGTGATAGACTGGTACCAGGTATACAATAAACTTAACGGAGTAAACATCATATTTAATAAAGGCCTGGTAACAGCCATTTATGCAGCCATTTGTACTTATGTGTATTATCAGCTTGCCGGGCAGCAGCAAAAAAATACGGCTGTTGCAAGAAGTGTACTCTGGCCTTTTACTAAAAGATTTCGGGTGGTTGCTATCCTGTTGTTATTTATTGGTGGTGCCTTTGAAATAAATTACCAGTTTGATTTTTACTATCCTGTATTAAGCCTTGATGTAGTTTACTTGTTGCTATACCTGTTGTTGTTTACCTGTTGCCTTGCGGGGCTGCATAGGATATTTATCAAGATAAAATTGTCTGCACTAACCTATATTTTATTGTATAGCTTGTGTGTTGTTGTTTTCTTCCTTTATTATCCACAGGTGTACATTGTACAGGAATGGATGCTCGTAAACAGGGAATATGCCGGGCATTTTTCGGCACATTGGATTGCAGCAGTTTTATTGGCAGTAATACTTTATTTGCTAATTCAGGAGTTACGTAAACAACATACCATCCTGCCTGCAATTTTTACACAGTTAAGCTGGTTGCTCTGTGCCATAATTGTTGTATTCCTGAGTGTGGAAGTACATCTTTTACTGAATACTTTCTTTTACAATGCTACCACCAGCCTGTACGAGATACAATCTACCTACATTAAGGTAGGATTGCCTGTACTATGGGGGCTATGTTCGTTTGCATTTATGTGGCTTGGGATGAAACATAAATACAAACCGCTACGCATCATTTCGCTAACACTATTTACTGTGCTGCTGGTTAAGCTGTTGGTATTCGATATTAGAAATATTACTGCTGCTGGCAAGATTGCAGCCTTTTTTATACTTGGTGTAATATTATTAACGGTATCTTTTATGTACCAACGATTAAAAAGAATACTTATAGATAATGAAGAAGTTTTGTAGTTTTTTGTGCTTACTAATTGGTTACTCTTTTTGTAATGCACAAACAGAGGGCTATCAATATTACAGCAGGCTTGATAGCGTTCCTGCCACCGGGTTTTATAATATAGTACTAAAGCCATTTGTAACTGCCCGTTTGAAAGCAGACTATTCAGATGTAAGAATCGTGGATGAAGCCGGCAAATGGGTACCTCATCTTCTACGATTTACAGACAGGGATATTACAGCGCATAAGGTAAATTTTGATGTTGATTTCGAGGTTTCAAAAAATAATAGTGACAGTACGGTCGTGGTTGCTCATACCGGTCCTTCCACATTAAATAATTTGGGTCTTACTACCAGGAATACTGCTGCGGTAAGGTATGCCAGCCTTAGTGGGAGCGATGATAAACTGCAGTGGTTTACCATCAACGACAGTATAGTTATCAGTCCTACAGCCGGTAAAGGACTTACCCAGGTTTTCGATTTTTACTTTCCACCGGCAAATTACCAGTATTATAAAATCAATATTGTTAACAAGGGCAGTGATCCTTATAGCATAGAAAATGTAATTACCCGGCAGGTTACAGGTCCTGACCAGGCGTTAAAGCAAATGATAGTAAATCCTGTTGCTTCCATACAACAAAAAGATAGTGCCCGGTTTTCCTATATCAGGGTAACCCAGGCCATGCCTTTTCATTTTACTGAAATTGGTTTACAACTACGTGGGCAATCATTCTTTTACCGCAAAGCAGTGCTATACATAGCAGTGGCGGAAGCTGGCGGCTTTCAAAATATGGGGCATCCCGTTGCCACATTCACTTTATCTAACAACAGTACACTACGCTTTAATACAGGGTTGCAAAATGCTAATGTTTTTTTTATCGTAATCGATAATGAAGATAATCCTCCGCTCTCGATAGATACAGTAAGCACATATTTACCTTACCGCTTTATATCTGCCCACCTGGAAGCGGGAAGATCTTACCGGTTGTTTATGGGAAATAAAAACGCAAAGGCACCGGAATATGATTTGCCTGCTATTGATAGTCTTGTTCCGTATATTAATCCTACGCTGAATGCGGAAGCAATAATTGCTACAGAATCCGCTACGGCTGCTGCCGGGAAAAATAAATTCGGTACAGGCTTTATGTGGGTAGCCATTTTTGCAGCGTTGATGTTGTTATTATTTTTTACACGACATATACTACAAGAGGTAAATAAAAAGTCTGATGATCATATATAACGTAACAATAAAAGTAGCCGATGCCATTGCTGCCGACTGGCTGCGGTGGATGCAGGAAGAACATATTGCTGATGTGACAGGTACGGGTTGTTTTACCCATGCCGTAGTATTGCAGTTGATGGAAACAGATAACTCAGAAGGACCTACCTACGCCATACAGTACTACGCCGAAAGCAAGGCTTTGTACAACCTGTATATTGAACGGCATGCCGAGGAAATGAGGCAACGGGCCTTTGCAAAATGGGGCGACCAGTTCATTGCTTTTCGTACTGTAATGCAGATTGTGAAATAATTGTGCATAACAAAACTGCCCTGCCGGCAATGAGAAAACGAAGTATCCTTGCGGCAGCAAACCCCTTTGCACACTGAATTTGAGGAGCGGTGGCCTGTAAGTCAATACAGTAAAGGGTTTCAGAGTTTAGGACTCTGCAGGGGGGTGGGTAAAGTGGAAGGCTCTTTGCGCCAAAGCCCTTATGAATGTTGGATTGTAGCTAAATGGCCAAAAAATAATTTGCGTAAAAAAAATTTTGTTGCAATAAAAAACCGGCTATATTTGTTGCACTATAAAATTTCAAAAAAAAATATTATGAACAAAGCTGAATTAATTTCAAAAATTGCTGATGACGCCGGTATCACTAAAACCCAGGCAAATGCAACTGTAGATTCTTTTGTAGATGCAGTAACTAAGTCTTTGAAAAAAGGTGACAAAGTTACCTTGGTTGGATTTGGTACTTTCTCTGTATCAAAAAGAGCTGCCCGTAACGGACGCAATCCTCAAACTGGTGCTGTGATTAAGATCAAAGCAAAGAAAGTTGCTAAGTTCAAAGCTGGTAAAGAATTATCTGCTAAAATCTAAGCATTTTAAAAAGCATTAAAAAAGCAAGATGCATTCGTATCTTGCTTTTTTTTTCACTTAATTTAATTACAAACTAAACAATACAATCATGGGACGTGGAGATATTAAAACCAAGAAAGGAAAAACATTTGCAGGATCTTTTGGTAAAACAAGGCCTGCAAAACCTGCCGCCGCTAAAAAAGCAGCAGCAGCAAAAAAAGCAGCAGAAAAAAAATAATGTTGGTTAAGTCAGTTGATGGGTTGGTAAGTTGATTCGGTTTACAACACACTGTTGCCATTTCTTTGTAGCTGATCAACCCTTCAACAGACCAACTGTTTTCTATGGTGCCAGTCGTTCTATTGTCCAGGCATTGCCTGTTATAATTGTATATTGAATCCGGTCGTGCAGCCTGTTGCTGCGGCCCTGCCAAAACTCAATAAGTGTAGGCTTTACAACGTAACCTCCCCAGTGTGGCGGCCGGTCTATCTCCTTACCGGCAAAGCTTTTTTCCAGTTCAATTACATTTTCTTCTATTACCTGTCTGCCGGCAATTACTTTGCTTTGCGGCGATGCCCATGCACCAATGCGGCTGCCTTCAGGCCTCGATCCAAAATATTCATCGCTGGCTTCGGGTGCTACTTTTGTTGCGGTGCCTTCAATGCGTACCTGCCTTTCCAGTTCTTTCCAGAAGAATACAAGGCTCACCTGTGGGTTGGCTGCTATCTGCATGCCTTTATGGCTTTGGTAGTTGGTGAAGAATACAAAACCTTGCTGGTCGTAGCCCTTCAGCAATACCACCCGTGCACTAGGTTTGCCCTGCTCATCTGCCGTACTAAGCAGCATTGCGTTCACCTCTGTAATTTCGCTGGCAATCGCCTGACCCCACCAGTTGGTGAACTGGCTGATGGCATCGGCCTGCACTTCTGCTTCATTTAAAGAAAGCATGCGGTAATCTTTCCTGATATCTGCTATGTTTTTCATCTGAATAATTTCAATCTGTTCACTAATGTTGGAGGCCTTTCGGCATTAACAACGTTTAACCTGGATGGTTGGCGAAAGCAACCTGCATTTACAGGATTATACCTGGCAATCATTTATAGTAATCACTTCTTATCTCTCAGCATTTCGTTTAGTGCTTTCATTTCCTGCAACTCATCTTTCAGGCTGTCTATTTCTAACTGAAAAATCTCCATATTACTTTCCGCTGCTGCCAGTTTTGTTTTCATAGCTGCCAGTTTTTTGTATACGGCACTGGCTTCTTCAAGTTCGCTGGTGGTATCCAGCAGGTTGGCCTGCAGGCTGTTCATATCCTGTTGTCGCTCGGCATAATCCAGTTGTTCTTTCATGGAAGTATATAGATCTTCTTCCAGTTCCTGCATGCGCAGGTAAAAGCCTGCTGTTTTTTGTTCTGCAGCGCCCAGGTTATTTTGCATCTGTTCAAATTCGTACAGGTTATTATCTAAACGACTTTGCATGGCTGCCGCTTCTCTTGCCCTTTGCCTCAATAATTCCAACTCTTCTTCCTTAATACGGATGAGCATATTCACTTCGTCCAATTCCAGTTGTAATAATTCGTTATCTGATCTTAATTTGTCTAATTGTTCTTCGGTGAGCATGCTATGGTTAATTGTATCGTTAAGGTAACTGCTTTAGACAAGCTGTACAAATTTCCATTAAAAAAGCCACCCTTCAAAAGGTGGCTTTCAATAATTTAAAATGGTAGTTATATTACGATACAAGGGTGCCCACTTTCTCGCCGGTTACCACACGTAACAGGTTGCCGGGGCTGTTCATATCGAACACTACGATGGGCAATTCATTTTCCATGCAGAGTGTAAAGGCGGTCATATCCATTACTTTCAGGTTCTTAGAAATGCATTCAGCAAAAGAAATCTTATTGAACTTGGTAGCGGTAGGATCTTTTTCAGGATCAGCAGTATAGATACCATCCACTCTTGTACCTTTCAGGATAACATCTGCTTTAATTTCAATAGCCCTTAATGAGCCAGCAGTGTCCGTGGTAAAATATGGGTTACCGGTGCCGGCACCAAAAATTACTACCCTTCCTTTTTCCAAATGACGCATGGCCCTGCGGCGTATATAAGGTTCAGCTATTTGTTCCATTTTTATGGCACTTTGCAGGCGGGTGTACACGCCTGCTTTTTCAAGGCCGGCCTGTAAGGCCATACCATTAATAACGGTGGCCAGCATACCCATGTAGTCGCCCTGTGCTCTCTCTATACCAGTTTCGGCTTCATTCATGCCGCGGTAAATATTACCACCGCCAATTACAATTGCTACCTGCACACCCATCTCGGTTATTTGCTTAATATCCTGGGCATATTGAGCAATGATCTCAGAGTCGAGGCCAAAACTTTTATCACCCATTAATGATTCGCCAGATAATTTAAGGAGTATACGCTTGTATTTTGGGAGCATGTAAATTTTTTTGCGAAGATATATTTTTTGTGCCTGACAGCCCGAACAAAATGAGTTTAAATTGGCTCAGTTGTATTTTGCATAAACAGGTTAAGGTTCGGATGGCTTAGCCATAAGTTTCATCGGATACCCATGATTTACTATCGGGAGTAGTTACCGGATGGCGGAATAGCCGGGTATATTGAGCCCTAGTACGATATTGTGTTCGGCTGCTTCAATATTTCCTGCAGATGAAAGTTTCAGCACACCACTACCACCACGGTTTTGCATCTGTTGCCTTTTAGCAGTCGTCAGCAGCGGATCGTCATCAAACACAAATTCATCTATGTAATATTCATTTATGCCCGGTTCTTTTATGGCAGGGTGAATATGTGCCGGATCTGTTCCGCCGGGATAGGCACCTGGTCTTACCGTATAAATGGCGTACCGGCCATTTTCATCTGTTTGTACCCAGCCCCTGATATAGCCATGCCTTGCCACCCTTTTATCGAGTCCCGTACGGGAAGCATACAAACCATTTATATCGGTATGATAATAATATAGTATGACACCGGGGGCCGGGGTTTTACCGTCATTTTTGAAGATGGTGCCGGTTATCAACATTTTTTGCCCGGGTTGATGCCAGCCGGCGCTGCTGTCGGAAGGGGCTATCTTTTCCGGCATCCCTATGTAAAAGAGTTCATTGTTTTCGAAAGGGCCACCCACACGCTGATTGGTATCGCTGTTTGATTTGTTGCCATTGCCTTGCTGTCCTTTACAGTTGGTTAGCAAAAATTGGGAGCAGGTAATAATAGATATAAGCAGGATCTTGTTCATCTTTTTTCGATAAAGTTCACCAATTAAAATCAGCACAACAAAGGGATTGAGCTAACCTGATGAGTTTTTATGTTGAAGCGATGACTGGGAAATAGCATCCTTAAAAGCGATGCTGAAATTACGGCTCAGCCTTACCATTATATTATTTTGCATGGCAATATCATAATCGCCGTTTAGCCTCGATTTAAAACTTTCAACTTTTTGTAAGTGTATGATGGCCGACCTGTGCACCCTTATAAACGACGCAGGATCCATGTTTTGTATAATGGATGCAAGCGTGCCGGGAATTAATATTTTTTTATCCGCTGTAAAAATGGCAATATATGGTCTTTGAGACCGGATGCAAATAATATTGGCAACGGGTATCCTGCTGGTTTTGGTGCCGGATGTATAATTTAAATAATCTAAATAAACAGGCAGGGCTGTTTGTTTTGTTAGGGTTAAACCGGGTTTTTTAGGCAGCAAATATTTTACCAGGGCAGCCAGGCTGTAAATGATGATGGTAACCTGCAAATATTGTGACAGGGAAAATTGCAGGGTTTGTTCCAACGAAAAAGTATGGTTGAAAAAAACAAAGGAAAGTACAAATACAACAAAGGGATACAAAAGAAGCTGAGCAAGTGAAAATAATGCTGCCGGCAGCACTATTGCAAGCAGTATATTTTTTTTATAACGTGTACTGGTAAACTTGCTGCATTTTGCCTGCAGGTAAATCAACGGCAGAAACATCAACCAGAAACTGTTGAACAATAACGATTCGGAAAGATAAAAAGTATAACCCTTGAAACCGGCATGCAGAACATCCTGCATTAATGCCAAAGTAAGAATAACAAGGCTGACACATATGCCCGTGCGCCACTTAAAGGTTGAATAATATGTGTGAGATAGAATGGTCATACACTTTATATGAAACATTAATAAAGTTGCCGAATGCTGCCCCGGTTAACATTAAAAGCTGTGCAAAACCTTGGTTGCAATTCCTTTTTAAAACTTGCGGTGAAAAAACTCATACCGGCTAACGGTGTAGATGAAGTTAAAAATAAAAAGCCAGAAAATTGCTATAATACATTTTAAGGGTGCATTCAAATTGCGGTATTGATCCGCCATATGCACTAACTGTTTGTAGAAAATATTATCATATACAAAAGTTACCACGTAGTGGCTATCCTTACTGGTGGCGTATCTACGGCACGCAAAACGATTTTTTAAAAAAATGCAATTGCTACAAATATATAGCCCCAATGGGGCAAATATTGTTACGACAATTTAGAATGCACCCCATTTAAAGAATGCTTGTTGAAGTATTAATATCTGTACTTCTAGAGCTAGCTATTGTAACTGCAGTATTTGGGATTGGGCAAAAACAACCCGGCCTTTTCGGCAAGCAAAGTTATTCCCATAAAAAAAGACATCAAATATTTGATGCCCTTTTTTAATAATTTATGTAAGTCAATTATTAACCTAACGCTACTCTCTTAAATTCAATAACCTTTAAGTCTGCATCAATACCTTTAAGGTAATCTGCTACAGATTTGTTACCGTCTTTTACAAAAGCCTGTGCCATCAGGGTATTGTCTTTAAAGAATTTGTTTAGTTTACCCATAGCTATTTTTTCAGCCATTTCTGCGGGCTTACCTTCTGCTTTCACTACATCAATAGCGATTGCTTTTTCCCTTTCGATGGTTTCTGCAGGTATAGAGCTTTCGTCTACTGCAAGCGGGTTCATAGCTGCAATCTGCATTGCCACGTCTTTACCGGCTTCTGCTGCTTCTTTGGTTAAACCTACCAACACACCCATACGGTTTGCACCATGAATGTAGCTGGCAACATAAGGTGCTTCTACTCTTTCAAATTTAGACACTTCAATTTTTTCGCCAATGGAAGCCAGCTTATCATTGATAAGGTCGGAAACCTTTGCGCCGTTTACTTCTACTGCATTTAATTCTTCAACAGACTTTACGTTGTTGCTGATAGCTGCATCAGAAATACTTTGAGCAAAAGCTACAAAGTCTGCATTTTTACTAACGAAGTCAGTTTCGCAACTAATGCATAGTACGATACCTGCTTTGTGGTCTGAAGTTGTTTGCGCAAGCACTACACCTTCTTTTGCTTCCCGGTCGCTGCGCTTGGCTGCTACCTTCTGGCCTTGCTTACGCAACCAATCGATGGCTGCTTCAAAATCGCCGTTGCTTTCTGTAAGTGCTTTACGGCAATCCATCATACCAGCACCTGTGGCCTGGCGTAATTTGTTTATATCTGCTGCTGTTATCATAGCCCCTGTCCCCTAAAGGGGAACTTGATTTTAAAGTTTATAATATTTTTCAAGAATATTATATTCAATGCATTAATGTTGAATAAAAATATTCTGTACAAGTGAGTGACACAACGATGATGAGTAAAGTGCTAATGCTTGTAAACAAAAAACTATAACACCATCCTCGCTACAATCTCCTCCATGGTTCCCCTTTAGGGGCGGAGGGGCTTGGGCTTGGGCTTCTCTTACCTCGCACCACCCGGCCCGCCACTACCTGCTGGCCTTCTGCCACCGGCACCCGGACCTGGAACACGACGCTTAGTTGTACCACCGGGACCTCTTGAGCGACCGCCCCTGTCATCAGCACCGTCTTCTTTTTGTTCGAACCTTGCTGCTTTTGCTTCTGCTGATTCTTCGCTTTCTGAATTATCGTCTTCATCTTTGTTAGCCTGGCGTTCTGCCAAACCTTCTGCAATTGCTGCGGTGATGTAACCTAAAATGATAGCGATAGATTTTGTAGCATCATCGTTTGAAGGAATTGCGAAATCAACTTTATTAGGATCGCAATTGGTATCTACCATTCCAAAAGTGCTGATGTTTAAACGCTTTGCTTCTGCAAGTGCAATATGCTCGTGGCCTATATCTACCATGAAGATAGCTGAAGGCACACGGCTGATTTGTGCGATACCGCCCAAAACTTTCTCCATTTTATCTCTATCCCTGCTAAGGGTTAGTTTCTCTTTCTTGGTAAGGTTTTCTGCGCTTCCGTCTGCCAGCATCTTTTCGATGCTTTGCATTTTCTTTACGCTTTTACGCACGGTGTTGAAGTTGGTTAACATACCACCTAACCAACGCTCGGTTACGTAAGGCATGTTTACTTTTTTAGCGCTTTCAAACACGATTTCCTTTGCCTGCTTTTTTGTAGCAACAAACATGATCTTTTTACCACTACGTGCAATGGCTTTCATAGCAGCAGCAGCTTCCTGCAGGCTTTCTACGGTTTTGTTAAGATCAATGATGTGGATACCTTTTTTCTCAGCAAAGATGTAAGGCAACATCTTGGGGTTCCACTTTTTCTTCAGGTGACCAAAGTGTACGCCTGCTTCTAAAAGTTGCTGTTGTAAGGAAGTGTTATTTTCCATTGTTGAAATTTAAGTGGCCTCCCCAAACCCCTCCAGAGGAGGGGCTGTTGAAGCGATTTTTTAAAAAGTCTGATAATATTAAGTAATCCCAAACCCTCCCCCGCTGGGGGAGATGGAGGGGGCCATTAACGTTTGCTGAACTGGAAGCTCTTTCTTGCTTTTTTCTTACCTGGTTTTTTACGCTCCACGGCACGTGGGTCACGCTTTAACAAGCCGGCTGCTTTTAAAGCAGGGCGGTAATCGGCGCTAACTTCCAGCAATGCACGGGCAATGCCCAGTTTTGCTGCTTCTGCCTGGCCTTTTACACCACCGCCGGTTGCATTGATCACTACATTGAATTTATCTGCAGATTCTACAGACTTCAAAGGAGCTTCTACCTGGTTTTGCAGGTATACCAGCGGAAAATATGTTTTATAGTCTTTGCCGTTAATAGTGATGGCACCGTCTCCTTTGCTAAGGAAAACACGTGTTACAGCTTCTTTTCTGCGGCCAACTGCGTTTTTTTGCTTTTCCATTTGTATGTATTGTGCCGGCAGCGGGGCCGCCGGCTATTTAATTATTTAATTTGAGTGAAGGTTAATGCTGCAGGCTTTTGTGCACCATGAGGATGTTCTGATCCTGCATATACAAATAGTTTTTTGTACATCTGGCGACCTAAACGATTCTTTGGTAACATACCTTTTACAGCTCTTTCGATAACTGCTTCGGGCCTGCGCTTCAATAAATTTTTAGCTACCTCAGCTTTTTGTCCACCGGGGTAACCGCTGAAAGTGAGGTATTTTTTGTCTTCCATTTTGTTACCTGTGAATTTTACTTTATCGCAGTTAATAACAATGATGAAATCTCCGCAATCAACGTGGGGAGTGTAGTAGGCTTTGTTCTTACCACGGAGAACGGACGCAATTTTTGCGCACATACGACCAACGGTTTGATTAGTACCGTCAACAACGTACCAGTCGTGTTTTACGGTAGCCTCGTTCGCATGTTTAGTGGTGAAATGTAATTTGCTC
>JBBSKH010000048.1:0-26142 GCA_038256495.1 Chitinophagales bacterium
CACCACCAATAACAAATGATGTCTTGCAATGGAGCGGAGGTAGGGCATCTGGCGCCTCAGACCGCTCAGCGATTCGAAATTGGTAAACAGCATCACCAGGCTGCGTTGTTTTATTTTCTGTCGCACCTGCGTGTACAACATTTCATAATCACTTTCCAGAAAATCTGTTTGCTCCTTATACAGGGCCTGCAGGATATTTTCCCGTTGCACCGGTTTTCTTTCTGCCGGCAACAGGGTGGTTAGTTTATTAGAAAAGCTAAGTAGCCCTACCCTGTCCTGCCGCTGCAGGCAAACGCTGCTGAGCGCCAATACTGCATTGATGGCATAATCAAGCAGGCTCAATCCTTTAAATGGCATCTTCATGAGGCGGCCCTTATCGATGACGCAGTACACCTGTTGCGATTTTTCGTCCACATAATTATTTACCATTAGCCCGCCTCGCCTGGCTGTTGCTTTCCAGTTGATGGTACGTATATCGTCGCCGGATACATAATCCTTCACCTGTTCAAACTCCATGCTCTGCCCTATCTTTCGCTTGCGCTGGCTGCCGGGTTCATTGCTGGTAGCCGTTCGTGATATCAACTGGTAATTGCGTAATTGTATAAAAGAAGGATACACGTTTACGGTGCGGCTGGCCGATATGGTAAACCGGCGGCTGATGAGTCCGAGGCCGGTTTGTGCAAACAGGATGATGTTACCGAATAAGTACTCGCCTCTTTCTGTAGGTATAATGCTGTATGCGACGCTGCGCTGCTGACCACCGGACAGGTGTTGTTGCATTTTGAATTTTCGTTCCTGCAATTGCACCGGCAATTCATCAATTACCATAACGGTAATGCCTAGCCTGCTGCGGTTCCTGATGCGCAAAACTATTTCGTTTTTATCGCCGTTGCTTAACCTGCTGGCCAGTTGGCGTGTGGCCCGCGGGCTGTTGGCAATGGCAAATAATATTACATAATCTGCCAGCATGAGTACCAGCAAACCAAGGAATACAAGCGTTACAAAAGGAAGTATTACCGGCACCAAAAATGCGATGATGAATAACAATGCAGCCACCGCCCCGGCCAGGTAAAACCTGGTGGTTAAAAAAAGATCGCCAAGATATGTTTTTATAAAATTCAAAATCTATTGCTTTTAACGGGGCACTTCCAATGCTTTCAAAATTGATTGAATAAGATCATCGGTACTCAATCCTTCCATTTCTTTTTCTGGTGTAAGCATAATGCGGTGACGCAATACATGTGGAGCCATTTCAACAATATCCTCTGGTATTACAAAGTCTCTTCCCTTTAGTGCTGCCGTGGCTTTAGCGGCTTTAAGCAATGCCAGCGAAGCACGGGTAGATGCGCCCAGGTACAAGGAAGGATTATTGCGGGTTTCATCAACGATCTTTGCAATGTACTCAATCAGTTTATGCTCTATGGCAATCTCCTGCACCAGTCTGCGGTATTGTAAGATGCTATCGGCAGATAATATTTTGTTTACTTCCTGCAAGAGCTCAGCCTGCGTTTTGCCTTGCTGGTTAGTTAAAATATTTACCTCTTCCTGTAAAGAAGGATAGCCAATCTCAATCTTAAACAGGAAGCGGTCCAATTGAGCTTCCGGCAAACGGTAAGTGCCCTCCTGTTCAATGGGGTTTTGCGTAGCCAGCACCAGGAAGGGATATTGCATGTAATGAGTATAGCCATCGGCAGTTATTTGCCGTTCTTCCATCACTTCAAACAGAGCCGATTGTGTTTTAGCCGGCGCCCTGTTAATTTCATCTATCAATACAATGTTGCTGAAGATGGGGCCTGGTTTAAAATAAAAACTTCCTTCTTTGGGGTTAAACACCGAGGTACCAATTACATCACCCGGCATCAGGTCGGGTGTGAATTGCAGGCGGCTGAACTGCACATCAACGATCTTAGCCAGCAATTTTGCTGCAAGCGTTTTGGCCACGCCTGGCACACCTTCCAACAGCAGGTGTCCATCGCACAGCAGGCCCGTTAGCAAGAGGTCTACTACCTGTTGCTGGCCCACAATCACTTTTGAGATCTCGTGCCGGATCTCATCCATCTTTTCATTCAATGCCGTTACCGGGGTTCTCTCTTCAAAAAGTTGTTCTTCCATTATGTTCTTTTTTTATAAAAATCCTGTATTTGTTCATTAAGTGCCATCAGTTCTTCATCGCTTACATCAAATGCCTGCGAGGCCTGCCTGATGGCAGCAAACAGCAACTGCACCTGCTCCAGCGCTACCCCGCTCTTTTTGCTAAGTACAGATACAAAGTCTGCATTGTGGGTGTGAACATTAATAAAATAATTGCTCCGTACAAATTCATTAAAATGACTGATCATTTTTTCTGCAATGTTCTTATTGTCCCTCTCTGCCAGGTAAACGCCGGCTACTGCTTCCGCAAAGGCCACCGTGGTATTTTGTACCGGTGGAATTTCAGGCACGATGCGTTGTTTACGCTTACCGCCAAAAATAATATAACAAAGCAGCAGGGCTACTGCTATCCAAAAGGCCATGGCCAAAGCCGGGTGTTGCATGATGGCACTTAGGGTAGAGAATGATTTTCCGCCACCTTCCCTGTAATTTATTTTATTGTAGTAGTCATCCCAGAAAATATTGCCTGGCTTTTCTTCCAGCAACTGCATCGCCTGTTTCAGGTACAAATGGTTGTTGCCCGTTAGCAAAAAATAATTACTGAATGCCCTGGCATCGCAATGCAGGAATAACTTTCCCTTTCCCTGAAAGTAGACAATAAAATTTGGCTTACCCTGCTGGTTGTATCCAACCACCCTAGCTCTCTCATGATCAACCGAAGAAAAATAATTGGTAAATGGCAGGTAAAAATAAGAGAAGCTGTCCTTTAGTGAATAAGTATCGGGCAATAAAGACGTGGTGGCTTTATCAAATAATTGCTGGTTGATAATACTCAGCCACTCCGGGCTCTCCTGCCTGCAGTTGATCCTGGTTAGCAGGACCGAATCAATAACAGATGCGGCAATAAATGCAGTATTACCTTCTGCCACAAATGCCATCAATGCTGCTGCATCGTCATCTTCTAAATAATACCTGTTGCTGACGTTTACATAAACAGAGCGTTTGTCAAAATGGGTACTGCTATAAAATTCCGAAAAAGTTTTTGTGTTCTTGTTAATAAATTTATCGGGGTAGATATTTGACAGCAACCTGTATGCAGTAAATGCGCCGAAAGGCCGGGTGTCTGCAATACCATATCGCTCCCTGAGGTCGGGCAGACGGGTATTTGGGCGCCTGCAGGAAACCAGGCAAAGCAGTATTCCTAAAACAATTGCCGTATATGTAAGACCTTTTCTCAAATAGGTGATGGTTATATTTTATTGTTGAATGATGTATACAATGCTGACAGTTGCTGGTATTGCTCCTTTCCAATTTCGAAATGACCATACCAGGTGTATTCGTAATTGCGGATGAGCATGGAAAATTCTTTCCTCCATTGCACAGGTATTTCATTTACATAACGGCTGTTGGTTTTATCGGCTGCATAGGTTACCAGTTCTTTTTGTTGCAACAATTTCAAAGTTCTCAGGAACTGGTAACGGGTGGCCATCCTGTAATCGCCCAGTTTATGGGCCTGGTGCAGCAAGGCATCCAGGTCTTGTGGTAATTCCTGCACTTCTTCACCTTCATCTTCGGCACCCACATTTGCATAAATATCTTTCCTGAAAAAACCCTTACTCTTCATAAACTGGAAGAAGATCATTCCAACAAAGAATAAGGCAATAATCCAGGCCAGCATTTTCAGGAATCCGCCATCCAATATCCTTTGCAACAAGGAAGGCGTTTTGCGCTCACCTTTGATAACGGGCTGGGTTAGCTGCTTATCCTGCTCCGCCTTCAAAAGGCTATCTAATTTTTGCAGGTAGGCCAGTTCTTTTTTTCGCTTCCATGCTGCTATAGAATCAGCGGGTATGTCAATGGGATGAATATTGATAATGGTATCCCAGCTTGCCTCCACATCTTCATCATCATCTTCATCATCCATCGCCTCTTCATCTGCCACTATCGTTTCAACAGTAGTAACTGTGGTAGTCGTTGTATCGTACTCCTGGGCCTTTAAGTTTGTTGCAAACGGCAACAACAGCAGCAGGCCTATAATAATTTGCCTATGCATGCCCATTATACATTCGTTTTACAATGCTGTCTTTTTTTATAAACCTGCCTTTTTTTTGCAACTGTATTGGCCATATTACAAAATACCAAACGATAAAAGATAAGGACCCCGCCAGGATCAGTATGCCCGCCCACACAGGTAAACCGCCGCCGGCTTTTTGGTAGGTGCGCCCCATCAGGTTGGTTACATAACTTTCAAGAAACGATGCTGCCAGGAAAAAAGGAATAAGGCAGATCAGTATTCGTGCGGCATCCCTGGCACCCCTTTTAAAAGAAGCCAGCCTGGTATAAGTGCCCGGAAACAAAATGCCATTCGCCAGCACAAAACCCGCTGCCCCGGCAATAACAATGGAGGCAATTTCGATGGTGCCATGAATCCAGATCACCAAAATGGATTGCCAGCCAAGCCCATTTGAAAAAAACAGGTACTGAAATGATCCCAACATGATGCCGTTGCTCCATAAAAGTTTAAGCGTAACAAAGCCCAGTGTAAAACCACCCATAAAAGTAAAGAAGGCCACACGTATATTATTGAAGGCAATACGCACAAACATGCTGAAAGGATTGTCGTCTTTATACACACCGAAAGGATCGCCCTTGGCAATATTCTGTTCGGTCATTTCAACATAATCGCTGCCAAGGATACCTTTTACAAATTCCGGATTGCTGTGAGATGAAAAAACGCCTACCATCACAAAGATGCTGAATATGGTAACCGTAAATAAAAAAGTGCGGTGATGTTTCCTGAAGGTGGCGGGTAATTCGTACTTCCAGAAATCGAATATCCGGCCGTATTTTTCTTTTTTGTTGCGGTAAATATTCTGGTAAATGCCGGCAGCCAGGCCATTGATCCAGCGGGTGACTTTACTCTTTGGATAAAATGTTTTGGCATAAGAAAGGTCATCAATCAATATGGTGAAACGTTCAGCCGTTTCGTCCGGGTGGGCCGACTTATCCTGCTGGTACCGGTTCCATTTTTCCACATTTTTCTTAATGAACAACGCTTCTCTCATAGTACAAAACTGCCCGAACGCATTTACAATGCAATATTTTTATTGGTTTGCCGGTACATTGGTACAAATTGCTGTTTTTTTCTTTAATAAAAAAATATCGTTTTAGGGTTTCATTTTAAAGCGAATTGTAAATTGCAGCAAGATGTCATCAGTACAAATTACCACTGTTTTTAATATAGATCTTGAGTTTGAGATTGCGCCCTTTCATAAGCGGCTACTTGCATACCTCATAGATTTTGTATTGCTCATCATTTTTCTCTATAGCATGAAGAGCCTTTTATACGATGGCTTCGGCATTAGCCAGCGAAAGAATATGGGCCTTGATATCATTTTTATTTCCGTTCCCATGCTGCTGTATTCGCTGGTTACAGAAGTGATCATGAACGGGCAAACCGTGGGTAAGAAATTAATGCAGATAAGGGTGATAAGCCTTGATGGCGGAGAACCTACCGTAGGGCAATATATTTTAAGATGGATCACCAAGTTTTTTGAATGGCCTTTTTTCTTTGGTTATATCTATTTTTCAAACGAAGTACTGATAGTGTATATTATCATTACAGGTATTTTAGGCATCGCAGTATTGATTGCCATCACCCTTACAGCCAAAAGCCAGCGGCTGGGAGATCTTGCTGCAGGAACCGTTGTTATTGATACGCAGACTTCCTTAACGGTTAATGATACCGTTTTCATTAATATCAATCAGGAAAATTATAAAACGATGTTTCCGGAAGTGATGCGCCTTTCTGACAATGATATCAACACCATAAAAACAGTTGTTACCCAGGCACGTAAAAGAAGGAATGAAGAACTGTGCCAGCGGGTAGAGCATAAGGTAAAACAGGTGTTGCAAATAGATTCCGGACTCTCAACCATTGCATTCCTTGAAAAACTGTTGGAAGACTATAATTATCTTGCCACTAAAGAATAAACGAGATAAAAAATGGTTGTGGAGTCACAACCATTTTTTTTGTTTCTTAGAAAGATCAAATATTAACTGGCAAACATTGCTGCGCCAATACCAAACAGCATAACCAAAGCCACCAGGGCAAGGTAAACGATGGTGATGATGCCCATAATGCGGTACACCAGTTTTAAGTTTAGTAATGAACTGTTGAAGTTTCCCTGGTCGGGCGCCTGCAGCGCCACCTGCATTTTTACCGCAAAGCGATACATATACAGGGAAAGAACAAAATACACTACTGCAAATACCAGGTAGAGCCCGGAAAGAAGCCCGGTGCCTATAATACCTGCGGAACCGATTCCGCCACCCAATGTACTAAAGAGGCTGCCGGCAAATAAAGCCATAATAACAATAAGTGCGGTGATGATAAACCCGATAATACTGAGAAATTTTGCCCACTTTGCTGTTTCCGATAAATGGCCATATGCAATACTATCTACTTGCAGGTCGGCAATTAAAAGGTTTTCGTTAGTTTCCATTGTTGAGTTGTTTTGGTTAAAAAACGAATATGCATAATAATTTGCATTGCGCAAAATAATACTGCAGCCCGACTTGACAAGGTTGCAAAAAAAATGGGTACCAGCAGGTACCCGTTTCAAAATTATTAAGCAGAAGTATTAGTATTAGTAAGCCCTGGCAAACAGTACTCTTTGTTTGCTTGGTTTACCGGTTAAGATGCATGCACCATCTTCCTGCGGGTTATGCAGGGGAATACAACGAATGGTTGCTTTGGTTTTTTCTTTAATCTCTTCTTCCGTTTCTGCACTACCATCCCAATGAGCGGAGATAAAGCCGGTCTTTTCATCCAGCAATTTCACAAATTCATCCCAGCTATCGGCTTTGCTGGTATGCGCTGTGCGAAACGCCAAAGCCTTATTATAAATATTGACTTGAATTTCTTCCAGCAAATCTTTTACATAGCCGGCCAGTCCCTCAAGCGATATTGATTGTTTTTCTTTGGTATCCCGGCGGGCAAGTTCAACTACGTTGTTCTCTATATCCCGCATGCCCATAGCAATTCTAACAGGCACTCCTTTCAATTCATGCTCTGCAAATTTCCACCCTGGTCTTGCATTGTCTGAGTTATCATATTTCACCCTGATGCCCAAGGCTTTCAATTCGCTGATCACCTCATCGGCCTTGCCATCAATTACGGGCTTGCTTTCTTCTCCTTTATAAATCGGTACAATTACCACCTGCATTGGAGCAATCCGTGGAGGCATCACCAGGCCTTCATCATCGCTGTGTGCCATAATGAGTGCCCCTATCAGCCGGGTACTAACGCCCCAGCTAGTTGCCCACACATATTCCAGTTTATTTTCTTTATTCATAAACTGCACATCAAACGCTTTGGCAAAATTCTGACCAAGGAAATGAGAAGTGCCAGCCTGCAATGCTTTGCCATCCTGCATTAGTGCTTCAATGCAATAAGTATCTTCAGCGCCTGCAAATCTTTCGGCAGGGGTTTTTACACCTTTAATAACGGGAACGGCCATATACTCTTCTGCAAATGTTGCATACACATCCAGCATCTGTAATGTTTCGTCCACGGCCTCCTGGCGGGTAGCATGGGCTGTGTGGCCCTCCTGCCATAAAAATTCGGCAGTACGTAAAAACAAACGGGTGCGCATTTCCCAACGAACTACGTTTGCCCATTGGTTTATGAGCAGCGGAAGGTCACGGTATGATTGTATCCAACCTTTGTAAGTGTTCCAAATAATGGCTTCGCTGGTAGGGCGAATGATCAATTCTTCTTCCAGCTTTGCGTCTGGGTCTACTATCAGCTTTCCTTTATTATCAGGATCATTCTTTAAGCGGTAATGCGTAACAATGGCACACTCCTTAGCAAAACCTTCTGCATTTTTTTCTTCCGCTTCAAACAAACTTTTAGGAACAAAAAGTGGGAAATAAGCATTTACGTGACCGGTTTCTTTGAACATCTTGTCCAGTTGATCCCGCATATTTTCCCAAAGTGCATAGCCATAAGGTTTAATAACCATACAGCCCCGTACGGCAGAATAATCAGCCAATCCCCCTTTTATTACAAGATCGTTGTACCACTGAGAATAATCTTCTGCTCTTGTTGTTAACGCTTTTGCCATCTGTATTGGCCCATGGGACCAGTTTTATTGTGAAAATATTTTTAGTTTTTGCCTCTTTACAACACCGTTGATACAAAGGGGCACAAAAATAACAACTTCTCTTCCTTTGCCAAACTTTATATAAAATTCTATTTATGACATGTTTAACAGCAAACTACTGTGGTTATACGTCTTATGACAAATAGAATTTAGTAAATTACAGGAAGAAGAAGGTTAATCAACTAATTTTACATAATCCTTTAACTAAACAGTCATGAATATTAAACTTTTACTTATCGCTATTGCAACGGTTTCAGTAACCAGTTGCAGCACTGCTTACAAAAGCGGGCAAACTCCAGATGATGTATACTACTCTCCTGCCAGGGCTATTGAAGAAAACTACAACAGGAACGAAGTAGAATACCGCACGGATAATTATGAAGACAGGGCCATTCGCATGTCGGCAAGAGACCCACGCTGGCGTTATATAGACCTGGATTACGACTATCGCTATGATCCATACCGCTACGGGTATAATTATGGCTACTATTATAATCCATATTATTACAACCGCCCGGTTTACCTACCAGGTTATGTGATAGTGAACCCCAAGAACACAACGCCAAGAACGACGAGCCTGGGTAGTTACAATAATACCCGGTTGGTTTCTACGGATGCCAAATCAGGACAAACCAGGTGGATCAATTCAAGGGAGTATATAAACAACAGTAATGACAGCCGCAAGAATAATAATTTTACCCGGCGTATTCTTACTCCTGTTTTCAACAATTCTAACGATAACAATAGTGGCCGGAGCAACAGTTCCAACAATAATAATACAAGAACATACAATCCTTCCAGCAGCAACAACAACAGCAGCAGCCGTAATTCCAGCTCAGAAAGTTCGGGCAGCAGCAGTTCGGGAGGAAGTGTATCCAGGCCCACCCGCGGTAATTAATGATAGTGAAAAAGCCGGTTATCTTCATTGATTTTCACCGGCTTTTTTAAACACTTTCCTGCCATTAATAAAACAAAAAGAGATGAAAAAATATTTACTCCTGCTATTCTTATATCCCGCAACATCGGCTATTGCCCAGGTTCCTGAAGACGCTTTGCGGTACAGTTGGTATCCTCAAAACGGAACAGCCCGCAGCTTGGCCATTGGTGGTGCCATGGGTTCTTTAGGCGGCGATATCACCGCCACATTCGTAAACCCTGCAGGTTTGGGTTTTTACCGCACAAGGGAATTTGTACTTACACCTGGTTTGTATTTAAATAAACTAAATGCTGACTACCGGGATACCAAAACATCGGAAAAGAATAGTGGTTTTGGACTTGGACCCATCGGCGTAGTAATAGGCACACCCAATCGTAAAAACAACAAACAAAGCAGCGCTTATAGTATTGCATTTACGCAAACTGCCAATTTTAATAACAGCATCCGGTATAAGGGTCTTAATAATTTCAGTTCTTTCAGCGAGCAATTTGCAGAGGAATTTGCCAAAAGTGGTTTTAGCATTGGTGATGTGCTCAATACCAACTCACCGCTTCCTTACGGCTCAGCCATTGGCCTGCAAACCTACCTGATAGATACAGCAACCATTAATGGTACGGTGGGGGTAAGAGGCGCTCCTGAAAATATACTGGATGCCGGGCAGGCAGTGCAGCAGGAAATGCTGAAAACTACCAGCGGGGGATTGTATGAACTGGCTATTGGCGGTGCTGTTAACCAAGATAAATGGTTATTTGGAGGCACGCTGGGTATCCCCATTGTGAATTATAAAAGTAACACCAGCTTTACAGAGTCAGATACTTCTAATAACACAAGCAATGGCTTTGAATCCTTTACTTACAACGACAATTTTAGCACAAGCGGAATTGGTGTAAATGCCAAATTAGGGGTAATATACAGGCCACAGGATTACATTCGCATTGGCCTTGCCATACACACTCCTTCTATCATGTTGCAAAGCGACGAGCATACATCGGATATAACTACCAACCTGGAAACACCTTCTGGTGTAAGGGAAAGCTTCACTGCTTCTTCAACTACGTTTACTAACAACCAGGTGGGTGTTAGCAAGTACCAGCAAATAATGCCGTGGAAGGCAATCCTAAGTGCTTCTTATGTATTCAGGGAAATTGAAAATGTAAAAAAGCAAAAAGGATTTGTTACGGCTGATGTGGAGTATGTTAACCATAGTGGCAGCCGCTTTAAAAGCAGCCAGGAGACGGTGACCGATGAAGAAAAGACTTATTACAAAGGATTGAATAACGTGGTGAAAGATATTTATAAAGGCGCTTTCAATTTCAGGGTTGGTGGCGAAGTAAAGTTCAACATCCTGATGGCAAGGCTTGGCTTTGGTTACTATACGAACCCATATAAAGACGCTGCGTTTAAAGCTAACCGTATGTTGCTGAGCGGTGGACTGGGCTACCGGCACAAAGGCGTTTTCGTTGACCTTACCTATGTGTATAACATGACGAAGGATGCTAATTTCCCTTACCGCCTGGAAGACCGGGCCAACACATTTGCTGCCACAAAACAAAATCTTGGCAACATAGTAGCTACCGTTGGCTGGAAATTTTAAATATTTAAATTGTAAGTAAGATGCTCCCTTAGCGGAGCATTTTTTTTGTGCAGTCATCAAGGATCGTTGCAAAAGCTGCCGGCATATCCTGCACATCTACCCATGAAAATCCAGGATCTTTCTTAAACCAGGTGAGCTGCCTTTTGGCATACTGACGGGTATGTTGCTTCACCAGTTCTATGGCCTGTGCAAGACTCAATGAACCATCGAGGAACTGGAACAATTCCCTGTAACCTACTGTTTGCAACGCATTCAGAGACTGGTAAGCCTGCAGCCCTGCTACTTCCTGCAACAGGCCCTGCTGCATCATATTATCAACACGCTGGTTAATGCGCTCGTACAATTGTTCCCTTGGTAACTGCAGGGCGTACCTGATGATATTGAAATCCCGTTCTTTCTTTACCTGTTGCTGAAAACGGAGAATGGATGAACCGGTGCCCAGCTTAACTTCCAAAGCCCGCATTAACCGCTGCGGATTTTGTTGGGCTGCCTGCGCAAAATATTCCGGGTCGGCTTGCTGTAATTCTTGTTGCAACCAGCCAAGCCCTTTTTCTTTATAGCTGGCAATTATTTGTTCTCTTGTGGCCGCATCAATGGGCGGAATAGGATCCATACCTTCGCAGAATGCTCTTATGTATAAACCTGTACCACCAACCAGAACGCATACATCGTTCTTTTTAAAAATACTGTTGGCTGCCTGCATAGCATATTCCTCAAAGTCTGCAGCAGAAAGAGTTTGCTGTATACTGTGGGAGGCTATAAAAAAGTGAGGAACGGTGTTGAGTTCATCTGCGGAAGGCCGGGCTACGCCAATATCAAGTTCCCGATAGCATTGCCGGCTATCGGCAGAAATGATGGAAGTATTAAAATGAGATGCCAGTTTAATGGCGAGCGCAGTTTTACCAATAGCAGTAGGGCCGGCAATGATGATACAAGTCTTCTTCATTTAACATACTTAAGGTTTGTAAAGAACCTTTGGTAGTGAAATATGTACAATAGGAAATGAGTTGAGTAAATAATTTTAGAAACCGTCATTGGCTTCGTTGGTATCCTCCGTCATATCATCGGCTTCTGCATCGGCGGTGTCGCCGTCTTCACTTTCCTGGCCATAACCATCACGCAACGCTTCCGGTTGCAGGTCATATTTTTCTTCCATTTCGGCCAGGCGTTTATCTACCAATCCCTTGGTGCCGTATTGAGAGGGAGCGATACCTTCTGTGCGCAGGCAATGCGGGTAACTGATCTTCTTGTCTTCTTCCTTATCAACGTTTATCAACTCCACCATAAAATGCCAGTTCTTATTAAAGTCGTATTCGTACACAAACTTCTGGTTGGGTCCTTTAATTTCAGAAGTCATGGGCACTTCGGTCATTATAAGCGGATCGGCAACATAATCCTTATCATATTTTTCAAGAGAGATCTCCCTGCCTCTTTGCCAGTTATCGTTGCTGCGGTAAAATGTTGCCTTGTGCTTGTCATCAAACTCAAAGCTTTTTAATATCGCTTCGTGCAGGTCAAAAAAAGTCTGCGTGTGCCTGATTGCAATATCGCGGTAAACACTCTCGTCTTCTTCCCAATATATCCTGAATCGTAAAATTGCCATGTGGTAAAAATAAGAAATTTTTTAAGACTATGGTTTTGAGGGGTTAATTGTGTGTAATTCTGTTCAGGATGTTTTTCCTGCCAATCCCAGTTCGGCTGCTTTAGCATGCATAAAACTGATGGCAGCCTCGTAATTATTAGGTATCTCTCCATCAAGAATAGCATTGCGAATGGCATCTTTAATAACGCCCACTTCTTTGGAAGGCCTAAGGTTAAATGCTTCCATAATGATCTCTCCGGTAACGGGTGGTTGCCAGTTACGCATATGATCCTTTGCTTCCACCTCGGCACATCGCTCTTGCACCATTTCAAAATTTGCTACAAAGCGCTTCACTTTAAGTTGGTTCTTACTGGTGATGTCGGCCTTGCATAAGGTCATTAGTGCCTCAAAATCATCTCCGGCATCAAAGAGCAGTCGCCGGATAGCTGCATCGGTAATGTTCTCTTTGGTAAGGCTGATGGGCCGCAGGTGCAGTTCAACCATCTTCCGCACAAACAACATCTTTTCATTCAGCGGCAGTTTAAACTGTGTAAATATCTTAGGTACCATTCTTCCTCCAACAACCTCGTGGCCATGAAATGTCCAGCCATGGCCGGGTTCAAAACGCTTGGTGGCTGGTTTGGCAATATCATGCAGCACGGCTGCCCATCGCAACCACAGGTCATTGGTATACGCCGCAATATTATCAACCACCTTCAGGGTATGATAAAAATTGTCCTTATGTCCTTTACCGTCTATATACTCTGCACCGGCCAGCGCCAGCATTTGCGGAAAAATTATTTTTAGCAGGCCGGTTGTGTACAAAAGATCAAAACCAACAGATGGCTTTTCACTCATCAATATTTTATTCAGCTCATCGGTTATCCGTTCTTTGCTGATGATCTTTATACGGCCGGCATGTTGTGTTATGGAGGCCAGCGTTTCCTCATCGATGTTAAAATGCAACTGTGCCGCAAACCTTATGGCCCGCATCATCCGTAGCGGATCATCGCTAAAGGTTTTGCCCGGCTCCAGCGGTGTTTTAATTAACTGATCCTCCAGATGCTGTAAACCGCCAAACGGATCAAGCAGTTCACCAAAATCTGTTTTGTTCAAACTGATGGCAAGTGCGTTGATGGTAAAATCCCTGCGGTTTTGGTCATCTTCCAGAGTTCCGGGTGCTACCGCAGGATTCCTGCTATCAGAACGATAACTTTCTTTGCGGGCACCTACAAACTCAATTTCCAGTATGGAATCATCCTGTAGTTTTATTTTTATTTGTGCGGTGCCGTAATTTTTAAACACAATTACCTGGGGAGCGGGCCTGAAGGCTTTTGCCACGGCCTGCGCCAGTTCAATGCCATCGCCAATGCAAACAATATCTATGTCTTTGGTAGCCCTGCCCAGCAATTTATCTCTAACAAAACCCCCGATGGCATAGCAATCTACCTGTAAGCCGGCAGCGGCTGCCGCCACTTTTTCAAAAATGATCAGCTCCTCTTTTGTACATTCAATTTGCATAAGCTGCAAATATACTTCCTGCATGCTAAAGCGTTTAAATCAAAAACATTTTAAACCATATATATAACTAACGAGACTATGATCGTTTAGTACAAGAGTATCCTGTTGTTGGCATTAATCTTGACTTATAGGATACCCATTAACATTTATACTTTTTAGACCCTATTTTTGTCAAATTGACGAAGCAATAAAATATTATGAATAAGAACTTTTATTTAGATACACCAGATGACGATATGGAATTTATGCCCATCATTCCATTAAACGAAGAAGAAGACCCGGATGCAGACGGGGCGGACTTTCCAGGCCTGCTGCCGATACTTCCCCTTAGAAATACCGTGCTGTTTCCCGGCGTAGTTATCCCTATTACCGTGGGGCGAGACAGGAGTATTAAAGCCGCCAATGATGCTTATAAGACTGACAAATTGATAGGCGTAGTAGCGCAAAAAGACAGTAACATAGAAGAACCGACTGTAAGCGATTTGGAAGATATTGGCACCGTGGCAAAGATTGTAAAACTGATAAAAATGCCTGATGGTGGCACCACCATCATCATACAAGGACGCAAGCGTTTTAAAATAGAGGAGATTACTACCGAAGACCCGTATTTTAAAGCCAACATAAAAGTATTGGAAGAAGAAAGTATTAAGGGCGACCCTGATTTTGATGCACTTGTTGGAAGTATTAAGGACCTGGCCACTCAAATCATTAACCTGTCTCCCAACCTGCCCAGCGAGGCTACCATTATTTTAAAGAATATAGAGAATCCTTCTTTCCTGATTCATTTTGTGAGCAGCAACCTCAACAGCGATCTTAAGCAGAAACAGACCCTGCTGGAGATTAACAACCTGAAAGCAAGAGCAGAATTGCTGATGAGCCTGATGCATAC
Organism: Chitinophagales bacterium; assembly: GCA_038256495.1. Classification (GTDB taxonomy): domain Bacteria; phylum Bacteroidota; class Bacteroidia; order Chitinophagales; family Chitinophagaceae; genus Ferruginibacter. Next base: position 14,782 of record JBBSKH010000048.1, read on the forward strand.
AGAACTGCAGTACACGGAACTGAAGAACAAGGTTACCAATAAAACGAGGGCTGAACTTGATAAGCAGCAGCGTGAATATTTTTTGCAGCAGCAGATGAAAGCCATTAAAGACGAACTGGGCGGCGAAAATCAGGCTGAACTTAATGACATGCTTAAAAAAGCTGCCACAAAAAAATGGACCGAAGCTGCCAATGATATGTTTCACAAAGGGATTGAGAAACTAGATAGGATGCACCCTTCCACTCCCGATTACTCAGTTGTATACAATCACCTTGACTTAATGCTGGACCTGCCATGGGATGACTTTACACAGGATCAATATGATCTTAAAAAAGCAAAAAAAGTGCTGGACCATGACCATTACAGCATGAATAAGATTAAAGAAAGGATACTGGAATACCTGGCTGTTTTAAAACTGAAAGGGGATATGAAAAGCCCGATACTGTGCTTTGTTGGCCCTCCCGGTATTGGTAAAACCAGCCTTGGAAAAAGTATTGCCGCTGCCATTAACAGGAAACATGTACGGGTAAGTTTGGGTGGCCTGCACGATGAAAGTGAAATAAGGGGACATCGTAAAACATATATCGGCGCCATGCCCGGCAGGATCCTGCAATCTATCCGCAAGATAAAATCGGGTAACCCGGTGATGATACTGGATGAAATAGATAAAGTAGGCACAGACAATCGTGGCGATCCGTCAAGTGCTTTGCTTGAAGTGCTTGACCCCGAACAAAACAATACATTTTACGATAATTACCTGGAGCTGGAGTATGACCTGAGCAAGGTATTGTTTATTGCAACGGCCAATAATCTTAACAATATTCAGCCCGCATTAAGAGACAGGCTGGAGATCATCAACCTAAGCGGCTATGCCATTGAAGAAAAAGTAGAGATCGCAAAAAGGCACCTTATTCCAAAACAATCGGAGATGCATGGTTTAAAACCGGGCAGCTTTAAATTGAGCGATACGGTGCTGGAAAAGATCATTACGGAACATACCAGGGAAAGTGGTGTTAGGGAATTAGACAGGCAACTGGCCAGCATTATGCGTTATCAGGCAAAGGAACTGGTATCCAAAGGAAAACTGAAACCAACCATAACAGGAACTGATGTAGAAAAAATACTGGGCAGGGCTAAGTTTACACTTGACCTTTATAAAATGGCAAACATGCCGGGTGTTGCCGTTGGGCTTGCCTGGACTTATGTAGGTGGAGACATTCTGTTTATTGAAGCACAGTTAACCGAAGGCAAAGGGGAATTAAAACTTACCGGCAACCTGGGTAATGTAATGAAAGAAAGTGCCAGCACGGCGCTTACCTGGCTGGAAGCAAATTGTAAAAAGCTTGGACTAACTGTAGACGACTTCAACAAAAAAGATGCGCATATACATGTGCCGGAAGGAGCTACGCCAAAAGACGGACCAAGCGCCGGCATTACCATGATGACTGCCTTGGCAAGTGCCTTTACCGGCCGTAAAATAAGGCCATTCCTGGCAATGACGGGAGAAATAACCCTGCGTGGCCAGGTGTTGCCGGTTGGTGGAATCAAAGAAAAAGTGCTGGCTGCCAAGCGCTCCGGTATTAAAGAAGTTATCATGTGCTGGCAAAATGAAAAAGACATCGAAGATATTACACCGGCTTTTGTTAAAGGAATCAACTTCCATTATGTAAGAACAATGCAACAAGTACTGGATATCGCTTTAACATAATTTTTTTAAAATAACTCAAAACCTTTTATACCAATCAAGCGTATATATAAGTATTCAACTGATTTCATGTTGGTTGTTTTAAGGGTTAAAAAAATTCCCCCTGATTCTTCAGGGGGAATATTTTTTTTATACGTTCAGCTCTGTTGCCCTTCGTTTTTCCATCCAGTCTTTTTCTTTCTCAGCACTCAGCGCCTGCATAACTCCCACCAGAAAAATAGTGGCCACGTTAAGCGATAAGAATATCACATTATAGCTGTAAAAGGAGGCGATCTCTCTGGCATTGGTCCTGAAGAAAGTACCTAAGTCCAGCACTAACACAATACCCCATGCCAGCAATGCAGCGGAAAATAAGATCAGCGATATCCATTTAACCACCGGGCGGGGAAAGCGTATGCTGCGCTTCATAAAAATAAGGAACACCGTAACCAAAACGGCGGCCGGCACCAGGATGATGGTGAGCATGTAAACATACACCAACACAGGTATCTGGTCTAAAATGCCGAACAAAAGCCGGAGCCCCAACAGCAATAATACCAATGCAACTATAAACCCAATAAATGTAAAAAACAGGTGAAAAGTGAGCTGCACATATTTTCCGTACTTATCTTCCATATCACTTACTTATTTTATTTTGAAATAGCTCAGGTTTGTTTTTGGCGTAAGTGTTAACAAAGATTCGTAGATCAGTTTTACCGTGTTTTCAATATCATCCTTATGCAGCATTTCTACCGTGGTATGCATGTAGCGTAGCGGGATTGAGATGAGCACAGACGGGCAACCATCATTTGCATAGGCAAAAGATTCTGTATCTGTGCCGGTGCTGCGGCTGGTAGCCCTCAGTTGGTAAGCGATCTTATTTTTATCGGCAGTATTTATCACAAGGTCTAATAACTTATTGTGCACCGCTGGGCCGTAGCAAAGTGAAGGACCTTTACCGCTTGAACATTCCCCTTCAATCATTTTATTAATCATGGGCGTGGTGCTGTCGTGGGTAACATCAGTAATGATGGCAACATCCGGTTTTATCCTCCGGGCTATCATCTCTGCACCCCTCAAACCAATTTCTTCCTGCACAGCATTAACAATGTATAAGGCAAAAGGCAGCTTCTTTTTATTTTGCTTCAACAAACGGGCAACTTCGGCAATCATAAATCCGCCGATCCTGTTATCAAAAGCACGTGCAATTAAAAAGTCATGAGATAATTCTTCGTACCCATCCACGTAAGTGGCAACCGAACCAACATGTACGCCAAGGGCTTCCACTTCTTTTTTACTGCGTGCACCACAGTCTAAGAACAGCGTTTCTACTTTGGGTGACTGTTCTTTAGCTTCTGTGTTTTGATTACGGGTATGTATGGCGGGCCATCCGAATACCGCTTTCACAATTCCTTTTTTGCCATGGATATTCACCCGCATACTGGGTGCAATCTGGTGATCTACGCCGCCATTACGTTTCAGGTATATCAACCCTTCAGCAGAAATATAATTTATATACCAGCTAATCTCATCAGCATGCGCTTCAATTACTACTTTAAATGTTGCTGAAGGGTTGACAACGCCAACAGCGGTACCATAAGGATCCGTAAAAAACTCATCTACATAAGGCTCCAGGTAACTCATCCACAATTTCTGCCCGCTGGTTTCAAACCCTGTAGGCGATGGATTGTTTACGTACTCTTTTAAAAACTGGTAAGAATCTTTGGTTAACTGTGCTTTGCTTTTTGCTGCTTTTGCCATGCCGAAAAAATTTTTGGTTCTGCAAAAGTACTTAATCCAGCTTAGTAAATCGTGTTAAACAAGTGCCCTGAATCAGGGGCGCAACTGGTGGGCAAGGTAAGTGGATAAAGCCGAAAACAACATCAGCCCATCTACAACAAAATAATAGAATACATATCCTGGCTGCTTCAACGATAAACGATAAACGATCCAGACCGCAGCCCCCGTAATGATAAAAGAAGCCAACTGGTAATTATCGGTATAAAAATAACGTAATAGGAAACCCGCAGCCATATACAACAAAAAAGCCAGCAACATAATGCGTTGCAACACCGGGCGGCTTACGTCAGTTGCAAGGCTGTGTAACGAATGCAATTTATCTATCCTGATATCCCGCATATCAAACACCAGGCAAAGCAATAACATAAAACAGCACCGTGCCGCCAACAATAAAAAAAGCGGCCATGCTGCCGTTACATTTGCTGCTACCGCCGGAATAACGGTCGTAACATAAGCCCACGTTAATGCCAGTAAAATAGTTTTAATAAAACCTATCCTGCGTAATACCGCCGATAATCTGGAAGGCCAGAGTGGTAGAGAATATAACAAGGTAAGCAGGACGCCGATCAATACATATGGCAGTACGTGTGGCATGGCCAGCAACCCGAGCAACATGCCTATACCTGCCAGTACAAACAGGATAACATAAGAATAATTGCTGCGCAGAAATACCCTCACATCAACCGGGCGGGCAAAAGAATATTTACTGAGGAGCCAATAAAAATTATAACTGCTAAGTGTAGAAAAGAAGATGAATCCGAATACCGTATAATCAGGTGCTGCATTCAGCAGTAAAAAACTCTGGTAACAGAGTGCTACTGCACAAACTGAAATAAAAATGGAATGTGAAAGAATAAAGTGTAACCAGCGTACCATTACTTACAAAAGAACAATACTGGATCGGTGGTGGTGATGGTATTGCTCTTATTTTTTGCAAAATCTTTTACGTAGATATCAAAGTACAATGAATCTACATGCTCTACATTACCTGGCCGGGGCTTGCATTTTAATACATTAGCAGTAGAAACAGTTACGTCTGCTTTAAAATCTTTACCTGCAACTTGTTTGATGTTAGGGAAAGGCAGGGAGTCAAAATCCCCCGTAAGGTTATTTTTAATATAAACCCACGCTGTATCTGTTCCATCCACAAGGCCAAGGTCGCCCTCTTTATCTGTAATACTGATCAAAATGTTGGGTGCAGGCGCTCCAAAGTCAAGATAGCTGATGTTCTGGGGTTTCACAGATTCAAATTTTATCTGGGGCTCTGTGGTAAACTTATCCTTATTGCAGGAGGCAAACAAAACAACACATACCAAAGCTGTAGCAAGATTTTTCATTTGTACAATTTATATTCAAATTTACTGAACCATGCCCATAAAACCATTGCCAGGGTTCATTTTGTTTTTCTTATAACATTCAAACACGGTTATGGCAAATTTTTCTGCAATTTTGCAGGCAACGTGCAACAGTACCTAAACGATATAGCCAACAAAGTTTTTAATGTGACCGAAGCCACGTTCGATCAGCTTGTAATTAAAGTTTTTTTACATCAATACCAGCATAACGAAACCTATCGCCAATTCTGCGAGTTGATGCATGTGGTGCCGGAACAAGTAACTACTATCACACAAATTCCCTTCCTTCCCATCCAGTTTTTTAAAACAAAAGAGATAACAACTGGCACCAGTCAGCCAGCAGTTGTTTTTGAAAGTAGTGGAACCACAGGCAGCATCAATAGCAGGCACCTTGTACTGGATATTGGTATTTACGAAAAAAGTTTCCGGCTGGCCTTTCAACGTTTTTACGGAGAATCGACAGACATTTCCATTCTGGGTTTGTTGCCTTCCTACTTGGAACGGGGCAACTCATCGTTGGTGTATATGGTTGATGACCTGGTAAAAACATCAGGCAAACCTAACAGCGGGTTTTATTTATACGATCACGAAAAACTAAAAAATGCATTATTGGATAATGAAGCAGAAGGCATCCCTACCCTGCTCATTGGTGTAACCTATGCATTGCTTGATTTTGCGGCCGCACACCCAATGCAATTGAAACATACAATCGTAATGGAAACCGGCGGTATGAAGGGCCGCCGTGAAGAACTAACGAGAGCCGAAGTACACCGGCAATTGCAGCAGCAATTAGGTTTACAAGCCATCCACTCAGAATATGGTATGACAGAATTATTATCACAGGCTTATTCAAATGAAAAAGGAATTTTTAATTGCCCGCCGTGGATGAAGATTATGATAAGGGCTGAAGACGATCCGCTATGTTTGTATGATGCACGTGATATGGATAAGGCACAAACCGGTGTGATAAACGTGATAGACCTTGCCAACATACACAGTTGTGCTTTTATTGCTACAGATGATATGGGAAAATTAAACCCCGATGGAAGTTTTGAAGTAATGGGCCGGCTGGACAATAGTGATATCAGAGGCTGCGGACTGATGATAATTGATAATGAGATAATTGATAATGGATAATTGCCCCGATAGTAAACGGGATGATAATTGTTGATAGCTCAAAAAAATCCCGGTACTTTCAATCTTTTCCGCAACACTATTTTCCAACTCCCTTCCCCAATTCCTAATTCATAATTCATAATTCATAACTCATAATTCTTTCCTAAACCCAAATCCCTAATTCCTAATTCCCGAACTTACTTCATCCCATAACTCAATCGCCGACTACTGGCCAAATATTTTTCTCTTATCACCTGGCTCATGGGTTCATCATTCAGCTTTGCTTCTACCCAAGAAACAATATCAAGGTAAGCAAATGCACGTGTCTCAAACCTGCTTTTTTCAACCTTCTTTATAGCAGCTAGAAACTGCTCCAGCGCCAGCTTAAGGCTTTGCCGCTTTACATGAAACGATTTACGCAGAAATTTAAACATCTCCTCTTCAATAACGGTAAGGTTCTTCATCTTGGCCATAAAACGGTACACCGATTTTATCAAATGGTCAATAATCTCGGTATTACCCAACTCGTGATGAGCCATCAGGTGCAGCACCCTGGCATAACATTGCAGGTCGTTGCGAAGGTCAACATGGTCATTAATGATTTTACGCAGATAGTCTATACATTTTTCATAATTTCCTGCTCCGAAATAAAGGGTGGCAATCTTGTAATTGAACACCATGATGCGGTGGCGATCTAGGTACAACTGGTACTCATCTAATTTTTCTTCCAACATTGGCACCAGCAATAAACCCTCGCTGAAATTACCCACGCTCATCTGCAGGTTTAACTTTGCACTATGGATGTACACAAAAGTCTGCACCCGGTTATTATCATGCATGTTTACAATATCCGATTCTGCAAATTTCTCAAACTGCTTTAGGGTCTTCGCCAATTTTTTATAATTTCGAAGATCAAAATGAGCATTCAGTAAATTGTGCATCCCTTTAATGTAATGGGCTGTCTCTACTGCTATCATGGAAGGATGGCTTTCAAAAAGATCCACCCATTTTTGGGTATACCGGTAATACATTAAAAATTCCTGGCGGATAAAAGCATACCAGCAATAGCTCTGGTACAAATACATTTTTTCATAGAAACCCTGTTGCTCGTAAGCACCATCGGGCAGGTTATCGTGAAAGAATTTTTTGATGTGCTGCTCATCTTCTTCGTTCCTGGCATGGCCATTTTGCACATACCAGCTATATAACTTCAACGCAAGGTTCGAAAGCCCCGTGATCATCTTCCTGCGTTCGTTTACTTCCACGGCTTCATTGCTCAGCGTTTCCGCCCTGTTTTGCATACTGCGGGTAATGTGCAGGGTCTCTATTTTTTTCTCCAGGCTAATTACCTGTATCAGGAAGCTGTCCTGGCTGTTGGCTTTGGCCAGGTCTTTGGCCTTCTCTAATATTTTCAGACTTTGCAGGTACAGGCCTTTGTTGTACAATATGCGTGCATAGTCTAATTGCTCATGCAACTGCAGGTCTATACTTTCAGAACTCTTCAACACCCGCAGGCTGGCAAGAATTTGTTTATACAAATGGGCTTTGGTATTGCTCAGTTGCTGCTTCTTAATGGTGGAAAGTTTTTTCAGTAGCACAGTTTCATCGTAGTCCTCCAACTTATCTATTGCATCAAACAGTTCAATTATTTTAAGGTCTACATTGCCAGAATTCCGCTTGATGTAAAGCTTAAAATTGCGCTTCTCCGACTTTTGCAAAGACCGGATCAACTGGAATAAAATATCTGTAGAACGGTTGGGCATCGTATCAATAATTCTTTTAAATGCAATACTACTGGGTCTTGCAGCCAGCCTGAACGGCTTTCAGCATAACAAATGATCCCCCATGTTGATTATTTAATTAACCCTGCACGGTTTACTTTTAATATATCAAAGCGTGCAGGTATTACAAAAGGCAGGCAATCGAAGAAGGCAGGCAATTAAAAAGGCCAGTAAAAGTAACAATCGGCTGGCAAGATAATGAGAAAACTCATTCGAAAAAAAATAGTTTAAGAATTTTACATATGGCAAGCAATCGAAAAGGCCGCTCCGTTTCTACGGAGGGGCTATTTTTTTTACCAGGAACCTTGTCAGTACTGCATCTACGTAACATTAATTTCACATTGGAGCTTGGGCATCAGGCCAATTTTTCCTGTAACAGCTTTATAATAAATGATTTAGTTATTACAATTTGTGGTTTAGCGTGCTATAATGCCCATTTTGTTGGTTATGCAGCTTGCAGGGAAGGGTTTACTTTCGATCTATCAAATTAAAGGATGATAATTATTAACGGCCTTTAGAAAATAACAAACGGCGGAAGCGCCGGGAAGCAGCAAAAAGATAATTCACGTTTTTTACATATGGCAAGCAATCGAAAAGGCCGCTCCGTTTCTACGGAGGGGCTATTTTTTTGCCCGTAACTTTATACCATTGTAAAAATTCTTTTGTTTAACCCCGTTATTCAGGAAACATTATTCGCCCTGCTGCTGTAATGTTACTAAGAATACATCACGAGGAAAAAAATACATCAATGAGCCCATCGGTATTTAATGCAGAACAGCAGCGCCTGAACGTTAATGCAAAAAAAGCGGTACCCCTCGAAAGGTGGGGCCCCTACCTAAGCGAAAGACAATGGGGCACCATACGGGAAGATTACAGCGATCATGGTAATGCCTGGGAATACTTCAGCCACGACGATGCCCGCAGCAGGGTGTACAAATGGGGCGAAGATGGTATTGCCGGCATAAGTGATATGAAGCAGAACCTCTGCTTTGCTATTGCCATGTGGAATGGCAAAGACAGCATATTAAAAGAACGCTTATTTGGCCTGGCCAATCCACAGGGCAACCACGGCGAAGATGTAAAGGAATTGTATTACTACCTTGATAATACACCAACGCATTATTACATGGAGTACCTGTACAAGTACCCGCAGGCAGCGTTCCCTTATGAAGACCTGTTAAAAACAAATGCCCGGCGCACCCGGCTGCAGCCAGAATACGAACTGTTGGATACCGGCGTATTTGATGACGATAAATATTTTGATGTAAAAGTTATTTATGCAAAAATAAATGATGAAGACATTTGCATTAACGTAACGGTTACCAACCACGGAACCGAAGCTGCCGATATCATGTTGCTGCCTACTCTTTGGTTTCGCAACCGTTGGATCTTCAATAACAAGAGAAAACGTTCTACCATCAAAATACAACCTGCACAATCAAATGCAGGCATGGCCATTGCCAACCATACCAAAATGGGCAGCTACTATTTTTATTACGAATCCACAGGCGAAACATTGATGACGGAAAATGAAACCAACAACAAAGTTATTTTTGGCACACCCAATGATTCCGTTTTTGTAAAAGATGCTTTTCATGATGCCCTTGCAGGTGGGGATAAGGCATTGTACAAGCAACTGCTGACTAACGATACCGGTACAAAATTTTCTCCATTGTACCGGAAGCATCTGCATCCGCAGGAAACCCAAACCATCAGCCTGCGGCTTTGCCACCATGAACTGGAGCAACCCTTTGATCATCATTTTCATAAATGCTTTGATAAAAGAAAAAAGGAAACAGACGTTTTTTATGAAAGCATGTTACCCCCGGATGTGCCGGCAGAAGTGGCTTCCATTCACCGCAAAGCGCTGAACGGTTTGCTGTGGAACAAACAATATTACCAGTACGATGTAGAGCGATGGATTAACGGAGATGATTACTACAACAAACTTCCTGATTCCCGCAAGTACGGCAGAAACTCCAACTGGATGCACCTTAAAAATGCAGATGTATTGTCGATGCCCGACAAATGGGAATATCCCTGGTATGCCGCTTGGGATCTGTGTTTTCAATGCATTCCCATGGCCATGGCAGATCCTATTTTTGCAAAGAACCAGTTGGTGTTGCTTTGCAGGGAATGGTTTATGAGCCCTGCCGGGCAGATACCTGCCTACGAATGGAACTTCAGCGATGTGAACCCGCCTTTGCAGGCTTGGGCCACACTACAGGTGTACAAGAAAGAAAAAACACATCACGGTTTCAATGATATTTTTTTCCTGAAAAGAATGTTTCAGAAACTGATGATCAACTTTACCTGGTGGGCAAACCGGGAAGATTCCAATGACAATAATATTTTCTCCGGCGGATTCCTGGGGCTTGATAATATTGGCGTAATAGACCGCACCAACCTGCCGGAGGGCGCCACCCTGGAGCAGGTAGATGCCACAGCATGGATGGGCATGTATGCATTGCATATGATGGAAATTGCCGTGATCATTGCGCAAACGGATAAAAGTTTTGAAGATATGGCCACAAAATTCTGCCAGCACTTTATACTCATCAGCGATTCGTTGAACGAAACCCTTTGGGACAAAACAGATCATTTCTTTTACGATCAACTGCATACTTCCAAAGGCGAAATTCTGCCACTTAAAGTGCGTTCCATTGTAGGGCTAAGCGTACTCTTCGATGTGTCCATCATTAAGTCGGAACATTTTAAAAAACTACCCGATTTTGTTAAACGCATCAACTATATCAAAAATCAGCGAAAGGAAAAGAACATAGCTTTCCCTAACGAACAGGTGAATAAGAATGGTGATGTGCTGATATCGTTGATACCTCGTGAGCGGCTGATCAACCTGCTGGGTGTGATGCTGGATGAAGAAGAGTTCCTGTCGCCGGCAGGCATCAGGGCATTGTCAAAATACCACAAGGACAATCCTTTCCATTTACATTTTAATGACAACAATTACGATATTAGCTACCTGCCTGCAGAAAGTGATAACAGCATGTTTGGCGGTAACAGCAACTGGCGTGGACCGGTATGGATGCCCTTGAATTACTTAATCATTCAAACGCTCTACCAATTACACAGTTTTTATGGTGATGAGCTCATGCTGAGCTACCCCACCGGTTCAGGCAATATGATGAACTTGCAGGAAATTGCACAGGAACTGGCTGGCAGGCTGATTGCTACCCTGCAAACAGATGAAGCCGGCAACCGCCCTGCCTATGCCGATTCAGACTGGTTCTATAAGCGACCGGAAAATAAAGACCTGCTCTTATTTTACGAATACTTTGATGGCGATACCGCCAAAGGGTTGGGTGCAGCACATCAAACCGGCTGGAGCAGTTTATTGGCTGCATTGATTTGTGAGCAATACCCAGTTACAAAAAATATTGCAGCCGAAGCTTTGTAAAGTACCCCCCTTTTACATCATCAAACGCATGTAACTACCGTACAGGCATAGCCGATTTTTTTGTAAGGCTGTTCCAGCAAGTGGTTTGTGGAGACACAAACCACGGCACAGGGGGCAGCAGAAAAATTAAAGGGTGCATTTCAAAATGTCGCAGCAGCAAGTGGTTTGTGGAGACACAACCCACGGCACAGGCTGCAATGAGGGCAG
>JBBSKH010000049.1:0-25905 GCA_038256495.1 Chitinophagales bacterium
GCAAAACGTTAGCGGTCATTGTGCAAAAAACCGAACATGAATGACAAGAATAAAACAAAATATAAAAGATTTTAAAACTATAAATATTATCGGCGGTGGAATTGCTGGTTTGACAACGGCGTTGGCTTTGCAGTTAAATGGAATGAAATACAACTTATTTGAACAAAATGCTAAAATAACATATGAAGATGTTGGATTAGGAATAAGTGGTAATCTTTTTCACATACTTAAAAAATGGAACATTTTAGAAGAAACAAAGCTAATTGGGGCAGAAATAAGCCACTTTCATTTTGTCGATAAACAATTAAAATATCTTAACTCATTTAAACTGAAAACGCCGGCTTTGTCCGTCAAACGACGACAGTTTTATGAGTTATTATACAAGCATTTGGACAAACAGAATATTCACTTAAACAGCAAAAAATCTACCAAAGATTTTTCTTCAGATGAAATTGTAATATCAGCGGACGGTATCTATTCTAAAACAAGACGAGAGATTTATCCAAACCTTAAACTTCGAGATTCCAACCAAATCCTTTTCCGTGGAATAAGTGAAATTGAACTTGACGAAAAATTTAAGAATGCATATCATGACTTTGTTGGACAAAATTTAAGATTTGCCATAATTCATTCAGGTCAAAATTTTTACAGTTGGTATATAGTCAAGCAAAAGAATCTTAATGAAATAATATCACTAGACAAAGATGTTTTAAAATCATATTTTATAGGATACCATTCAGTTATTAACCAAGTTATAGATAAATCCGAAAATGTTTATTCATCTGACCTTTTAGACATAAACCCGAAAAGTAGAAAAGATTTAGAATGGTTTGAAAAAAATACTTTGTTAATTGGGGACGCAATCCATCCGACAACTCCAAATATGGCAAATGGGGCTTGTTTAGCAATGGAAGATTCTTACCTTTTATCCAGTTTGCTCGGAAAAAACGACTTAACATTGTTTGAAATTTATGAACTTTTTCAAAAAAGTAGAACAAAAAAAGTTGACCCAGTAGTTTTTCAATCTTGGTGGTTTGGAAAATTATTCCATCAAAAAAATAAAACCTTTAACCAAATTATAAAAGCAGGAATGAGTTTGACACCTAAATTTTTGTTTGACAAAATTTATTCAAAAGTTTTAGTTGAGACAAGGATTGAAAAAGATGATTCAAAAACAACGAACCGCTAACAGCACCTACAAAAAATTGGCGGTTCAGTGGTTAAGTTAAGCTTTGTGCTTCGTATCAAATTTTGAGGTGGCAGACAGATTAGTGCTTCGAAATCCGCTTCTTCGCCAAGCGCCAAACCGTTACCAGCCAATATTAACAACGACAAACACCCGCAGTAAACCAGTTTGTACCGCATGTTTTTTAATCTGCAAGCTTATTTTTTGCTGCGCTTCCTGGCAGTTTTCAATTGAGTTGGGTAAAAACAAGCGATTGGCATACGCTGGTAAATCTTTACTGGTTAAGGCTTTCGGCCATATGACCAGTTTTGGACAGCTTTTTGCAGTATGTACCTGCAAGAAATTGCTTGTATTGTTATCATTAACCCATAAACAAACATCATGTATCATGTATTTAAAGGGGCCGGCCTGTTAGTTGTAGCCATTGTAATGGTTGCAGCCTCCTGCACAGAACAAAAAACTACGGAAACGGAAAAAACTGAGATTGTGCAAATGGACTCAGTATCGCAAGCGGCCAAAACGGCAAGAGAAAAGCTTGAAGACCAGACAAAAGCTGTTGAAGCTTCTATTGAAAAACTAGATGATGAATTTAAAACCAGCCAATAAAAATTTATAGTATGAAAAAGACATTAAATATTGCAGGTTTCCTTATCATGTGTTGCCTCGCCATAGCGTTAACTGCATCTACGCAACAGGGTAACTCAGAATCGAAAGGAAAACCGCAGCAGGAAAATAAGAACAAGTCTGATAAGGACAAAAAAGACAAGAACAATAAATCGAAAGAAAACAAACGTGCTGATGATAATGGTTATCAAGGCAAAGCCAAAGACAAAGATAATGCAGGGCAGGATAAGCAGAAAGGCAATAAAAATGGTAATCAAAAAGATGATAACGATGAACGTAACAAAGATAAAGGCAATAAAGGTAAATATAAGGATAAGGCTTATTACCGGCAGGTTGCGGGCTATCGCTGGAACAATGAAAATTTTTACGATCGCAAAAATATAAGAAAGCATGATAAAGTAAATGTGTGTCACAAATTTTCCGGCAAAAATGATCCGGTAAGCATCAATGTATCTGAGCATGCTGTACAGGCGCATTTAGATCATGGAGATATTTTAGGCGAATGCCCTGCACCGGTAGACAGGCGTTTTAGCGATATTTATTACCGAAACAGGACGGATTATTATAATACATTACAGGATACAAGGGAACAGGTTTCTTATAGCCAATCTATTCTGGATTATGCCCAGTTGAGGCTCACCAACAGCCGGGCACAATTGCAGACAATGCAACAGAACAACATGCCATTGGCTGATATCCAACGCAGTCAGTCATCGGTAGTAGAACTGGAGCAAAATGTATCGCTGCTGGAAACCCTGATAGGTGTGGCCGTTAATGTGGTGGCTAATAAACTGCAGTAACGTACACCGGGTTATTTTTAATACGATTGCTGGTTTGTTGTAAAGGCCGCTTTCTTTAACAGGAAAGCGGCTTTTAGTTGCATAGTGTTAATCACCAGCAAAGGCTAACCAACTTAATGCTTATTAGATGAGAAAGAAGGCGATGAATAACTTCCCGATTACAGCAGGTTATTTAGAATGGAGCCAGTAGCAAGCGTAGTTTTTACTACTGTTCCTTCAACGTTATTAAAAAGCACGCCATCAATATCTCCCACCAACTGCAGGGTACCTTCGTTTAACAACAGCGCTGCAGCTTCTGGTAAACCAACGATGGGTAAACCGGGATTCATTATTACAAATTCTTCCAGGCGCTGGTCACGGGTTTCGCCCCTGTGCCCTGCAGGCAACGCATTATTGTAATGCGGGTTTATTTGAAAGGCAACAATCCCAAAGCATTAAAACTTTTTGGTTCTATCACCGGCATATCGTTGGTAGTGCCAATGCCGGGCGCCAGTATATTGGCACCTGCGCTCCAGCCGATATAGGGAGTTCCATTGCTCACTTTGTCCCTGATGATATCCAGCAACTTCAATTCATGCAGGTCATGTATCAATTTAAAAGTATTGCCACCACCAACCATGATCACATCAGCATCCTGCAAGGTTTTTTTTGCAGATGCAGGAAGCACGGTTGCAATTTTATACGGCAATGCTTTTAGTCCATCTATCACCATCTTGGTATAGCCTTCGTAATCTTCATTTACTGCGGCAAAGGGAATAAATGCAATGTTTAATGCAGCGCTGCCTAGCATCGTTTTAATATGGGGCAGGGCGAGCCCGAGATACGCCGAATCGCCTGCACGGCTGCTGCTGAGTGCCAGTATGCGTTTGTTGTTACTCGTCAATTTTATTTCTTTAGTTGTGATTGATAGCTGTGAAGATATTATATAATTTTCGGGAAACCGTTGTGCCGCTGCCAGTATCCTGTCCTGGCTATTATGGCATATTATTTTCATGGTAAGTACAAGTTCTTCTATTGTAAATGCAAATAAATGCGCAATTATGAGTCTTGATACTTACAAACAAAAACGAAACTTTAAAGAAAGTCCTGAACCAACGGGTGGCAAAGCAAACTCAAAGCAACTTCATTTTGTTATACAGAAACATGATGCCACTAACCTGCACTACGATTTCAGGTTAGAGATGGATGATGTGTTGAAAAGCTGGGCGGTGCCTAAAGGCCCTTCAACCGATCCATCCGTAAAACGCCTCGCCATTATGGTAGAAGATCACCCATATGATTACCGGGAATTTGAAGGCGTTATACCGAGCGGCTATGGAGCAGGTACCGTTATTGTATGGGACGAAGGTTATTATGAGCCCGCAGAAGATGCAGGAAAAACCAAAAAGGCCAACGATCGTTTATTACAATCACAATTAAAAGATGGTAAGCTTAAAATAACGCTGCATGGCGAAAAGCTAAAAGGTGATTATGCCTTGGTAAAGGCGAAAGGGCGTGGCGATAATGGCTGGTTGTTATTTAAAATTAAAGATGAGTATGCATCCAAAACTGATATTACCCGTAAAGCCCGTTCGGTAATTTCTGACAAAACCCTGGATGAAATGGCGAAAGATCCGGGCCAGGTTTATGAAGCGAATGAGGAGCAAAAGAAGCCTGCGAAAAAAAGTACAGCTACAGTTAATACCTCAAAAAAGCAGCTGGTTAAAAAAGCATCAGCTAAAAAAAAGGCTCCATTAAAAAATGATATAAAAAAAATATTAGCCGGTGCCCCACCCGGCAAGTTTCCATCTGCAATTAAACCAATGCTGGCCACACTTATAAAAGAACCACCCGATGGTGATGACTGGATTTGCGAAGTAAAATGGGATGGCTATCGAACCCTTGCTTATATAAACAAGGGCAAAGTGCAGTTACAGTCTCGCAACAACAATTCCTTTAACGAAAAATTTTATCCTATTGTGGATGCATTAAAACAATGGGATGGGCAGGCCGTGCTGGATGGGGAGGTTGTGGTGCTGGATGATAAAGGCATCTCCGATTTTGGTGCGTTACAAAACTGGCGTAGCGAAGCTGATGGCAACCTGTTTTTCTATGTGTTTGATATTTTATGGCTCGATGGAAAAAAGCTGGAAGACCTGCCGCTGTTGAAACGAAAGCAATTGTTAGAACATTTGCAATTCAATGAGTCCTCCATCCGTTTGAGTGAGGGCTTCGGAGAGCCTGCAGAAGATTTTTTTAATTCAGCTCAACAACTCGGCCTTGAAGGGATCATCGCTAAAAAATCAACAAGTGTGTACGAACCCGGCGCCCGTTCGTCAGCATGGCTTAAAGTAAAAGTAAACAACCGCCAGGAAATGGTAATAGCAGGCTACACCAAAAATGAAGACAGTCCGCGGGTGTTCAGCTCACTGGTAATGGGTGTTTATAATAAAAAGGAATTACAATACATGGGTAAGGTCGGCACCGGTTTCAATGCAGCAACCCGTAAGAAAATGATGAAGGAATTCAAACCCCGGGTTACAAAAAAGTCACCCTTCCGGCAGGAGCCCGACGTAAATAAGCCATCCCGGTTTAAACCTGTTGGCAACGATGCGTCAGTTACCTGGCTAAAGCCTGAACTGGTTTGTGAAGTAAAGTATACAGAATTAACAAAAGATGGCGTGATGCGTCACCCGGTGTTTATTGGTATGCGTAGCGATAAAGATGCATCTGCTGTTATAAAAGAAACGCCTGCTGCAACAACTAAAACAACCAGCAGCACCAAGCGTAAAAAAATAAAAGAGATGGTAACGCCAACTTCAAAACAGGAACGCAAGAGCTTATTAAATCCTACTGATAAAACCCAGCAGAAAAAACTAAACGGCCACGAACTTAATTTTACGAACCTGGATAAAATTTACTGGCCAAAGGAAAAGATCAGCAAGCGTGACTTGATCAATTATTATTACCAGGTGGCAGCATTTATTTTGCCCTATCTTAAAGACCGGCCGCAATCCATGAATCGTTTCCCCAATGGCATAAATGGTAAAAGCTTTTATTACAAAGATGTTTCCGGGTCGGCACCGGGTTGGGCAAGCACCTATAAATACCGGCGGGAAGAAGATAATCGCTTACGGCATTACCTGGTGGCTACCAACGAAGCAAGCCTGCTGTATATGGCTAATTTAGGTTGCATTGAAATGAACCCATGGAGCAGCCGGGTTAATAAAGAAGATAATCCCGACTGGTGCATTATTGATCTTGACCCCGGCAAGAAAAATAGTTTTGATGACGTGATAGCCGCTGCACTTGCTACAAAAACGGTGTTGGAAGAATTGGGTGTGCAGGGCTATCCAAAAACAAGTGGTTCAACCGGTATACATATTTACATTCCGCTGGGCGCCCGGTACAGCTATGAGCAGTCAAAACAATTTGCAGCACTGGTAGCGCAACTGGTGCAGGAGAGGTTGCCGGCCATTACCAGCGTAGAACGGATCATTAAAAATCGCAAAGGAAAAATGTATATCGATTTTTTACAAAATCGTTCTCATGCTACAGTTGCTTCGCCCTATTCACTAAGGCCTAAACCCGGTGCCCCGGTGTCAATGCCTTTGCATTGGGAGGAAGTAAAAAAGGGGCTTGCCATCACAGACTTCACTATTTATAATGCGCTTGACCGGTTAAAGAGCGAAGGCGATATTTTTAAGCCCGTGCTGGGTAAGGGTATAAATCTCACCAAACTCATCAGGGATTTTGAGGAGAAAAAATAAGGGATCGGGTGGGGTAATCTTCCGCTCCGATTGTTGTGTTGTAATTAAGGCGCAATTACGCTATCTTAAGTTGCGAATGGTAATTATTTAATCATTAAAATAAACTACTATGGCAGACAACACATTTCCAAATGTAAAAACTAAATGGGGCATCGATCCCATACATAGTGAAATAGCCTTCAAAGTGAGGCACCTGATGATAACGAATGTAAAAGGTATTTTTGAAGAATACGATGCCAGCATTTATACCACGGGTGAAGATTTTATGACGGCAGAAATTGATTTTGCTATGGACCCCGCCTCTGTGCACACGGGTGATGCCAAGAGGGATGAGCACCTGCGCAGCGCAGATTTCTTTGATGTAAAAAATTACAAACAAATTACCTTTACCGGTAACAGTTATGAAGCGGTAGACAACGATGGGAGTTACGAACTCTATGGCGATCTCACCATTAAAGGCATTACCAAACAAGTGAAACTGGATGTGGAATTTGGCGGTGTGATAAAGGACCCCTGGGGGAGTGAGAAAGCCGGTTTCTCCATTAATGGAAAAATAAATCGTAAGGACTGGAACCTTACCTGGAACACAGCTTTGGAAGCTGGCGGTGTACTGGTGGGCGAAGACATTCGCATCAGTTGCGAGCTGCAATTAGTTAAACAAGCATAAAAATTATTATGAGCAAAAGCGTATTACATAAAGCTGCCAGCCGCGGCCATGCAGATCATGGCTGGCTGCAAAGCAAACACAGTTTTAGTTTTGCTGGCTACCATGATCCGGAGCGAATGCACTTCGGTGTACTCCGGGTGCTGAACGATGATACCGTTGCCGCAGACAGGGGTTTCTCCACGCACCGGCACGAAAATATGGAGATCATATCTATACCGCTGGAAGGCGACCTGGAGCACAAAGACAGCATGGGCAATACTACCATAATAAAAAGCGGTGATGTGCAGGCCATGAGTGCAGGCACCGGTATAGCGCATAGCGAATACAACCGCAACAGCGACCGCCCCGTTAAATTTCTGCAGATATGGATCATCCCGAATAAACAGGATGTAGCGCCCCGCTACGACCAGGTTACACTAAACCTTGCCGACAGGCAGGATCGTCTGCAGCAGGTGTTGTCGCCCAATGAAAGCGATGAAGGCGTGAGGATTCACCAAAATGCCTGGTTCTTCATGGGTAATTTAACCAGGGGTGCAGGTACCGTGCATACTATAAAGGGAACTGGCAACGGAGTATATGTATTTGTACTATCCGGTGATGTAAGGGTTGATGGCCAGCAACTGCAGGCACGGGATGGTTATGGAGTGTGGGATGTGGAAGGCATCGCCATAACTGCCGATACGGATGCAGAAATTTTATTGATGGATGTACCGATGGAAATAGCATAGGTAGCCATTTTAAATTCTCAACATTACATGTTAACAGCGCAGGAAAATAAAAGAATCAGCAAATTGCTGAGTTACGTACTACGCCATCACCCGGAAGAGATTGGTATTGCATTGGATGAACAGGGGTGGACCCCCGTGCCGGTTTTGCTGGAACAGTTAACAATGAAAGATGTACAGTTGACAGAGGAAATGCTGGCGGATATTGTTGCGGGCAACAGTAAACAACGCTTTACTTTTAATGAAGATAGAAGCAAGATCAGGGCAAGCCAGGGTCATTCTGTGTTGGTGAATCTTGGCTACACATCACAGGAGCCACCAACAATATTGTTCCACGGCACCGCAGAAAGTTTCCTTGTTTCTATAGCTGAAAAAGGATTGCAAAAGGGGGAGCGCCAGCAGGTGCATTTGAGTGCCGATGAAAAAACTGCTCACAATGTTGGGCAGCGGCATGGCAAACCCGTAGTACTGAAAGTGCATGCCGGCGAAATGTTTTGCAACGGGTTCCTGTTTTTTTTATCAGAAAATGGCGTTTGGCTAACCGAACAGGTGCCTGTAAAATTTCTGCAGTTGCCGGGTTAAATGCAACCTGTCATTCTATCAGCCGTATTGTTTTAAAATATTTGCCGCCTGCTGCACATAATGGCCACCAAATAAAACGGCATGCACTAATACAGGATATAGTTGGGTAACGGGCAGTCGTTCCTGCCAGCCTGCATCAAGCGGATAAGCGTTATCGTAAGCAAGATAAAATGCTGTTGCAAATCCTCCAAAAAGTTGCGTCATCCCAAGATCCATTTCCCGGTGGCCGTAGTACACCGCAGGGTCGTATATAGCTGCCGATCCATTTATCGTACACATGCAATTACCACTCCACAGGTCGCCGTGTAGCAGGGCAGGAGGCTCTTCCGGCATCAGTTCCGGCAGGCGATTGCAAAAGTTTTCAGCAGCAGCAATATCCTTACTGCTGAATTTGCCTTGCTGCCTTAATTGTTCGGAAAGAGGCATGATGCGGTTGTTGGTATAAAACGCCTGCCACTTGTTTTGCCAATCATTCACTTGTGGCAGGCTCCCAATGTAGTTGTCATTTTTCCAGCCGAACTGCTTGTTGCTTTGCTGGTGTTGCAAAGCCAATGCATGGCCAAAATTTTCCCAGTAAACTTTTGTTGGCGAACCAGGCTCCAGCCATTCCATCAGCAACCATTGCTGTTCATCATCATTGCCACATGCAATTACATTCGGAATCTGCAGGGTACTGTTCTCCCGAAGTGCAGTAAGTCCCTCCGCTTCTCTTGCAAACATGCCGGGAAAAGATTGAAGATTATTTTCTTTTAAAAAATATTGTTGCCCGTTGGTTGTACTAATACGGAAGCTATCATTGATGTCGCCGCCGTGCACAGGCATTACAGCTACTGCCTCAATTTGATGTGTGCTTAAAAAATTTGTCCTGCTCATGAACCCGAAAATAGTACATCCATTGCGGGCCGTCAAATGATGGAGTGCATTCAATTGTCGCTTGGCCGTAATTCTTGTGGGCGGTGGGGACCGCCCACGGCGGCCATTCCCGGTTGGTGTCACCACCTACCGGGGATAATTTGAAATGCACCCAAATGATGGATTACTGCTTTTTCTATTTGCATTATCAAATGCAAGCAATGTAAACATGAATAAAATAATAAATTGAGCTAAGGCTGGCATTATTTTTAATACATGGTTATCATTTATACGACCTTTCAAAAAAAATAAATCATTATGTGGACAATCATTAATAACTGCGATAAGCAACTGACGGTTAAATCCGTTGTTAGAGAAAAAGTAGATGACAATTACAAAGAGTATGTTATTGCTAATGTAGAGTTTGACCAGTACCACCTGGAATTATCCAGTATTAACGGTGAGATATCGACTCAAAAGCAACACAACACCTTAACGTGTGCGCAGCTCATGCAATATGCCTTCGAAATAAAAAATGAGGATAGGAACGTGACGATGTGAGTTGCAATTATTTGCAGCAAGTGCTATGTTCCCGTTTTACGAGGTTAATTAAAAAGAAACAGGCAGAAATTAATCCTGCCCGTTTCATACCCTCAAAAAAAATATTTATTTGCGGCGGGAGTACCACCAGCCCAGCCAGATTCCCGTTACACCCCAGGAAACCAATGCATCTGTGAAGTGTGCCATCAGGTCGAAACTATCGTACCAGATATGTTGGGTATATGGTGCATTAAAAAATACGATCAGTCCTACACCAAGGCTTCCAAGAAACACCGTTCCGAATGAGGGAAGGCTGATCTTCCCTAAAAGCCAGCAGAGTATCCACACCATTACAATATTCACCAACAGTCCACGGCCCATATTCATAAACATACCATCCATGCCAGGCATGCTGGTATGGTAAGCCAGTTGCACCCAGGGCTTACCTTCGTTAGCAGCCATATCTTTTTCCATTTGTTCACCGCTGGTACCCGGCGGGCTGTTTGGCATCAGGTAGGCGCCGTCTTCATTAAACTGTGTTTTCAGGAACGCCATAACGCTGTCTTGCTTGGGTGTATATTCCTGTTGTGCATGATGCAGGTTTAGTAAACCCCAGGAAAGGAACTGCCAGATGAAGATGATGATACCACCTACCAGCGCCCCGATGAGCATTTTTTTCATGTTAGTCGTTTTGGTTAAGGGAACAAATTATAAAACATATTTCAAAGATGAAAACCATTTCTCCATTAATGCATACCGGGGTAATATGCAGTTTTATTGCTTTACCATCGTAAAAATATACTTGTCGCCGACCCCATTAATGTCGGTGGCAGCAATAAGTTTGTAGTTAATAGATGTGAGATTTTACCTGGCAAAAGGGATAAGACATCAGCCCCCCTGGGATTACAGAATCAAGTTTAATGTAAACGATTTAACCAAAATGAATAACGGCAACCAATAGCCGTGTCTATGCTCCAAATTGGGTAAGGTGATGGTCGAGGTGCTTGTAAAACATGTTGTTCCATTCTGTGGCTGTCATGGTGCCAAAACTCAGGTTTTCTTTTCCTTCAAAATGACTTTCGCCCAGCTCCTGGGTTTGTTTGATATGGTTTACCAGCCGTTCTTTTTCCTGGTAGAAATCCTTATCACCCGTTACCATAAAAACAGGGGCGGTACGGCTGTTTCTTGCATAAGGCTTTTCACCCACCACTATTTTTTTAACCAGGTTTCTTAAAATAAAACGTATGAATGCATTCGGGCGGGGATGCTTTTGCTCGTAAGTAAGTTCATAGGTTACATTGCAATGCGACAGCATTTGTGCAACGTTCATTTTGCCCCAGTCGGGAGTAATTTCCGGGCTAAGTTTATTAATCCTTTCTATTATTCCCTGGGTAACACCTGGTTTAAAAATATTGGGTAGTGACATGGTTGTTTTCTTTCAAAAGTAGTTTATTAAACCTGTTAGTAAGGATTCTTAAGTTCTCGTTCATATCCTATTCTTGATAGCAAAGTGGATATATTTTAAAATATATGTAAAATATATTTGTCATTATGTATAATGTCCTTTACCTTTGGGAAAGTATAACGAACATTAAACCTTAAAACTAAGATCATGAATTCTGAATCATTAATGGATTGCGAAAGAAGAAATGTAGAGAAACTCAAGAGGTTTCAACTGCCCAATTATTTTAAGAAAATTGGGTTGGGCCTGCTCCTTGTTTCATTGGTTGCTATATTTTTAAACAAGTACCTTTTTGAGCAAGATGGCTTGCGGATCCTGTTCCGCTATGGCATGTTACTGGGTTTATTGTTCATTGCTATTTCAAAAGAAAAACTGGAAGATGAATTAATAGCACAGTTGAGGCTGCAATCGTACAGCATTGCTTTTGTATTAGGTGTGCTGTACAGTCTTGCTGCACCATTCATTGCTTACGGCGTCGATTTGCTGCAAAGCAAGGAAGCAGTTATTAAGGAGTTAGGAGATTTTACGGTATTATGGATGTTGCTCATCTTCCAGGTAGTGTATTTTGAAACACTTAAAAGAATGCACAAATGACCAACCAGGTAAAAGTACAACGTGCTATACATAATATCACCCAGGATGATCTTGCCAAAGAAATAGGCGTGTCCCGTCAAACTATCAACAGCATAGAAAAGAACCGGTACGTACCTTCTACCATTCTTGCCCTTAAACTGTCGAGGAAATTTAATGTGACCGTGAATGAATTATTTAACCTGGAAGATGCGGATGGCTAGTGAACAACTGCCGGAAATATTACCCGGATGCTGCAGCCCTTACCTGGCGATGATTTTATTTTAACCGTTCCGCCAAATAATTCCGTTCGGGTAGTGATATTGCGGAGGCCAACACCGTTTCGCTTTAAAGATGTATCAAAGCCGGTTCCGTTATCCTTTATCATCAATTCTACAAAAGAGCCGCCGCTGTTGCGGCTGGTCTTTAAATTTACTTTTACATTGTTGGCATGCGAATGTTTGATGATGTTGCTCACCTGTTCCTGTGCAATGCGAAAAAGCGTTAATTTCTGATCGGTGGTCAGGAGTGATTCATCCAGCGGGCCAAACCTTTTCTTTACAGCAATCCTGCCCGTTATGCTAACGGCGCCGGCTAGTTCCTCCAGCGCCTGCACCAGCCCGTTTTCTTCAAACGCAGGCGACAGCATTGATTGAGAGAGTTTGCGAATCTCCTCCATTGCCACCTCAATCAATCGCCGGCTCATGGACAGCGTATTGCGGTTCACTTCTTTTTCTGTGAGAGTATGATCAAGGTATAATTTTGAAGTAGCCAGAACCTGGTTAATATTATCGTGCAGCTCTATGGCCAGTTGCTCCCGCTCGTTCTCCTGGCCTTTTATAGTGGCTGCTGTTACTGCCTTCTGTTGTTCCAGCTCCAACTCACGTAAAGTTTTCTCCAGACGCTTTCGTTCAGTAATATCCTTTGCTGCGCCAATGATGCGCAGCGCTTTTCCATTGTCGTCCCTTACTATATAACCACGGTCGTAAATGTTTTTGTAAGAGCCTTTATCTGTAAGGATGCGGTATTCACTCTCAAAATAATTAACATCACCCGGCTCTAATAAATCAAGAATTAGTTCACGGATGCGTTCTGCATCATCGGGGTGCAAAAAAATATCCCAGTTATGCATCTGCCATATTTTATCGCTGGCAGAAATGCCATATACTTTTTTGGTGGCTTCTTCATCTCTGAATATCTGCCCGGTCTCCAGGTTCCAGTCCCAGATAAGATCGTTGGTAGCACGGGCGGCCAGCCGGTAACGCTCATTTGCCTGCCGCAGTACTTCTATGTTTCTTTTGCGCTCTATGCTATACACAATTGTTTTTGCCAACAGCTTTTTATCAAAGCTGCCTTTTTCCAGGTAATCCTGGGCGCCTTCGGGAATGTTTTGTATGGCGCTGCTGTTTGCCGTATTTCCTGATAAGATAATAATAGCGGTATCGCTTGCCGCATCTCTCACCAACTCAAAATAATTTGGAGTTTTGTTTGTAACATCAGGGATTTCGGCAAACACAACATCAGGTTTATTATTAGCCAGATAAGTTTTTGCTTCGGTTTCGTTGGCGGTATAAAAAAGAGAAGCTATGGGAAGTCCGCAGTCGTTTAAAATGGCTTCCAATTGCAGGAAATCTGCACGACTATGATCTAGCACTAACAGTAGTAGTGCCGGAGGTTGATTGTTCAATTGAAAAATATTTTCGGGTTAACCATTGGTATTTAAGGCCGCTGGCAAACCTAAAATTATTACAAATTATTTCGGTAAACAAAGAAATGATAAGCGTTGCAGGCTGGTCTTTAAACTGCAGTAGAACCCTTGCCCGGTTTTCATGTTCATCAGCACCTGGCATAAACAGTTGGTAAATTACATACCAAGGTCAGCCGCTCCATAATTTCCGCCAAATTGCTTGCACCAGATAAGCGCATACCGGAACTGTGTAATAGTAGTTGGAGGAGAAATGTTCCAGCTTTGGGCACCATTGCGTTGATTTAAGGTGGCTACCTCTATGGCGCCCACCACACTATTTGGGTTATTGGTAAGGTACATTCTTAGATCCGGGGCGCCGGTACTGGCCACAAAATTAGCCGAAGTAGTTAACCGCAGAATATTATTGCTGATACTTATCATAGCCGTTCCAGAACTACCTGACCCGGAAAAACTGCCGGTTCTCACCACCTGTACCATTACAGGTGCGCTCTGTAACCCCATACTGCTGGCACTAACCTGTGCGGTACCATAAGCCTTTCCGGTAACCACTCCACTGCTGTTTACACTAACCAGTGCATCGTTACTGCTTTGCCACGTAAAAATAAGGCCAGGAATAACAGCACCGCTAAGATTTTCGCCACTGGCTGACATGGGTGCCGTTTGGTTTAATGTAAGTTGAACATCCTGCGGAGATAACCGGATAATTGCCAGTTGCTGGTTGTTTGCAAGCACATTCACCAATGCTGTAGTGCTGATGTTCTGGTAGGTTACCTGTACCCGTCCCTGTCCGGCCGAAATGCCCTGTACCACCCCTGTGCTGCTTACAGAAAATATAGTTGGGTTTAAGCTACTCCAGGTGGTGCCTGCTGGCACCGGGGCTGCCTGCCCTACCTGGTTATAAAATATAACACTCATTTGTTTTCCTTCGCCAATAAGCAAACTCACATTGGCAGGGGTAATTTCCAGGCGTTCCATTACAACTGCAACGCTGGTGTCCGGAGATTTTTTACAGCCAACAAAAAAGCAGCTTAACACAAGCATGCATAGCATTAAAATTCTCATCTTAAAAGAGTTTATTCATTATTATATACGCATGGGGTTGAAAAAGGATGCAACTCGCCAGTATTTTATTCACTTATACTTTTAAACAAAATTTTTACATTAAGCATTGGCACCGGCACACTGTGTAAATTTGCATTTGGATCCATCTCATACAAAATCACCGATTTAATAAGCCATCAGTTTTTTGCCAGTAGCAATTGCGGTAAACAAAGTGTATTTTAATGATCATAAAAAGTATAAGATGGCATTGTATAAAACTCCCGGCGTTTATGTAGAAGAAACATCTTTTAAACTTCCCCTTGTAACAGCTACTCCCACAGCTATTCCCGTTTTTGTGGGTTATACAGAAAGGGCGGAAAAAAATGGCCAGCCAATGCAGCAACAGGTTGTTAGCATTCGGTCTATGCCAGCATACCAGGAAATATTTGGCGGCCCCTTTCAGTCTGCTTTTAAATTGGCAACAACAGGTGGGCCTTTTGATGTGCCAATTCATATTGGCGGCAAATCGTTGTTCGTTGCTTACCAGCGCAACAACGAATTATACCTCTATAATGCTGTACGCCTGTTTTATGAGAATGGCGGCGGGGAATGTTGTATAGTGTCTGTTGGTACTTACGAAATGGTAAAAGTGCAGGGTGTAAGGATGAAAGATTTTACTGGCAATGCTGCTCAGCAAATCCCTTCGGTCTTTAGCATTTTGAATGCTGCTGCCGAACCAACCCTGCTTTTGTTCCCGGATATTGTTGCCATGCGCAATGCGGCAGGGCAGCCAAAATATTATTCTTTGTATAAACGAGCGCTCAGGCATTGCAGGGATACGCAATACCGCATGTTATTAACCGATCCTGGCCGCAGTATTGACGGGCAGCACCATGATGCCATCAACCTGTTTCGCAGCAGTATTGGTGATGAAGCGCTGTCTTTTGGTGCGGCATATTATCCGTGGCTGCAAACCAATATCGTAAGCACTGGCGAATGTAGCCTGCCCAATTTCCTTACTGCATTGCCCATGCTGCTGAAATTTTTGCCTGCTGCTGAAAAAAATAATGTCATCCTTTTAAAAGCACTCATACAGGATTTTCCTGCGGAACCTGCAGCACAAGCCCTGGCACACAGCCAGCTACTTTCGGGTAGTGCATCGTATGCGGCGATGGTAAATTCCGCAAAACAACTCGTAAATCGTATGCCGGCCAGTGCTGCCGTGGCGGGTGTAATGAACAGAACAGATAATGAAAGAGGGGTATGGAAGGCTCCTGCCAATGTTGCGCTGCAGGCTGTGCTGGCACCTGATGCGGCTATCACTAACCTGCAGCAGGAATGGATGAACGTGGATGCTTCCACGGGTAAGTCAGTAAATGCCATCAGGAGTTTTCAGCCGGGGCAGGTGTTGTTGTGGGGCGCACGCACCCTGGCGGGCAACGATAATGAATGGCGCTATATCAGCATAAAGCGAACGGCAATAATGATTGAACGATCTGTAAAGCTGGCATTGCAGTCATTTTATTTTGAACCAAACGATGCCAATACCTGGGTACGTATACAAGCAATGGGCGAAAACTTTCTATACCAGTTATGGCGGCAGGGAGCATTCCCCGGTGCTAAACCTGAGGAAGCATTTGCAGTTCGGGTAGGGCTGGGCGTTACTATGACCGCTAGTGACATTCTGCAGGGAATACTCAGCCTGCAATTGATGGTAGCCTTTGTAAGACCGGCAGAGTTTACGGTAATCAGGATACAGCAAAATATGGCGAAACCATGAGTGGCTGCTGCGATGTAAACATATGGTTTGTTGCATAGTTAGTGGGGCATGAACCAAGGGATGGAAGACATCAATATAAACGAAAGCGCCGACCACAGAATAAAAATATTTCGGTTAAATTTACAAATAATGCCTTGCTAAAAAAATCAAACTTTTAACAAAAAAAGCCATCTTATGAGTGAATCCAAAATAAGTATTTCCGGCAGTTATTTGATAAAAGCGTTACTTATTATTGGAGGCATTCTGGCAATTCTATATATTGGGTCAAGCCTTTTAATGCCCCTGCTTACTGCGGCAACTATTGCTATTCTTTTTGACAAACCCACCCAAAAACTGAATCAGTGGGGACTACCAAACTGGTTGTCCATAACATTGTCTGTTATTTTAATGATAGTTATTTTTCTATTGCTCACATGGCTGATAGGTTCACAGATAAATACGATGGCAGGCGATTGGCCTACTATGAAGGAAAAGGCGACTGAAAAATTGAACCGCTTGTCTGAATGGGCCAACCAAAATTTAAATTGGAACTTTAAAAATTATATAGAAGATAACAAAGGGTTGGTTGAAAAGGTGGAAAGTCTGACGGGTGTCTTTCTAGCTTCCATATTGAATTTGCTGTCACAGTCGCTTATAATTTTTGTGTACATAATACTTTTATTGATGCAGAAGAAAATGTTTATCAATTTCTTTAAAAAACTTACTTCCAACTCCTCTGCAATGACTTCCCTTTTAAGTGATTCATCAAAAATAATTAGTAACTATTTTTTTGGAAAAGCTAAGATTATGATTTTTTTATTCGGTATATATTATCTTGGTTTTACCCTTGGTTCTGTTCCCTATGCGTTATTTCTGGCAGTATTTGCGGCGCTTTTTTCCATAATTCCTTATGTTGGAAATGTTATAGGCGGCGGTATTGCAGTAATCTTGTCGTATTTGTACTCAGGCACAACACCGGCACTTATCGTGATTGTTGTGATTTCCGCGGCGCAATTAGTGGAAAATTACATTCTTACCCCATGGATTATTGGTGACGAAATCAATCTGAACCCTTTTATTACGGTGTTTGGCATTATTCTTTTTTCGGCGCTTTGGGGAATTGTAGGTGCCATTATTGCGCTACCCATTATCGGCGTACTGAATGTGATATTCGAGCATACCAAAGGAATGGAAGCCTTTGCATATTTGATTAACACAAAGGATTAATATTTTTGTTTTTAAGATTCTTTTCATAAAATCATGGCAGCAGCCGTAAACGGTAGCCCTGCAACTAAAAAGAAACCAGGAAAGAAAAAAAACTACTATGCAGGATAAAGAAGGGCGTATCCGTACAATTATCTTTTTTACACTATTGACTATATTATTTTTAGCTATCCTTTTTTTTCGTTGGTATAATAGCACCAAAATTTAATGCCGTGGTCTAATAGATTTATAGTTGCCTGGAGCCACGAATCATGGAGGTAGTTTCTTAACAAAACAGCTAACTTACCAGCGGCAGGGTTTTTGTTTTTGCAGCCAATAATCGTAGATTGGGCCGAAATGGAAAACTTCAAAGTCGTAATTTTTATCATGGCTATTTTAATGGCCTTAACAGCATTCTCCAACAGGCGCAAATTACCCTTGCCGGTGTTGCTGGTACTGGCAGGATTGGTCATCGGGTTCATACCACAGTTGCCGCATCTTGCCCTTGACCCCGAAGTGATCTTCATCATCATGCTGCCGCCATTGTTATACGATGCAGCATCTAAAACATCGTGGCTCGAATTTAAAACTGCCATCAGGCCTATTTCGGCACTGGCTATTACACTTGTGTTTTTTACAACGTTAGCCGTGGCTGTTACCGCACATTATATGATTCCCGGATTTACGTGGCCGCTTGCATTTGTATTGGGTGCGGTAGTATCGCCGCCAGATGCTGTAGCTGCCACAGGCATCATTAAAGGACTTGGGTTGAACCGTAAGGTCATCACCATTCTGGAAGGAGAGAGCCTGGTAAATGATGCGTCGGCATTGATAGCCTACCGCTACGCTGTGTTGGCTGTTACCACCGGCAGCTTCGTTTGGTGGCAGGCCGGGCTGCAATTTTTATTAGTAGCTACTGCGGGCATTGCCATTGGTTTTGTTACAGGATGGCTTTTTGTTTGGGCGCACAAACGTATTGTAAATAATTCCGTGGTGGAAACAAGTTTTACTTTGCTGGCACCTTTTATTTCTTACGTAAGTGCCGAGCATTTTGAAGTATCAGGCGTATTAGCTGTAGTAACTACTGGATTGTTGATAGCCCGCAAGTCGCCGGAAGTTTTTTCCTTTCAGGCAAGGATGCGCAGCAGGGTAATATGGGATACCTTGATCTTTTTATTGCAGGGATTTATTTTTATCATGATTGGGCTGCAACTGCCTTCCATCATTAAAGATATGGGCAATTACCCCATGGGTACTATTGTGGGTTATGGCCTTGTCATCAGCCTTGTTACCATCATTGTAAGAATCATCTGGGTTTTTACCGGCGCTAACTGGCAACGTTTTTCTAGCAAAAAAAAGCAGGCAGGTGCTGCTGTTGAAGGTAGTGATGATACCTGGAAAAACGTATTGGTAGTGGCATGGACGGGCACCAGGGGTGTGATATCCCTCGCAGCGGCATTGGCATTACCGTTGGCATTGCAGAGTGGCGAACCTTTTCCAAAACGGTCCTCCATTATTTTTCTATCCTTCGTGGTCATCTTTATGACGCTGGTTGTGCAGGGCCTTTCCCTTCCCCTCCTCATAAAATTATTAAAGATAAAACCGGCAAGCGATGAAGAAGACGAGGTAAAAGAATTGCAATTATTTATGGCCAGCAATACCCTGCAGTTTATTGAAAGGGAAATGCCTGTGCAGGGAGACCATCGCTTACAGGAACAGTTAAAAACTGAGTACGAACAACAGGTACGAAAACTAAACGGCGAATTAAGATTGCTTCGGTCATCAACATACGCTAAGTCAATTGCCCAGCCTGCTGAAACAGATAGCAGGTTAAATGCACAAATAAACATCAGCAAGTTTCAGCGGGCATTGCTGCTAAAACTGCACAACGACGGGCAGTTCAGCGATGAAGCCATCCGGCAACTAGAAAGGGAAATGGATATTGATGAACTGAAGCTCAACTCACAGTTGCCAAGCGGTGAGGATGAAGGCAATGTTTCAAGCGGCTAAGGCGTTGAAATCAAAAGTAAAAAGTAAAAAGTAAAAAGTAAAAAGTAAAAAATCAAAAATCAAAATGAAAACCCCTCAACCCTCAACCTCTCAATTCATAATTCAAAATTCATAACCCTTAACACATAATTTAAATAGTCCTTGCATTTTATACCGCTGCATGTTATTTTGTGGTTCCTTAAAGAAAACGATATGGAACGACCCACCATTAACATCAGCGATTTTATAACAAAGACGGGCGCCGATAAAGTGCTTGCAGACATACACCAAAAACTGCAAAGGCCCGATGGTACACTGCCACCCGTGTCTGATCTTATAAAGACCGAAATTTCTGCAGATGGTATTCCTCAGACCTACGAATATGTGAACTATGTGCAGGAAGGCGGCGGAGTACTGGGAGTTGCCCTGCTCGGTTATACTTATATTTTGGAGAAGATGGGCATAAGGTTTTACAAACTTGCTGGTACCAGTGCAGGGGCCATCAACACCATGCTTACGGCCGTAATTGACCCAGAACGTTATAAAGATATCGTTACAAAAGAAAGCGATGAACCCCTGTTAAAGAGTGAAGCTGTGTTGTATGAATTGATCAATAAAGATCTTTTCGACCTGGTAGATGGTGCCCCTTTTGCCCGTAAAGTTGTGCGTAAATTCCTGCAGCGCAAAAGATATATCAGCGGTATCGTAAACTCCCTCATCCTCTTTATAAAAATATTCCTCGGGGCAACAGCTATCTTGGGCATCCTCACCATCATAAATGCTTTTGTAGTACCTGCAGTTATGTGGTGGGTAATTGCACTGGTGCTCAGCATCGCTGTAACTCTTTGTATCGCCGGGATCATTTTCGTATATTTTAGAAGTAAGAAATACCTCCGGCTTTTTGTACGCAGCAAATACGGTATTTGTTGTGGTAAGAATTTTCACGACTGGGTAACCGATATCCTTCGCTTTAACGGCGTTGACACTACTGCCCAATTAGAGCAATTACTTAAAAAGAACCAGCAGGGTGTGCAATTGCGCCCGGAAAGGGCTGCAGAGAATAATACCAACGATAAACG
This sequence comes from Chitinophagales bacterium, assembly GCA_038256495.1. Taxonomy (GTDB): domain Bacteria; phylum Bacteroidota; class Bacteroidia; order Chitinophagales; family Chitinophagaceae; genus Ferruginibacter. Next base: position 20,537 of record JBBSKH010000049.1, read on the forward strand.
CCCTGTAGCCGGCTCAGATATTATATTAATTGCCAGCGATATTACCAACCAACGCAAGGTAGAGTTCCCGGCCATGGCCAGGTACTACTGGGATGACCCCGCCGCCGCCAACCCGGCTGATTTTGTGCGGGCATCTATGGCCATCCCGCTTTTCTTTGAACCTTTCATCAGGAACGTAACACGTGCTCCTCAAACAGAAGATGAAAAACTCATTCTGCAAAATATTCCTGAATATACCAGCCCCTCACTGCCAAAAGAAGTGCGTTTTGTTGATGGCGGTATCCTGTCTAATTTTCCCATCAACGTTTTTCACAATCCTTCTATCATTGTGGCAAGGCTGCCAACCCTTGGGGTAAAGCTGGAAGATGAAGAACATATCGTTCCGGGTGAAAAGCGAAGTTTTAAAGAATCACTCTTTACCTACATTGGTAATATTTTCAGCACCATCAGGTTTTATTACGATAGCGATTTTTTATTAAAGAACCAGTTGTATGAAAAGACCATTGGCCATGTGGATGTGCACGAATTTAACTGGTTGAATTTTTTCCTGGCTGATGAAGAAAAAGTAGCACTCTTTACAAAAGGTGTCGAAGCGGCAAAGGCTTTCTTTTTAGGAGGCGACATATGGGTAGATGGAAAACTGCGCAGTTTTGAGCCATTCGACTGGGAAAAATATAAAGTGGAAAGAACCAATGTGGTACGTACAGAGCGTAAAGAAATTCCGAATACCATTGCGTCTGATGCAGCATAGATCTGCTTTATTGTACAAGTAAAATCTAGCCGACAGCACAACTGCTATTACTTTATGTATAATATATGGGGGCGTATCTCAAAACACCGCTTATACGGTTTTAAACCCATTTAACTATTCTTGTCCAGTTTCCAGCCTATCGCTTTTTTAATTTTGTGCCTTAAAGTACAAAGCTAACAGTCATGAAATTATTTTTATCCTTTCTCACATTAATGTTTATTTCGGTACTGGCATATGGCCAGGGCATAACCGGTACGGTAAAAGACCCGGCCGGTAAACCAATGGCAGGTACCACTATCACCCTGATACAAGCTTCAGATTCGGCCGAGGTTAAATATACCGCCAGCAATACACAGGGGCAGTTCAAGTTGCTGGCCATTACAGAAGGCGAATACCTGCTAAAGGTGAGCAACGTGGGTTATCAACCCTACTTAAGTGAAGTGTTTAATTATAACGGTACCGCTAAAGAGTTGCCGGTAATTGAATTGCAGAAAGCCAGCGAGGCCCTTGCGGCTGTTGTAGTTGTTGCCAAAAAACCGATGGTAGAAATTAAGGCAGATAAAACCATCCTGAATGTAGAAGGTACCATCAACGCCATAGGAAGCGATGCATTGGAATTGCTGCGCAAGGCACCCGGCGTACTGGTGGATAAAGACGATAACCTGAGCCTGAGTGGTAAAACCGGCGTGCAGGTGTACATTGATGGCAGGCCCACACCGCTTTCTGGTAAAGACCTGGCAGATTTTCTTAAAAGCATGCAGTCTTCAAATGTAGAAGCCATAGAAATTATTACCAACCCTTCTGCCAAATATGAAGCGGCCGGTAATGCCGGTATCATCAACATCCGTTTAAAGAAAAATAAATCCTTTGGCACCAACGGTTCTGTAAATGCAGGCTGGGCAGTAGGGGTGTTTCCAAAGTACAACGCAGGCATCAACTTAAACAACCGTAACAAGCATACCAACATCTTTGGTTCTTACAATTATAATAATAACAAGAACCGCAATACTATGAACTTCTACCGTAGCCTGGCAGACACACTTTTTGAGCAGAAAACCATTATGACCAATAGTGGAGAGAACCATAATTATAAACTGGGCATGGATTATTTCATCAACAAGAAAAATACTTTTGGTGTAAATGTAAACGGGTCATTTAACAATGGCGAAGGCATGTCAAACGGGCGCACACCCATCACCTACATTCCCAACGATACCAAGGTAAGGGTACTGGTAGCGGATAACAGCAGCAAATCTGAACGGCAGAATTTTAACGCCAACATGAATTACCGCCATACCGATACAAGTGGCAGGGAACTGAACATGGATGCAGACTATGGGTACTATGATATCTTTACAAACCAGTTGCAGCCCAATGTATATTATGATGCAAGCGGCCAGAACGAATTGAGCAGGGTAGTGTACAACATGATCTCCCCCAGCATCATCAGGCTCTATTCTTTTAAAACAGATTACGAGCAAAATTTTAAAAAAGGTAAACTGGGTGTGGGTGGTAAAGTGTCTTATGTAAATACTGATAATGATTTTCAGCGTTACAATGTGTACAGCAACGCCAAAGTATTGGATACCTCCCGCAGCAACAAATTCGGCTACCAGGAAAATATAAATGCCCTGTATGTTAATTACAACAGGCCTTTTAAAGGCTTTATTGTACAGGCTGGTGTGCGTATGGAGAATTCAAATATTGAAGGTGTATCCAACGGCAGCAAATACTATAGCGCCAGTAACAGCTACCTTCCTTACGATTCAACCTTTAAAAGGAATTACACCGATTTCTTCCCCAGCGTAGCAGTAACCTTCAACAAAAACCCCATGAGCCAGTGGGGCCTCAGTTATAGCCGCCGCATAGACCGCCCGGCATACCAGGACCTTAACCCGTTTGAGTTTAAGCTGGATGAATATACTTTCCAAAAAGGAAATACCAACCTGCGCCCGCAATACACAAATAGTTTTGGCCTTAGCCATACTTATAAATACAAACTAAACACACGCCTTAACTTCAGCCATGTGCAGGATATTTTTTCGCAGCTCATAGATACGGCTGAAATTTCAAAAAGCTTTATCTCTAAGCAGAACCTGGCCACCCAGGATATTGTAAGCCTGAATGTGAGCTACCCGTTCTCTTACAAAAAATACAGCGCCTTTGCCAACTTCAACAGTAGCTATTCTGCATTTAAAGCCAATTTTGGTGCAGGCAGAAAAGTAAACCTGGATGTTTTTAGTTTTAATATCTATATGCAGCATAGTCTTAAGATTGGTAAAACATGGACGGCCGAAGTAAGCGGTTTTTACAACTCGCCTTCCATTTGGCAGGGAACCTTTAAAAGCATTGCCATGGGTGGCATGGATGTAGGTGTTCAGAAAGTTATCATGAAAGGCAAGGGTAATATTAAAGCCACCGTAAGCGATGTATTGAATACCATGCGCTGGAGTGGCGAAAGTAATTTTGCCGGTCAGTTCCTGCGTGCCAGCGGCAGGTGGGAGAGCCAGCAGTTTAAATTGAATTTTAGTTACCGCTTTGGTAACAGCCAGGTAAAAGCTGCCCGCCAGCGTAAGAGTGCTTTAGAAGAAGAAGCCAAGCGAACACAAGGTGGCGGAGGAATAGGCCAATAAAATAGTTGCATAGTTGGTTTGGTTTCATAAGCCGCACGATGATTCGTGCGGCTTATTCGTGTAAGTAATTCACTACTGCGTAATATTAGGTACAACACAAAAAGAGAAAAATCATAAAGGCATAAGGCTCAACCAGCCAATGCTACGGTGGCGCATTTTTTGAGTCTTAATAGCTAACAATTTAAAAAAAAGCAGTATGATATTCAGAAAATTTCTTTTTACTTTTTGCATAGGTTTATTTTCAATTAGCATATCGGCACAGGAAACTGACACTACCACCAAACCTTCCCCGGCGGTTTATAAACTTAAACCTGCTATCGATATTCCCATCACTGTGGCTACTGTTGGCTGGTCCCTTTACGGTATGAGTGTGATATATGGCAGAGACCAGGTGGCTGCTACAGAGATAGCCGCCCTTAGTCCACAAAACATTAATGCCTTCGACAGGCCCGCTGCAGACAACTATGATACAAAGGCAAAAAGCCTGAGCGATAAATTCTTTTACGGCAGTATGCCCTTGCCTTTGCTTTTACTGGCCGATAAAAAAATAAGGCGTGATGCAGGTAAGGTAGGATTGCTGTTCCTGCAAGCTATGGGCAGCACGGGCACCCTGTATACCAGTAGTGCTATGGTAGCAGACCGCTTCCGACCATATGCGTACAACCCCATGGTTGATATGGGCACCCGCCAGGGTGGAGGGGCCCGCAATAGTTTTTTTGCTGGACACCCTGCGGTAGTAGCTACCAGTACCTTTTTTATGGCAAAGGTTTATACCGATTACCATCCCAACATGAGGGGCAAGGGTATCCTCTTTGGCCTGGCTGCTGCAGCCTCTGCTACCACCGGCATTTTGCGCATAAAGGCAGGTCAACATTTTTACAGCGATGTAATTACGGGTGTTACTGTGGGCGCCCTCTCCGGTATTCTTATACCACATTTTCATAAAAACAAAGCAGGCGGGGAGCGGAGTGTTCAAATATATCCCAACTACCAGGCAGGCAGTACGGGTCTAACAGTTATATGGACAATTGGCAATGGTATCAAAAATAACGAGCGTTCAGTCGAAGAAAATTGGGGCATCAGCAGGAAGGTACGTGGAGCAAAATCCCCCAATTGTAGAGTTAATTAATACATGTAAGGCACTGTATAAAATCGTTTTATACTTACAATGTTATTTGGCAAGGTTTTGTTTAAGTAGATGTTATCATTAATCTTTTAAAAACAATTAAATCATGGGAAATTTATTGTATACCATCGCGGTGATCCTTGTAATTATCTGGGCTATTTCATTTTTTGGCGGCTTTTTTACCGGTGGCATCATCCACCTCTTGCTGGTAATAGCAGTAATAGTTGTTATCGTAAAGTTGGTACAACGAGCCTAGGCGGCATATTCTTCATAAAACAATATATAAGATAGTGTTCGGCGGTATATCCGCAGGAAGCTATCTTTTTTTTATGGGAGAAGAATGCTGGATGCTGGATACAATTAGATGATAGTTGCTAGTTGTCAGCTGTTAGCGAGCACGTTTTAAGAGAATGTGACTTTAAAATTAGTGGAAAAATATGTCCCTAAAATCAGCGCAGATTTTTCGCAGATAGTTTAAAACTTTTGCTTCGTTGCCTTCCTTTGCACCTTTCCCGAATAGAGGAACAAGTGCGTAAAAAAATAAATCTCTCGCCAATCAACGCTGATGTTTGCAGAATAACCTCAGACTTGAATTCAACATTCAACATTCAAAATTCAAAATTCAAAACCTTTCTTCTTTCTTAGGGTTCAAATCCCAATTACTTTCGGGAGATCAACGCTGATGTTTGCAGAATAACCTCAGACTTGAATTCAAAATTCAAAATTCAAAATTCAAAACCTTTTTCCTTATTGCTCCTTCGTGTCTCCGTGCCTGGCCGGCAAAGGCAGGGTTCAAATCCCAATTACTTTCGGGAGATCAACGCTGATGTTTGCAGAATAACCTCAGACTTGAATTCAA
>JBBSKH010000050.1:0-25832 GCA_038256495.1 Chitinophagales bacterium
ACTTCGCCGCTGTTGGCGGCAAGCACGGGTCCGTAATAATGCACGGGGAAAGCACTTTTTACTTTCCACACAACTATGGGGCTATGTGTTTCATCCAATAAAGAAATGGTAACGTCTCTTCTTTCAATATTGCCCGTTTGCTTGGTATTTACCCATTCAAAGAATTCATTGTCCCCTTTTACGATTCCACGTTTTAGGGTAATGTTACTGTATTTGCGTAAGCCGGGAATTTTTCTTTCATGATCCTCCGGGCTGGAGCCTTCCCGGAAAGAGATGGCTTCAATTTCTATATCCAGGCCAGAAACTTCCATAAATCCAAGACGGGTACCACCCCAGCTTACCTGGAAATGATAACGGTTAATAGCAGACGTTGACATAATTATCGGTTTAATGATGTAGATATAAAATAGAATAAGCAGTAAGATCATCAGCAGGAGCAAAAGCAACAAGAGAAATATATACATGCTGGTTAGTTTTAGTGGTAAGATAGTAAATAGAACCCCGGAATACAATACCGTAAAATATTCTTCGGTGAGGTTACCCGTTTGCTGCTGATAAATCAGCATGTGAGGGTGGGCATTAGAATCAATTATTACCAGGGTTGCGCTGTAACATTACCTGCAGCCCCAGTTTGTTTAATAACCGCAGGTACGAAACTTAAAAACATTTGTTTATATCTTCAATTTCATTCTACATTTGTACCGTCGTGGCCCATCCTTGGGCACGCACTTACAGAAAATAAATTTTAGTGGGAAAGCACATCAACAAAGTTTCGGCAGCAGGGTTATTAATTGCACTTGGTATTATTTACGGAGATATTGGAACCTCGCCTTTATACGTTTTTAATTCAATTATAAAAGACAGGATCATTAGCAGGGAACTTATCCTGGGCACTTTGTCTCTTATCATCTGGACACTTACGATTCAAACCACCATTAAGTATGTTGTGTTGGTGTTACGTGCCGATAACAAAGGCGAGGGCGGCATCTTTTCTCTATTTGCGCTGGTGCGCCGACGAAAAAAATGGCTGGTGATTCCGGCAATGGTAGGCGGGGCGGCGTTGTTGGCCGATGGTATCATTACTCCTCCCATTTCTATTACATCTGCTATTGAAGGACTAAAGGAACTGGAGCAGTTCCGTGACATCAGTAAAGATTCCGTTGTTTATATTGTACTGGGTATTATTACCCTTTTCTTTTTTACACAACAATTTGGCACTTCTTCTATTGGTAAAATGTTTGGCCCGTTTATGAGCGCCTGGTTTGTTATGCTGGCTGTGTTAGGCCTCATACATATTTCTGATGATTTTACCATCCTACAGGCATTGAACCCCTATTACGGTATTAGTTTTCTTTTTAATTACTCCGAAGGATTCTGGCTTTTGGGTGCGGTGTTTCTGTGTACTACTGGTGCCGAAGCATTGTACAGCGACCTGGGCCATTGCGGCCGTGAAAACATTCGTATATCCTGGATATTTGTTAAGACCTGCCTGTTGCTGAATTATTTTGGCCAGGGAGCCAGCCTGCTAAGTCACCATACCGGCCAAATGATGGATAAGGCTACCCTTGAAGCCCAGGGGATCAATGCCTTTTACGACCTCATGCCGCATTGGTTCATTGTGCCGGGAGTGGTTATCGCTACTTGTGCGGCAATCATTGCCAGCCAGGCGATGGTGTCTGGTTCGTTCACACTTATCAGCGAAGCCATCCGTTTGAACCTGTGGCCCAAGATGAAAATTAAATTTCCGAGCGAAGCAAAAGGCCAGTTATTTATTCCCGGTATCAACCTGTTGTTGTATGCGGGTTGTGTGGGCGTAGTATTGTATTTCAGGGAGTCGAGCAGGATGGAAGCCGCTTATGGCCTGGCCATCATTACCACCATGACCATGACGACCATCCTGTTTGCCAACTACATGGTGTTGCACAGAGTAAGGCCTATACTCATTTATTTATTTCTTGCCTGTTACCTAACCGTAGAATTTGCTTATCTGGCCGCTCTTATGGATAAATTTGTGCATGGAGGTTACATTACCCTGATGATTGGCGGAGGTTTGTTTACAATTATGTACGTATGGCACAGGGCACGAAAAATCAAAAACCGGTATGTGGAGTTTGTTCGGGTTGATGAATATGTGCCGAAGCTTGAAGAGTTGAGCAATGATTCTTCTGTACCAAAATATGCCACGCACCTTGTGTATCTAACAAGTGCCAATAACCCAAAAGAAATTGAGCATAAGATTATTTACAGCATATTAAGTGGTAAACCTAAACGATCGGATATTTATTGGTTCGTACACGTTGATACCGTTGATGATCCTTACACTTCTGAGTACGTGGTGGAACACATTATTCCAAACGATATCATTAGGGTTGAATTCAGGCTTGGTTTCCGCATTGCGCCACGCATTAACCTGATGTTTAAAAAAGTGGTGGAAGATTTAGTGGCCAACAGGGAGGTAAATATTATGAGCCGCTACGATAGTCAGCAGCGAAATAATATGGTGGGTGATTTTGAATTCATTGTGATGGAAAAATTCCTGAGCCAGGATAACGAGCTGCCCTTTGTGGAGGATATGGTGATGAAACTGTATTTCTGGATAAAGAAGCTAAGTGTTAGTGAAGAAAAAAGTTTTGGCCTGGAGCAAAGCAATGTTGTTACCGAGAAATTCCCGCTGGTGGTAGCACCTGTAAGTAAATTAAAATTAACGAGGGTAGAAGATTACAACTAAGGCCATCATTGGCTATTGATTATGCAAACAATTTCTGCAAGCGAGTTAAAAGAAAAATTTGAGAAGGGCGAGCAGGTGCTGCTCATTGATGTGAGGGAACCCTGGGAGCATGAGTTATTCAACCTTGGCGGTAAACTGATGCCGATGAATACCGTGCTGGAAAACAAGGATAATATTCCATCGGCCGGGCTGGTGGTATTCTATTGCCAGAAAGGGATCCGCAGCGGCATTGTTATTCAGCGGTTGCAACAAAAAAATCATCACAATAATTTATTGAACCTTGCCGGCGGCGTAGATGCATGGGTAAAGCAGTTCGGAGATGCTCCTTTACAGCAAAAGCATCTATGATGCAAAGCTGTAACGAGGAGCTATTGCTAAATGTTCTATTTTAGTAACTGCATTGAATAGCACAATTCTATATATTATCCTTGGTTACGTTGCACTGGGTTTACTGGTTTACCTGGTGCAAGAGCGTTTTATTTTTAAGCCTGAAAAATTACATGCCGATTTTAAATACAAGTATGATGCACCTTTCAAAGAACTTTTTTTTGATGTAGAGCAAGGCGTACGCATCAACGGCCTGCATTTTACCGTGACCAAACCCCTTGGCCTGGTATTGTATTTTCATGGAAACAGCCGCAGCATAAAAGGTTGGGCCAAGTACGCAAAAGATTTTTACCGGTACAATTATGATGTGGTGCTGGTTGATTACCGTGGCTTTGGCAAGAGTACCGGCAAGCGATCGGAAAAAGATATGATGAAGGATATGCAGTTTGTGTACGATAGCCTGGCAGTACAATATACGGAGCATCACATTATCGTGTATGGACGAAGCCTTGGTAGCGGTTTTGCCTCCAAAATTGCAAGTGACAACAAGCCCCGCTACCTTATCCTGGATGCACCCTTCTTCAATTTTACCAAAGCCATCGAACGTTTTCTGCCTATCTTGCCGGTGAGATTTATCCTGAGGTATAAGTTGAAAACTGATAAGTGGATCAGGTATGTTAATTGCCATACTTATATTTTACACGGCACAAAAGACAGGTTGATCCCCATCAGCAACAGCGAAAAACTGCAGGCACTAAGTCCTAATAAAATAACATTGATAAGGATTCACGGTGGTGGCCACAACAACCTGCCGTCTTTTAACGAATACCATAATTTCATCAGGGATATATTACAGTACTAATGCCGGAGAAAAAAAATATTGAAACGAAAGCACAGGAGCGCAAGCCACGCAGTTTTAAACAAAAATTTTGGAAGTTTTCAAAATGGGTGGTAATTATTTATTGCCTGGTGGGAATCACTTTGTACTATGCCCAGGATTATTTTATCCTGCAATCGGAAAAATTGCCTCCGGTCTACAGCTTTTCATTTAATGGGAAGATGGAAGAATTGAATATACCTTTCAATGAAAGGGATACGATAAACCTGGTGAAATTTTTTACTGCTAATGTGCATAAGCGAGGGCTGGTATTATATTTCCACGGTAATAAGGACAACATTTCGCACTATACCCGTTTTGTGCCTTCTTTTACAAGCAAGGGTTATGATGTGTGGATGGCAGATTATCCCGGTTATGGAAAGAGCAGTGGTGAGTTCACCGAAAAGAAATTATACAGCATTGCCTACCAGTTGCAAAAACTGGCCATGCAGCAATACAGCAGCGATAGTATCATCATCTACGGAAAATCATTGGGCACAGCAGTAGCAGCTTATACTGCCACGGTGCGCCCTTTTAAAATGTTGTTACTGGAAACCCCTTACTACAGTATGCCTTACCTGATGCGGCAATATGCTTTTATTTACCCGGTGAATTATATGAGCCATTTTCAATTCCCCACTTATCGTTTTTTGCCCGATGTTGCCGGTCCGGTAGTGATTTTTCACGGCACCGATGATGGCATTGTTCCATTCAACAACAGTGAGCAGTTGCAGCAGTTCCTTAAACCATCAGATCTGTTGCTGAGGATTGAAGGCGGTTCTCATAATGATCTCTCCACTTTTCCTGCATACAACAAAGCGCTCGATTCTTTACTCAGCTTATAGTTCCTTCAAGGTTACTTTGTTTTTGCCAACAATCAAGTTGTAAGTCAAACCACATTTCAAAGCCACATTTTCTTTATCATGGCTGATGGGGAAATGATAACATACAGGGATATTAAGATCGGCGCTGATGTTTTGCAGTATCTCATCCATCGATAAACCGAAAGGCCGCTCTGTATCTTCCATTTCAGTAAAACCACCAAAAATCAAACCTGCCAGTCCAGCAAGTTTTCCACTGCGTTTTAGCTGGTACAGCATGCGGTCAATCGTGTACAATTGTTCCCCAATATCTTCAATAAACAGTATGCAATTGTTGCTGTTGAAATCAGACGCAGTACCAATAACATTGGTAAGCAGGGCGAGGTTGCCACCAATGATCTTGCCCGTGGCAGAACCCAGCTTGTTAAGGGGATGAGGCGCACAACTGTACTTTCCCTTCTTTCCTTTAATTGCTTTTAATATGGATTGTACATATTCGTTTTCCCATTCACCATCATTAAAAGCTGCAGCCATAGGAGCATGCATGCTGGCAATTTTATAATTGCTGAACAGGTGGGTATGCAATACGGTGATATCGCTAAAGCCTATAAGCCATTTGGGATTTTTACGAAACTGCTTAAAGTTCAGCTCATCAATAATGCGGCCCATGCCATAACCACCACGCCCAAACAATACGGCTTTAATATCATTGTCGTCAAGCATTGTTTGCAGGTCGTAGCAACGCTCTTTATCTGAGCCGCTGAAGTAATTGGTAGAATTGCTGCCAAGGGTATTTCCAACAACTACTTTAAAGCCCCATTCCTGCAGGGTGTTGATGCAGGTTTGTGCTTTTTCTAATGCCATGTACCCGGAAGGGCACACAATGCCGATGCTGTCGCCTTTTTTTAAATTGGGAGGTATTTTCATTTGCGCTTTTTTTGTTGCCTAATGTAAGTATATTTTTTTAAGATAGTTTTTAGGGTGCGTTCTTCAGCCACACAGCATCATCGGAAACATGCAATTGATGCATGAGGCCGCAGCGCAAAGCATAATTATTTTTCTGGTGCCCCACCGGGAAGTCAAAGCAAACAGGGTAATTATATTTTGATACTTTTTCAATCACAATTTCTTCCAGCTGTTTACCAAAGCTGTCTTCTTCGTTGCTTTCTTTTTTTATTTTGAAACCGCCTACCAACAGGCCTTTCAGGTGAGCAAGTTTTCCGCTGCGTTCCAGGTTCCAGAACATGCGATCGATGCTGTATAGGTATTCGCCGGTATCTTCTACAAACAGTATTTTGTTGCGGGTGCTGATGTCACTTGCTGTGCCACTTAATGTTTCCAGGGTACGCAGGTTGCCGCCCACCAACTCGCCGGTAGCTACACCGTTCCTGTTGTATTTATTTGTGGCGGCTGTATACAACATCTCTTCGCCCAGCAGGCATTGCCTGATGCTGCTGATGGTAGCCTGCTGTTCTGAATCGGCAGTTTCCGGGTTGTCAGGAAAACTGTTACACATCTTTGAATGAATGGTAGCAATACGGCATTGCCTGTTAATGTGGCTATGCAACACCGTTATGTCACTAAAACCTATGATCCATTTAGGATATTTTCTAAAACTTTTAAAATTAAGCTGGTCTATTATGCGCACCAAACCGTAACCGCCTCGGGCACACATGATGGCTTTTATCTTCGGGTTGTCCAGCATTTGCTGCAGGTCAGCCAGCCGCTCTGCATCAGTACCGCCAAAAGTAAAATCCTTTTTGCCAACGGTATTTCCAATAACAATATCAAAGCCCCATGCTTTCATTTGCGCAACAGCGGGTGCAATGCCTTCCAGAGAAATAGATCCTGCGGGGCTGGTAATGCCAATACTGTCGCCAGGCTGCAGGTATGCAGGGACCTTTATTGTTTGTTCTTTTTTTGCGGCAACACTGCCGGCCGCAACCGACTTAAACGAAAGCGCCAATGGTGCAAGGGCAAAAAGAAAATGTTTTCGATGCATGCTTAAAATTAATGATCATTTAGGAAGATTGGTCACCGTTGTAAATATCTACTGATGGTTTCACCCGGTTTTCTTCAAAAGTTTAATGTTTGGGCATTGATGTGGATTGCGGTATTTTTGCAGCCGTTATCAGTGGCGGAGTCAACGACTCATTCGCCAATATTACTGCAAAAAGATATAATGATTAAGGAACCAAAAAGATATTTAGTTACAGCAGCATTACCTTATGCCAATGGCCCGGTACATATTGGCCACCTGGCGGGATGTTACCTGCCGGCAGATATTTATGTACGATATTTACGTGCACAAAAAAGAGATGTGAAATTCATTGGCGGAAGCGATGAGCACGGCGTACCCATTACCATTCGTGCTATGAAGGAAGGCATTACCCCACAACAGGTGGTAGATAAATTTCATGCGCTTATAAAAGAAAGTATGCAGCAGATGGGTATCTCTTTCGATATCTATTCCCGAACAAGCAACAAAGTGCACCACGAAACAGCGGCGGCTTTCTTTACCAAATTACACGATGACGGGCTGTTTGAAGAAAAAGAAACAGAACAGTATTACGATGAAACAACGCAAACCTTTCTTGCCGACAGGTACATCGTTGGCACCTGCCCGGTATGTGGTAATACCAATGCATATGGCGATCAATGTGAAAAATGCGGAAGTTCTCTTTCACCAGAGCAGCTCATTAACCCAAGAAGCGCACTAAGCGATGCCGTACCGGTGAAACGGAAAACAAAACACTGGTATTTTCCTTTACAGGATTATGAACCATGGTTGAAAGAGTGGATAGTAGAAGGCCATACGGAATGGAAGAACAATGTATACGGTCAATGCAAAAGCTGGCTGGATAAAGGCCTGCAAAGCCGTGCAATGACCAGGGACAGTAACTGGGGTATTAAAGTGCCATTGCCTAATGCAGAAGGAAAAGTATTGTATGTATGGTTTGATGCGCCGATCGGTTACATCAGCGCTACCAAGGAACTTACCGATCGATGGGCTGATTACTGGTGTCCGGAAGATACCAAGCTGGTGCACTTTATAGGAAAGGATAATATTGTTTTTCATTGCATCATTTTTCCGGCGATGCTTAAAGCGCATGGTGACTTTGTATTACCCGACAATGTGCCTGCCAACGAGTTTTTAAATATTGAAGGCGAGAAAGTTTCTACCAGCCGCAACTGGGCGGTATGGGTGCACGATTATATAAAAGATTTTGCCGGCTGCGAAGATGTATTGCGCTATGTACTTTGTGCAAATGCTCCGGAAACCAAAGACAATGACTTTACCTGGAAAGATTTCCAGGACAGGAACAACAGTGAACTGGTAAGTATTTTTGGCAATTTCGTTAACCGCACCTGGGTGCTCATGCACAAGCTATGCGGAGGAAAAGTGCCAAAGCTGCATGAAGATATACTTGATGATAAAGACAGGGAACTGATTGAAGACATCAGGCAAACCAAAGAGAAAGTAGAAGGTTTACTGGAAACCTTCAAGTTCAGAGATGCCTTGTTTGAAGTAATAGACCTGAGCCGCAAAGGCAACCGCTACATGCAGGAAAAGGAGCCATGGATAGTAGTAAAAAAGGCCTCCCCCAGCCCCTCCCAAGGAGGGGGGCAACGAAGCGAAGAACAGGTGGCCGCACAAAAATCGATTGATAATTGTCTGCACCTTTGCCTGCAGTTAACGGCCAATCTTTCTATTTTAATCAATCCTTTTTTGCCAATTACCTCTCGTAAAATGATTGGCATGATGAAAGTGGTAGAGAAGATGTTGGATTGGGAAAATGCAGGCAGCATTAAACTCTTAAGCGTAGGCTATAGTTTGCGTGAGCCGCAACTATTGTTCAGGAAAATAGACGACGAAGAAATTACCGCACAGGTTGAAAAATTAAAAGCAGGATTGATAAAACCAGTTAACATGGAAAACAAAACAACACCGGAAGAAACAACACCGGCCAAGGCAACCATACAATTTGATGATTTTGCAAAAATTGAATTGAAGGTTGGCACCATCACCGCTGCTGAAAAAGTAGAAAAGGCTGATAAGCTGTTGAAGCTGGAAGTGGACCTTGGTACAGAAAAAAGAACGATCGTAAGTGGCATTGCACTACATTTTGATGCGGCAACTATTGTTGGTAAACAGGTTACGGTGGTAACCAACCTGGCACCTCGTAAAATGAGGGGCATAGAAAGCAATGGTATGATATTGATGGCAGAAGACGCAGACGGAAAACTGGTGTTCGTAAATCCTGATGCAACCGTAGCAGCAGGTAGTAGTGTTAGTTGATAAATTTATGGAAGTTCATTCCTGTAGTGCTTCGTGGCAGTTTGAAGGAATGCTTTCATTGAAAGGATCATAGCAGCCGCCTGTTTAGGCGGCTGTACTTTTAACAGGTTTGTTTTTTTAGCGGGGTCTTTCTTGTAATCGTACAGGTAAAGTGGCTTTCCATCAATAGCATCAAAGCCCAGCACATATTGGTTGTTGATGGCCTGGTACACAGCCGAATTTAATTTTGTAAAAACAGTTCTGTTTGGCGGTAGAGAAGTATCCGCCAGGTTTTGGCCGTAACTCGTAAAACTATCTTTTACTGCGCCGTAATACATCATCGTATTCAGTATATCAAGCTGGCTAACCATACTGCTGTCTTTTCTGCCGGCAGGTATCTTTGGATCAAAAATAAAGATCGGAATCCTGAAACTTTCCACTTCATCAATGCGAATGGTTTTATTGTGTGGCTGCGCCCAGTGGTCGCTGCAGAAAATAAACACAGTATTATTATACCAGGACTGCATGGCAGCAGTCTTAAAAAAAGATTGCAGGCAGTCGTTGTAATACTGCATGCTCTTCATTTGCGGAGTATTATTTATGTTAGGGAACCTGTCTTTAAAACCGCTGGGTAAGTCGTTTGGGTAATGCGTAGAAATATTGTACTGTATGGCAAGGAACGGCGCTTGCATGCCGTCAATTTTTTGCTGCATAAAATCTAACACGTACTCATCATGCAATCCAAGGCTATGTTTTTCCATTTGCTTGTGGCCGGGTATATCCGTCTTAGAATAATAATGCTGTATGCCCAGCCAGTTGCAACATTTAGCAAAACCAAAATCATCGTAATTGTCTCCAATAAAAAATGCGGACTGGTAACCTTTCAAGGCTAAAGTATTGCCCACAGATGTGCGGCGGATACCGGTAAAGCCAGAATGGTAAAGCGGGATATCGGTTAAAGTGGGCAGGCCAGCCAGCATAGCAGTAATGCCTTTATTGGAGCTGTAAGAAAAACTGAACGCATTGCTGTAAAATGTACTTTTATTTACGAGGCTATCTAAAAATGGCATCGCTACTTTGTAAGGACTGCTGCTGTCAAAAAATGCTGCAGGCACGCTTTCCATTATAAACAAAACAATATTCCTGGGTTGTCCGGCAGGGCTGTTTATTTTTTGAATCGAGAACAATTTTTCCTGTTCACTTCGGCTCATATATTCCTTATTCGGAATGCTGGATTCGGATTTTCGATAAAGGGAATACAGGAAATGGTGGAAGGAGTTTTGTGCCAGCGGAAGTTGCACAGCCTGAAGTTGTGTAAGCGGGTAGGTTGGTAATATTTTTTTAACTCCTGTGGCAACAAACAATATCAGTAAAAGCGTGGCCGCAATGCTGGTAAACAACAATGATCTTTTAGGCGTATCGCTAAAAATTATGGCAAAGATATTTTTGTAGAAGTATCGGGCGGTAAGCAAGAGAAAAGCAACCATGGCCAGTAGCAACAACCATACTTTTACGGTACCATAATCAAACGGATTTCTCAACACATACATAAGATCAGCGTCAGCCCGTTGCAGGTGAAAGCGGTAATAAAAAATATCCACCGTATTCAGAAAAATCATCAGGGTATTTAAGGCTGCAAATACAACGGCAACCAACAAGGAAGGTGCTGGTCGCTGTAATTTTTTTCCTGCTATCATCAACAACAAAAGCAGCGGAATGTTTATTATCAATATCGTAAAGACATCATACAATAAACTCCATTTGCCAACCTTCCATGCTTGCTGAAAATTATGTATTGCCCATCCGTTGCCGAGACTGTAATTATAAACGAAGAAGATAGTTTTTAAAAGGCACAGTAAAAGAAGTAGCTTTAATAAAAACTGTAAAGCGCTGTGCTGTTTAAATCCTTGTTGTTTACTGGGGATCAAATAAGTTGGTAGTTTATAATGAAAAAAAATAGCTTTTTCCTGAACAAATATACGGTGTCACTGCTCATAATACTGGTATGCATTGCTGCAGATGTTTACCTGCATAAAGGTATGACGAGGGTGATCATCCCGGAAAAATTTACCAGCAAGCGTTCACCGCAAGAGATCGAGCCATGCTACCAGGCTTTAATAACTAAAGATAAGCACTGGATGAAGGCCATCAATACCGTGCAAAGAATGGAGGCCCTGGATGCCGATGCAGCAGGCTTTGAGATGGATGTTTATTTTGATACCGCCCGTAAACATTTTCTCGTTTACCACGATACTTCCGAGATAAGCCAGTTAAACATTGAAGCCGTCCTGGATGTATATGCAACCCGTAAACTCTCGGCTTCCATTTGGCTCGATTTTAAAAACCTCTCCAGAAGCAATCAACAGCAATCCCTCGTTTACGTTAGTTACCTGCGCAGCAAATATGGGCTTGCCAACAAGATGATCATTGAATCACCGGCGCCGCAGTGGCTGCCTGCTTTCTGCGATAGCGGCTTTTATACCAGCTATTATACGCCGTATTTTAATCCATACCTGGCCACAGAAATGGAATTGATCGCACACCTTGATACAATATCAAACAACATTGAAAAATATCCTGTTTCTGCCCTTTCTGGCTACTATTTTCAGTATCCCGTATTGAAGAAGTATTTTCCCAATTACCCTATACTAACCTGGACCAACAACTCTGGGGTAAGCCTCGTTGCCAACAGTTTAAACCGGTTAATGCTAAACGATAGTAGTGTTGCGGTATTGCTGTTTCCCGGCGAAAACTAACAGTCATTTTTTTCCTGAAGCAAGTTTGGTAGCTAATTTGCAATACAACTGTAAACAATATTTCATATTATGATAAACAAGTTTATATGCCTCGTTCTAACGATGGCTTTCGCTACTATTGCATTTGCGCAGGATATAGATCTATCCATGATTCCATACAGGCAGGGCGATAAATGGGGATATGCAACTCCTGATAAGAACATTGTTATTACTCCCAAATACGATGAAGTACAATGGTTCAGTGAAGGATACGCAGCCGTAAAAGTTGGCAATAAGTATGGCTATATCAATAAAGCCGGCAAGATGGTTATTCCAGCAAAATTTACCGTGGCCAAATCTTTCAGGAAAGGTTTTTTAGAACAAAAGGGTAAACCCGGCGGCGACTCTGTGCTTTTTGCAGGCGCATCTGTAAAGGCTGATGGTTATGAAATATGTATAGACATCAAGGGAAACATTATGAATGGATGCCCGGCAATACCAGAAAATTCTGTAGTGCAAAATAATGTGCCGGTAAAGCAGGTAGAAACTCAGAAAAATTATTCGATACCAAACAATGACGGGCTATTTGATAAAATAGTGGACGACTATAAAATGACCAACAGCGATGAAACATTTTATATTGCCCAAAAAAGCAACAGGTTCGGCGTATTCAACTCGAAGTTTGAAACCATTGTGCCTTTTGAATACGATAGCATAGAACTCGTGAGTAGCAGCACACCTTACCTGCAGGTTCGTAAAAACGATCGTTATGGAATTATAAGTGGTATAGGCGATATGCGCATTTTACCAGAATACACTAAAGTGTTTGCTGTGCAGGCTTCGGACGGTAAAGACTATATCATTGTAAAAAAGGACGGTAAAACTTATATTAAAGATCCCAACAATCAGGATGTGATCCCAAACGGATATTCAGATATTGTATATGATGGTAAAACGGGTTTTGTTCTCACAGGCGAAAATAACCTGCGTGGCTACTATTACATTGATAAAAGATTGGTGGCACCACGTTATTCAGAAATAACACCGGTAGAAGGTACCAATTACCTGATGGTAAAATCTTTTAACGGCAAAACCGGCTATATCAGCGCTGCGGGCAGCGAATATTTTGTAGAATAAATATGCAGTAAAACTTTTTAAACTAGCCCGGGACAATGTTCCGGGTTTTTTATTTTTCTCATAATTTAAAAATGCTAACTTCGATCTATGGAAATAGTTGTTTAGCTAACTAATTTTCTCTTGGGTAATACCCATGCAATTTTATACGTAAACGGAATAGAAACATTAATGAAATAGCCATAAAAGCACTCAGGCCAAAGGGATGTTTAAGAGGCTATTCCCTGTCTGCCGACAAGCAGGCAGGTGGTTAAAATCAATAAACATAAACACATGAAACGTAGAATTAAAAAGGTAGCTGTTTTAGGTAGTGGTGTAATGGGCAGCAGGATCGCCTGCCATTTTGCAGGAATTGGTTTGCAGGTATTGTTATTGGATATTTTACCCAAAGACCTTCCGGAAGATGCCAAGCCGGCGCAGCGTAATAAGATTGTAAACGATGCATTGGCAGCGGCACTAAAATCTAACCCATCACCGGTATTTACAAAGGACGTTGCAAAGCTCATCACTACTGGCAACTTTACTGATAACATGAAAGATATTGCCAACGCCGATTGGGTGATTGAAGTGGTAGTAGAGCGTTTGGACATTAAGCAGTCTGTTTTTACCGAAGTAGAAAAACACCGCAAGCCCGGTACGCTCATCACTTCCAACACATCAGGCATTCCGATTCATATGATGGCCGAGGGCCGGAGTGAAGATTTTAAAAAGCATTTCTGCGGAACGCACTTTTTTAATCCGCCACGGTATTTGCGTTTGCTGGAGATCATTCCAACGCCTTTTACAGATCCAGATGTAGTGGATTTTTTAATGGAATACGGCGACCTGTTCCTGGGTAAAACCACCGTGCTGGCGAAAGATACACCCGCATTTATTGCCAACCGCATTGGTGTATTTAGTATGATGGTGATCATGAACAGTATGGAAAAATTGGGCTTAACCATTGATGAAGTAGAAGCATTAACAGGCCCCATTATTGGCCGGCCAAAGTCGGCAACCTTTCGCACGGCTGATGTGGTGGGTATAGATACGCTGGTAAAAGTTGCAAAAGGTGTTGCCGATAATTGCCCGGAAGACGAAGCAAGAGCATATTTTAATATACAAGGCTGGTTAAATGGTATGACAGAAAAGAACTGGCTGGGCGATAAATCCGGGCAGGGGTTCTTTAAAAAGACAAAGGGCGCCAACGGCAAATCAGACATACAGGTATTAAACCTGGTAACCATGGAGTATGAGCAAAGGAACAAGCCAAAATTTGCTTCGGTAGAAGCAGCAAAAGCGATAGAAGATTTACCGTCACGCATTAAAGCTTTGGCTGCAGGAAAAGATAAGGCCGGCGATTTTTACAGGATGTTTCATTATGCTTTGTTCTCCTATATTTCTCACCGCATACCAGAAATAAGTGACGAACTGTACCGGGTAGACGATGGTATGAAAGCCGGCTTTGGTTGGGAGATCGGCGCTTTTGAAAGCTGGGACGCATTGGGCGTAGCAAAAACTGTGGAAGCCATGAAAGCACAGGATGTAGCAGTTGCACCATGGGTAGAAGAAATGATTGCAGCCGGCCACTCCACTTTTTATAAGGTTGAAAAAGGCAAGAAATTGTATTACGATATTCCGTCCAAATCTTACAAAGTCATTCCCGGCGGGGAAGCATTTATCGTAATGAAGAATTTTGAAGACCAGACGATCTGGAAGAACAGCGCCTGCCGTACTTATCATCTTGGTGATGATGTGCTGGGCCTGGAGTGGTATACTAAAATGGGAAGTATAGGTGGCGAAGTGCTGGAAGGCATCCAAAAATCTATCAGCCTTGCAGAAGAGAAATATAAGGGACTGGTAATTGCCAATGATGGTGCCAACTTTAGCGCTGGTGCCAATGTGGCTATGATATTTATGTTGGCATTAGAACAGGATTATGATGAAATTGATATGGCCATCAGGATGTTTCAGAACAGCATGATGCGGGTGCGTTATTCTGCCATTCCCGTTGTATTGGCACCGCATGGCCTGGCATTAGGTGGCGGCTGCGAAATTTGCCTTCATGCCGATAAAGTTATTGCAGCGGCTGAAACTTATACTGGTTTAGTAGAAGTGGGTATCGGCGTTATTCCCGGCGGTGGCGGCACCAAAGAATTTGTGCTGCGGGCTGCAGATGAAATGCATGCTGGCGAGCCGGAAACTATTACGGTTCAGAACAGGTTTTTAACCATTGCCACAGCCAAAGTTGGCACATCAGCTTTAGAAGCTTTCGACCTTGGCATTTACCGTAAAGGCCTCGATGCAGTAAGCATGAATCCCGGCCGCAGAATTGCCGAAGCAAAAGAAGCCGTTATCAATATATATGATGATGGGTATACCATGCCCGTACAAAGAAATGATATTAAAGTTTTGGGCCGCACAGGGTTGGGTGCTATGCATGCGGGCATCAACGGCATGTGGCGTGGTAATTATGCCACCGACCATGATGTAACCGTTGCAAAAAAACTTGCTTATGTAATGTGTGGCGGCGACCTCAGCGAACAAAGTCTCGTGAGTGAACAATATTTATTAGACCTGGAAAGGGAAGCATTCCTGAGCCTTACTGCAGAAAAGAAAACTCTGGAGCGGATTCAGAGTATTTTGAAAACAGGTAAGCCACTAAGAAATTAGTAAGCCATTTTATAAATGTAAAAAGGTAAGCGATGTTGCTTACCTTTTTACATTTGATCAATATATTTTAACCTCTTCTGCGTTCCAGCAAAGCCATCATCATCAGGCCAAGGTGAATGCGCTGTTCTTCGCCTTCTTCAAAAGCTGCATCTTGCTCCAGTTTAAATTTTCTGCCAAAAAAAGATTTCTGCTTTGTAAAAGTAGCCACCAATGTACCATCGGGCCTGCTCACCAGGTAGCTTGGGTTAAAGAGGTAGCCTGTAAACATACCCAACACCGGTATTTCTGATAGTAAACCGTCCATCACTTTTACCCAGGCATTTTTTTCCTGTATTACCAGGTCCTGCTGGTCTCTTTCGTCATATAATTCGTAAGAGGCTTTCCACAAAGAGCGCCAGCCTTTTCTTGCCAACCTGCCTACATTGTTGCCATGGCTGTCCTTAAAAGAATAGGTCGTATTAAAATCAAGCCATTTGTTGGCATTAATATTATACAACACGGTGCTGCGGGTTTCATCGCTGAAAACCTCTACATGCTCCTTCAATTTAAAAATCTTTTGTTTTACAAAAGCCTTTGTATTACCGGTTGCATCTTTGGCAACAAAGTCGTTGTGAATGGTGCCGATCTTGAAAGTGAAATTATAAGGATAAAAAACATTATCCAGTTTGTCTGTTGGTTGCATTGGTACGAATTTTTGTTTTGTGTTTAAAACTAATGACAAATAAACGGGAAAAATCTGAAAGAATTGTGGGAACGATATTAATTTACCAATATAAATACTCGTAGCGTTATATGCTGTTTTATAGGATCATGTCGGTTGCCAGCTAACCGTTAATAATTTATTTTTTTTGTGCAAAAGCAAAATCCTTTATCTTAAGGCAAATTAACTGTGTACAATGTCGATACTTAAAGTTGAGAATCTCACAAAAAATTATGGCAGGATAAGGGCGCTGAATGGCATTAGTTTTTCGGTGCCGTCTGGTTGTGTATTTGGTATACTTGGCCCCAATGGTAGCGGCAAAACCACCTTGCTGGGTATTATCATGAGTGTACTGAAGGCTACCAGCGGCACCTATCAATTATTTGATGAAGTGCCCAACGACGACCATCGTAAAAAAATAGGCACCCTGCTGGAAACTCCTAATTTTTATCATTACCTCAGTGCGGTACAGAACTTAAAGATCAGCGCCGCGATAAAAGGTCGTGGGCACGATGATATTGCCAGGGTGTTAGAAGTGGTGAACCTTACGCAGCGGAAAGATTCTGCTTTTAGTACCTATTCGCTGGGTATGAAACAGCGGCTGGCCATTGGTGCTGCTTTATTGGGTAATCCTGATGTGCTGGTGTTTGATGAGCCCACCAATGGACTGGATCCTGTGGGTATAGCTGAGATCAGGTCATTGATAAAGCGCCTGTCGCAGGAAGGCAAAACCATCATTATGGCCAGTCACTTGCTAGATGAGGTAGAAAAAGTTTGTACGCATGTGGCGATACTAAAGCAAGGCGATCTGAAAGCATCAGGAAGTGTAAATGAAATTTTTGTTCACGAAGATATCATTGAAGTAGCCGCAGCAGATAACAACAAACTGGAAACGGCGCTGAAGCATTTAACGGGCTACAACAAACTGGTAAAGGAAGATGGTAGCATCCAGTTATATTATGAACGAGGGCAGGCAAAGCTGGATGATATCAATGCCTTTTGTTTTAAAGAGGGTGTTGTTTTGAATCATCTACAGATGAAAAAGAAAAGCCTTGAAAGCAAATTTTTCGAACTGACCAACTAAAACTAACCCGGTAAATTATTCATATGCGATCGTTACTTTCAACAGAATGGCTTAAAGTAAAAAATTACGGAGCCTTCAAAATTCTAAGCATTTTTTTCCTCGTAGGGGTAGTGCTTACTAACTATATTGTTTTTAGTGTAAATAAAAATATCATCGGTAATATTAATACTGCCGGGCTGGTTTCCAGTTTTAACCCATACAGTTTTAGCAATACCTGGCAAACCACCAGCTATGCCACGGGTTACCTGCTAATACTGCCATCTCTTTTAATGATCATTTTGGTGTGCAATGAATTCAGTTACCGCACCAGCCGGCAAAATATTATTGATGGCTGGAGCCGTCAACAATTTATAGAAGTAAAAATAGTTATAGCGCTCATTACAGCAATTGTGAGTACAATCCTGGTGTTTTTAACAGCCCTTGTTTTTGCATTGCTCTCCGGAACAGACTTTTCAATGAATGGCTTTGATCATGTTGGTTATTTTTTCCTCAAAGCATTTTCTTATAACATGATTGCTTTGCTGGTGGCTGTACTCATCAGGCGTACAGGATTTGCCATAGGCCTGTTCTTCATCTACATGGGTGCGGAAAATATTATAAGCCAGTTGCTGGATGTGTGGAGTATGAAAATACGCAAGGATACGGGTGTTGATCTGGGCAGTATGGGTGATTATCTTCCAATGAATGCATCAGATGGCCTGCTTACTTTTCCTGATAATCCCATAAAGTCGATGGCCAAAACCGCCTTGCCAACAGATTATTACTGGGTGGTGATAGCATTGGCCCTGATATACCTGTTCCTTTTTATATGGTTTAGCCGTCGCAGGTTTTTAAAGGCAGACTTGTAATTTATTATTTTTTACCACATAGTTCTTCTAATGCAGCTTCAATGGAGGGGTACACAAATGTGAAGTCCTGTGATTGTATTTTTTTGCAACTTACCGTGGTGCTTTTCAGTATTTCAATACTTCGTTTACCCATCATAATTTTCAGCACAAAGCCTGGTACATGAATCGGAATGAAAGTTTTGCCGCTCATCTTATTTGCAAGTTCCAACGTGAGCGTTTCATTGGTAACAGGCATGGGCGCTACTGCATTGTAACTGCCTTCCATCGCTGTGTTTTCAATGCAATGCAGGTACATCCTGCAAAGGTCTTCCATATGTATCCAGCTTACCACCTGGTCGCCGGAGCCAAGTATACCGGCAATGCCGAACCGAAGCGGTTTTTTAAATTCTGCAAGTGCGCCTCCATCATTGCTTAATACAATGCCGGTGCGTAGTTTGCATACCCTGATGCCCAGTGCGGTAGCGGGGTCTACGCTTTCTTCCCATAACCTGCATACTTTACCAAGAAAATTATCTGCTGCGTCATCTTCCTCTGTAAATGCAGCATCTTTTCTTTCATCTTTACCGTACCAGCCAATAGCAGATGCACTTACAAGTGTTTTTACTTTGTTGGGGTGTTTTTGTAAACTGTCAATGATAAGTTTGCTGCTCAGGGTACGGCTTTCTTCAATTTCTTTTTTATAGGCATCAGTCCATTTTTCATCCACCACACCGGCACCGGCAAGGTGAACGATATGGTCTGCCTGTTGCAGTGCAACGATATCCATTTCCTGTTTCTTTATATCCCAAACAGCATAGGAGAGTCCATCCCGGTCAGACTTTTTTCCTGCTGACCTTGTAAGAATGATCACATTATAATTTTTTTGCAGGAGGTAATGCGTAAGTGCTGTTCCCACCAGCCCGGAGCCACCTGTAATTAATACTGATTCTTTTATGTTAGGTTCGTTCATATATAAATGCTTTTGGCAGGTAGCCAGTTTTAACTAATAAATGTTAACCGGTAGATTGATTTCTACGTAAATTTATGCAAATCTATTGCTGCATGAAACGTATTCGCTTATTCCTTTGTTCGCTGGCTTTAATATTTGTTGGTTTTACATCTACATCGCAAACGATCACTTATTCTGTTGTGCACAATGAAAGTGCACGTAATACTAATTTTGAAATCCTGGGAAAGGTAGGCCCTAATTACCTTGTTTTTAAGAACATCGACTGGCGCAATATTTTGCAGGTGTTTGATAATAACATGAAAGAACTAAGTAATGATCGGCTTAAGTTTCTACCCGAGAAAATGACCAATGCCGATTTTGTGGTATATAAAGATTATGTATTAATGGTTTACCAGTATCGTCGCGGCAGCATCGTTTATTGCAACGCAGTTAAGTTAGATGCATTTGGTAAGCAAATGGGTGATGTTATAAACCTCGATACTACCCGTACGAGATTTCAGTCGGGGGGCAATATTTACAGTACCGTACACAGCGAGAACAAAGAGAAGGTATTGGTATATAAAATGCATGAAAGGAACAACGATCTTAATGTGGTAACCAAGTTATATGATAAAGACCTTCGTTTGCTGGATAGTACCCGCTCCCTGATTCCCTTTAACGATAGAAGAGAAGTGTACAGCCCGTTTCAACTGGCCAACGATGGTACCATTTTTTTAACGAGGGAAACCAAAACCGGCAACCGGGAATACATCAGTTTGCTGGAAGTGATTACCAACAAACCATATTCAAACACATTTAAGGCAATCGCTGTCGACCTGCAAAAGAAATATATTGACGGGGCGCAAATCAAGATCGATAATATGAATAATAATTTTATTCTTAATTCATTCTACTATCCTGAAAAGCGGGGCGGCAGTATTGAAGGGATATTTTCTGCCATTATGAATAAAGAAACTGGCTATATAAAGGCAGGTTTTAATGCATTTGATGATTCATTACGTTTGAAGGTTAACAGCGCAGGGCCTTACCGTTTTGCTTTCGACAATATGTTCCTGAAAGATATTTTCGTAAAAAGAGATGGCGGTTATGTGTTGATTGCTGAGGATTTTACCTCTCAGAACCTGGGTACCAACAACCCATGGAATCGTTGGGATTATATGTACGGTAATCCATATTCAGTTTATAATGATTACTATTACTGGAACAGTCCTTATTATCGTTACAACCGTTATAATAGTTTTGGTAACAACAGAAGTGTGCGCTATGATTATGACAATATCATGGTAATTAGTATGGATAGTGCCCTGGTGCCTCAATGGGAAACGGTGTTGTTAAAAAAACAAACAGATGACGATGACGACAGCTATCTTTCTTATGGCACAATGAATGCGGGAACAGAAATTCATTTTCTTTATATAGAAAAAGAAAGGAATACACAGATTATCAGTAACCAGAGCGTGTCGCCATACGGGAAGTTATACAGGTACCCCACGTTGAAGAGCAGGGAGGCCGGCTACCAGTTTATGCCAAGGCTTAGCAAACAGGTGGGGGTTCATAAAATGATTATGCCTTGTGTTTACAGGGGTAATATCTGCTTTGCAAGCATCGATTTTTAAAACCGGAGAAGGGATTCATTCTTTAAATTTTTTAAGTTGTGGTTAATTGCTCATTTTTGCAGCAACATTATCTTGTACAACTAATATTAATTAATAGTGACGGGCATCTTTAAAGCCAATAATCCTCCAAACAATGTATTGCTGTTATTGTACGGCATACTGCTGAAGATGCATTTGTTCATACAGCCGCCGGCACCACAAGTGCAGGCTGCCGATGCTGTGTTGTACCAGTCGCTGGTAATGGGTCTTTTAAAAGTCTTCCAGGGTTCTCAGTTAGTGTTCAGCATCATTGCGTTTATTTTATTGTATATCCAGGCCATCAGTTTTAATAAACTAGTAAACGATCTTCGTTTAATGCCCCGGCCCAATTACCTGGTGGGGATGAGTTATCTTTTGATTACTTCCATCTTCGCTCAGTGGTTTGCGTTATCAGCAGCTTTAATCATCAATACAATATTAATATGGGTTTGGGCCAGGCTATGCACCCTGCACAATGCGCCAAAGGCCAAAACTGTTATTTATAATATTGGCCTGGTGATAGGCATCGCCTGTTTTATTTACTACCCCGCCATTGTGTTCACATTTTTATTTATTGCCGGCATCTCTATAACAAGGCCCTTCCGCCTCAATGAGTGGTTGATCGGTTTGCTGGGAATTAGCACCGCTTTTTATTTCTTCGGCGCATGGCTGTTCCTTACCGGCCAATGGAAAACTTTTAATTTTCCTGAAGCCACTATCTCTATGCCGCATTTTCTTCGGTCAGTATGGCCGCTTGCAGGGTTTGCGTTGTTGTGCGTGGCCGTTCTTGTAGGAATCTTTTTTGTTCAAAGAAATATGCGCCGCCTGATTGTGCAAACCAGAAAAAGCTGGCAGTTGGTTTACCTGTACCTTTTTGTTGCCATTCTTATTCCCTTTATTAACCAAACCGGCAATTTTACCAGTTGGATTCTGGTAGCGGTTCCAGCATCGCTTTTAATGGCCTGCGCACTTTTTTACCCTGATCGTAAATGGTTCCCGCTGCTGGTACATTGGGGTTTGGTAACCATCAGCGTGGTTATTGCATATTTCGTAAACTGATTTTGAAGCCGTAGTTGTATTTTTGCAATGCTCAATATTAAAAATATATAACATGAAATTTGCTGTAGTGGTATTCCCCGGTTCTAATTGCGACAGAGATATGATGGAAGCACTTGCAAATGATCTTGGCCAGGAAGTGGTGCCGCTGTGGCATAAAGACAAGGACATCAGCATGCTTAGTAAAGATGATTGCATCGTGTTGCCCGGCGGTTTCAGCTACGGAGATTATTTGCGTTGCGGGGCCATTGCACGCTTCAGCCCCATGATGCAACGGGTAATAGAATTTGCCAATGATGGAGGTAAAGTGTTGGGCGTGTGCAATGGTTTCCAGATATTATGCGAAAGCGGTTTGTTACCGGGTGTGTTGCTTAGAAATGCCAACCAGAAATTTGTTTGCAAAAACGTTTTTATAAAAGATGCTGCCGGCGAGCCTTTAAAGATACCTATTGCCCACGGCGAAGGCCGCTATTATGCAGCACCGGATGTGATGGACAGCCTGCAAAAAAATAACCAGGTGCTTTTCCGCTACTGCGATGAAAATGGTGAAATAACAACTGACAGCAATCCTAACGGCGCCATCAACAATATTGCCGGTATCCGCAACGGGGCTGGTAATGTTTTTGGAATGATGCCTCACCCCGAAAGAGCCTGCACCGGAGATTTGCACAATAGCGACGGTAAAAAAGTATTTAACACACTTTTTTCAATTTCATAAGTAGTTAATTAACATCCTTTAACACCGGCTACAACGTTAGTATGGTAGATTTGTAATTAAATTGTTCAACTTACTTTATTATCAATATGAAAAAAATATACATCTCAATAATTGCCGTCTTTTTTATAGGATCTGCATTTGCCCAGATAGAAAATCCGGTTAAATGGTCATTTACTGCTAAAAAAGTATCAGCCAAAGAATACGATGTTTATATGACCGCTACTTTAGATAATAGCTGGCATATATATGCGCAAGATGCAGGAGAAGGGCCGGAGCCTACCAGTTTCAGTTTTACTAAAAATCCCTTGATATCATTGGATGGAAAAGTAAAAGAAGTAGGTAAGCTGGAAAAAGAGTACGATAAGAATTTCGGCTCTACTTTAAAGTTCTATGCCAACAAAGTAAGCTTTGTGCAAAGGGTAAAAGCAAAAACGGCAGCGCCTACTGTTTTAAAAGGTACAGTAAACTATATGGTGTGTAACGATCGCAAATGCCTTCCTCCAAAAGATGTTGACTTTACTGTGAAACTGTAATTTCGGTAAATTTTAATATGTTCTTTATTGTAAGACCCTGGCTAAGCCGGGGTTCTTTTTTTTTAGAGTGATATCAAACAAAAAACCTCACCATTCAATTGGCGAGGTTTTTTTCTTTGGGGGTTATCAAAACTTATAATGCAATTTGTTTTTCTGTCATCATCTTGCGCAGGTTTATTAAACCATAACGCATCCTGCCCAAGGCAGTATTGATGCTGCATTTTGTTAATTCAGAAATCTCTTTAAAACTCAGGTCAGCATAGTGGCGCATAATGATCACCTCACGCTGGTCTTCCGGCAACAGGTCAATCATTTTTCTAACCTTTTCATGGCTTTGCTCAGCCATCATGCGTTGGTCGGCTCCCGGCTCAAAGAAGTTCAGTACTTCAAAGATGTCGCGGTCGTCGCTGGTTTTAATGGCAGGGCTACGTTTCACTTTCCTGAAATGATCTACACAAAGGTTGTGAGCAATACGCATGGCCCATGGCAAAAATTTTCCTTCATCTGTATAACGACCACCTTTCAGTGTATCGATGATACGGATAAATACATCCTGGAAGATGTCTTCCGCCAGGTACTTGTCTTTTACCAGTAAATAAATTGAAGTGTAAATTTTGTCCTTGTAACGTACTACTAAAGTTGCAAGGGCATCAGCGTCGCCGTTCATGTAAAGATGTACGAGCTGTTGGTCGGTCAGGTTGTTAAGGCATTTCATAACTTCTACAGTTTTTGATGGTTTAGGACTTAAATTGTTTAAGGCAACCAATAAAAATAAAGCGTAGAAGTCTTTTTGATAGGCAACTTGCGGCTTTTCATTTTATTGGATATTGGACTGTGAAAATAAATATAAAATTTAAACCACCAAACGTTTTTCGATAAAATAGTTAAAATCGAGGGTAAGTACTAAAGTATCGTATTTGTACGAATCGTAATAGTACGAATGCTGTTTTAATACAATTTTCACATATATAATTGAGTTTACTGTAGTGATTATAACGAACAATTTCTGAATTAATAAAACATGTGCTGGTATTGAAAATCCGATGGAAACAAAACGTAAAATAATATGTTATTGTGTTTTTACCGGAAGCCCAATACTCGGGTGCTTCACGTAATTTTGCAACAATGGAAAAAACGATTAAAAAGAAAAATAATACTGCAGCTAAACCGGTAAGGTCGGGCAACAATGATATACTAATAAAAGGCGCAAGGGTACATAATTTAAAGAATGTAACAGTAACAATACCTCGTAATAAACTGGTGGTAGTTACGGGTGTTTCAGGCTCCGGAAAATCTTCGTTAACAATAGATACTCTTTTTGCTGAGGGGCAGCGCCGCTATGCAGAAAGTTTGAGCGCCTATGCAAGGCAGTTTATGCAGCGCATGAACAAACCTGATGTAGATTATATAAAAGGCTTGTGCCCGGCCATTGCAATAGAACAAAAAGTAATTACGAGAACTCCCCGAAGTACCGTGGGTAGTATGACGGAAATTTATGATTACCTCCGTTTGTTATATGCCCGGGCAGGAAAAACTATTTCCCCCATCAGCGGCAGAGAAGTTAAAAAAGATGATGTCCCCGATGTAATAAAAGCTGTGCAGGAATGTAAAGAGGGGGATAAGATTTTAATTCTGTGCAATTTTAAAAGCCATGCCAACAGGGATGACAAAGAGGAATTGAATATTTTGTTGCAAAAAGGCTTTTCCCGCTTGTATCTAAAGGGTGAAATGGTTAGAATTGAGGATTTACTGGAAGGAAAGATTCCATCTATGAAAGGTGCTTTCATCATGATAGACCGGCTGCTGAAAAAAGATTTTGATGAAGATGACCTGCATCGCCTGGCAGATTCTATCGGTACGGCATTTTACGAAGGGGAAGGTATTATGCACCTGGAGATAAACGGGAAGAAGAATCTGTACTTCAGTAATAAATTTGAGCTGGATGGTATGAGCTTTGAAGAGCCTGTTCCTAATTTATTTTCATTTAATAATCCATACGGGGCATGCCCGGTTTGCGAAGGCTTTTCGCAAATACTTGGATTGGATGAAGACCTCATCATCCCCGATAAACGCCTAAGTGTTTATGAAGGTGCAGTCGCACCATGGAAGGGAGAGAAACTGGGCGAATGGAAAAATGCATTTATCCGTGCCGCAAAGAAATTTGATTTCCCCGTGCACAAACCCATCTTCGATCTTACTGCAAAACAATTAAAACAATTGTGGGAAGGCAACGAGTTTGCCGAAGGCATCAATGATTTTTTTAAAGAAGTAGAACAGAATTTATACAAAGTGCAATACCGGGTATTGCTTAGCCGCTACCGTGGCAGAACCCTTTGTACTTCTTGCCATGGTTACCGGTTAAGAGAAGAAGCCTTGTATGTAAAAGTGGGCGGCAAGCACATTGGCGAGTTGTGCGAAATGCCCGTAAAGGATTTGCAGGTTTGGTTCAATAAATTAAAGTTGAGTAAGTATGAGGAACAGGTGGCCAAAAGAATTCTATTAGAAATTCACCACCGCATAAAAACATTGATAGATGTTGGTCTCGGATATCTTACTTTAAACCGCCTGGCAAATTCGCTAAGTGGTGGCGAAAGCCAGCGGATACAATTGACGAGGAGCCTTGGCAGTAACCTTACCAACTCTTTGTACATTTTAGATGAACCTTCTATTGGTTTGCATAGCAGAGATACCCAACGATTAATTGTTGTGTTGAAAGAACTACGTGACCTTGGCAACACAGTCGTGGTAGTAGAACAT
>JBBSKH010000051.1:0-25711 GCA_038256495.1 Chitinophagales bacterium
AGCCATGCATCTACATGCGTTAGTTCTACACAACGGATATGTTTGCGCAGGTGTGGAATTACTTTGTAAAAAAATATGCTTTCTCCGCCAAACAGCACCGGCCTTGCCTGTTGGTTGATCCATGCTGCAAGCAGGCCACGGTAAAAGAAATTCACAAAGTGAAAGAGCTTGTTGTCTATCAACCGGTGCAGGTCCATTATTTTTAAACCTGTGCCGGTATACCTATCAAGGTATTGGTTGTTGTGTGGTTTCTTACTAAAAATAATCAGCGGATTGTCATGCTGCAACAATGCTGTGATGTCTGCATTAACCTTGGGAGCGCCGCCTATATCAGCATTTGGAAAAAAGAGGAATACTTTGTGTTTGCTTTTTAAGGGGAAGAGGTAACCCACCCCCATGCCAAGCCACACGAATGGCGCCATCCCTATTCTTTCCAGCAACAATTTATTTTTTGCAGCTTTATAGGTCATGGTTCAGGAAAATATTTTGCTAACAATTGTTCAAAATAATCTTTATGAAATTCAATTCCCAGTTTACTGAAGAATGGCTGAATGCTGCTGGTATCAATTAACGGGCTGCTACCTTTTGCGGCAATGGCATAATAGCCTTTTATGCCGATATGTTTTTCTATGGCTTCAACAATATTCAGCACCGGGTAATTAACCGGGTTGGCAATATTGATAATTTGATTGCAATACTTGCTATCGCTGATGAAATACTGGCATAACCGGTACATGTCGTCTATATCAATAATATTTCTGCTGGCATATTCCCAAAGGATAAATGCCTGCTGCTGACTGATGTGCTCAATAAAATAATTAAGTACCGTGTGTTTGTTGTGCGTAAACCCAACCGGGTTGCTCACCCTGAAAATTAGATACGAAGTTGCTCCTTGTTTTATGAAAGCTTCCATTGCCAGCTTGTGCAAAACATAAGCAGATGCCTGCAAAGAAGGATCATAAATGCTGCAGGTGCTGAAATAAACCAGCGTGCTATCCGGATTACGGGATGTTGTTTCTGCAAGCAGATCGGCTTCTCGTTTAAATGCATCCGCATCATGCGTAGATGAATTGGAAACGCCGGAAGCGAAAATGATCACTTCCTTATTTTCAGCATAGTTACTGAAACGCTTTGCAATCATGCCACTTCCAACTACCATAACGTTGTTGTTATACAATTTTTTTCTTCCGTATGTCCATTACCAATGCCGCCAGCAATGCCAGCAAGCCAATGATGGTACTCCACAATGCAATGCTGTTGCCTCTTTTATAAGTTTCCGGTTCAAAAATAAATGTGATCTTATGCTGGCCTGCCGGCAGGCTCATTCCACGCAACACATAATTCACCCGCACATAATCTGTTTTGTTTCCATCCAAATAGGCATTCCATCCTTTGTCGTAATAAATTTCGCTGAACACAGCAAACTGTGGTTTAGATGCACTATAATCGTAACGAACCGTATCATTAATATTTTCAATTAACCGTATGAACGCAGTAGAATCCTGCTGTGGCTGCCCACTTATTTTAGATTGGTAACGCTTATCTACAATAGCCGTATCGCTCGGGTTAAAATTGTCCAGTACCTTCATTTCCTGGTCCGCATTGTCTACGTATTGTATACCGTTTACCAACCAGCAGTTGCCCAAAGCTTCGGGGTTAAGCTGTGCTATCGGTTGTCCGCCTGTTTGCGAAGGCACTATAAAATATTTGGTATTGAGCATATTGAACACCCGCATGTTTCCTTTAGACAACTGGCCTTCTATCAGGTCCTGATAAATGGCCAGTTTGGCGGGGTTATAACCACCAATTGAATTGTGGTGGTAAGATGGTGCTGCATTATTATAAGGATCATCAGCATTGTATATCCTGAAATTTTTATCCGGATCCTGTTTGATCATCCTGTCTGCATCCGTCATGGCAAACTGGTCTTCTAGTGCAGTAGGTTCTACAAAATTGGTTTCATTCAGGTAACGCTTTCCTACTGGCAGCAGGTCAATCAGTACGAGCGCTATCAACACACCTATGGCAATTTTTGCATTGATCTTGTTCTTGCTGAACAAACCCAGCACAACTACTGCTCCTGCAATAAGTAAAATGGAACGCAACAGATCGCCGCCGAACATGTTCTTACGATCTTCGCCCAATGCCCTTACAATTGATTGGCCGAATTCAGCAGCTCTTTGTTGCACTTGCGGGTCTTGTGGCTGACCTTGCATCATGTTGGCAGCGAAATTTTCTTTTATGCGGCTATCTGACGGACCACTATAACTAAAGCTGAAATATAGCAGGGTAGCAATGCCCATTACTACCGCTGTGATGATGACAGATAGTTTGAGTTTTTTAAACAGCAGTTCTTTTGCATCGCCACCAAAAAGAAATTTTTGTAATACCAGGGCGGCCATAACGGCAGCGGTGAGCTGCGGAATTACAAGTGCCATGGTAGGTGCCCTGAACTTATTGTAAACCGGCAGGTAATCGAACAAGAAATAATTAAAGGCTTTAAAATTACTGCCCCATGCCAGCATGATGGCAAACAGGGTTACTGCGGCTATCCACCACTTATGCCAGCTATCTAAATATACCAGCCCCAGTATAAACAGGAAACAAATGATAGCACCCAGGTAAACGGGACCTGAAGTGTTGGGCTGCGGGCCCCAATAGGTGGGCAGGCTGCGGGCGATCTGCGCCGCATTATCTTCCGGTACGCCTTGCTCCGTAAGGGTTTGGGCTACCGCTGATTTTTCTGTTAACTCACCACCGGAACTGCCGCCGTAGATGCCGGGCACCGCCAGGGTGAGGGTTTCATCAATTCCATAACTCCAGTTAAAAGCATAATCTTTATCTAACCCACCTTTTGTTTTGTTGCCGCTGTTGGTGGTATCGGTCAGTTCAGAGCGTCCGCCACGCATGGTTTCTTTTACAAACTCCGATGTTGGCAATAGTGTGATGGCACTGGCACCCAAACCTACCAGCCCCGCCACGATAGCCAGTGCTCCTGATATTACCAGGTGTGCTACCTGTTTTTCTTTAAATGCTCTTACTGCATATGCTATTGCAATTGCCAGTGCGATGAGTAGTGTATAGAAAACAATCTGCACGTGGTTCTGCGATATGAGGAAGAAAGAAAATAATATAAGCAGGGCCGTGCCGGTCCAGTATTTTTTTTGAAGAATAAGCAGGAAGGAACCCAGCACCGCAGGAGCATAAGCCATGGAAGCCATTTTGGTAACATGGCCCACCATTATTATCACCGGGTCGTAGGTGGAATAAGCGTATGCCAGACCCGCCAATATGCTGACCCAGGG
The DNA here is from genome assembly GCA_038256495.1 of Chitinophagales bacterium. Taxonomy (GTDB): domain Bacteria; phylum Bacteroidota; class Bacteroidia; order Chitinophagales; family Chitinophagaceae; genus Ferruginibacter. Next base: position 3,306 of record JBBSKH010000051.1, read on the forward strand.
ATTTACCCTCAATACAATACAGAGAAAATACAGGCAAATGGCTGCTAAAAAGAAAAAGTTCACAGGCTGTGGCAGGCCCAGGCTTGCTGCAGTTTCCAGGTATACCATGCTCAATTTATTGGTGCCATTCATTGCTATCTGAAAAGCCGGCATACCTCCAAACATACTGTTGGTCCACAGCGGGTAGTGCCCGTAAGTTGCTTTAAATTCTTCTGATTGCTGCACCATACCACGCCAGCCCTGCAGGTCATGCTGGTAAACCACTTTACCTTCGAGCGCAGGCTTGCAGAAAATAACTGCAATTACCAGGAAAATGACAACAGCAATAACATGTGGCAATATTTTTTTGAAATCGAGCTTCATAAATTCTTTTTTGGATAATGTGCAGCAAATTAAAGGTATTTTGGTTAAAAACACGATGGGGGGCGGCATAACTGGCAGGCGCTGAAAAATAAGTGCCATTCATTCATTTATTGATAAGTTTGCAGCAGGGCGGCCAAAGTCCCTTTATGGTAAAAGTGAAAATATCTGTTTGTATTCCCGCATATAAAAATGCAGCATTCCTGCAACGCTGCCTCGATTCGCTGGTAAGCCAAAGCTTTAAGCCTGTTGAAGTGATATTAAGCGACGACAGCCCGGATAACAGCGTGGCTGAAATAGCAGCAGCATACAAAGACCGCCTGCACATTATATATCGTAAGAACGAGCCTGCATTGGGAACACCCGCCAACTGGAACTGTGCCATGCAGTTGGCAACCGGCACCTATGTAAAGCTGATGCACGACGATGATTGGTTAGCTACCGATGACGCCCTGCAACGCTATTATGATTGCCTGGAAGCTAATCCCGGCGTTAATTTTTGTTTTTCTGCATTTAATAATGTGAACCTGGCTACGGGAAACAGCACGGCAGTACATTGTGCGCCCGGGCTGAGAAGCATGTTGAAGAAAGATCGTTATCATTTATTTAAATATAATTTCATTGGTCCGCCAAGTGCCGTTTTCCAGCGCAATACAGGGGATATCAGCTACGATGAAAATTTAAAATGGCTGGTAGATTTTGAAGGCTATACCCGTTTCCTGGGGGAAAATAACAGCTTTGTTTACATCAACGAACCGCTGGTGAACATAGGTCTGGGAGATGAACAGGTGACGACAAGTACGAAAAATGTAAAAGAAGTGGTGGTGCCGGAGAGCTTGTATTTTTTAAACAAGCACGGCGCTCAGATTCTGAAAAATATCTGGGTTTATGATTTTTACTGGCGAACATTCAGGAATCTGTCTGTTAAAACCGGAGAAGAGATCCGGGCTGCGGGCTGGCAGGGAAACATTCCTGTTGAAATAACCGGAATGCTGCAATGGCAAGGGAAGTTTCCGCCTGCATTGCTTAAGGTCGGGGTGCTGTCTAAATTACTGATGGCGATTGGATGGCTGAAATGATTCCGAAAATCATTGTACCACATTACCCTCTTCATCTATCTCACCTTTTGCCTGCATCATCCGCATGTTCTTTGCATCCTGCAAAAACTCGGAGGCAAAGATAAATTCATTAAGCGTTTGGTTTTCTGAGAAGATGATCTGCTCACTATTGCCGCTCCATTCTTTTACGCCCTGGCGCAGGTAAAGAATATTGTCGCCGATCTCCATCACGCTGTTCATATCATGGGTGTTAATGATAGTAGTGGTGTTATATTCAATCGTAAGGTCCTTGATCAGTTTATCGATTACCATCGAGGTTTGAGGATCGAGGCCCGAGTTAGGTTCATCGCAAAAAAGGTACTTGGGGTTGAGCACAATAGCTCTGGCAATACCCACCCTTTTCTTCATACCACCACTTATCTCTGAAGGAAATTTTTTATTACTGCCCACCAGGTTCACCCTTTCCAATACTTCGTTTACTCTTTTGCGTTTTGCTGCAAACGGGTCTTTGGTAAACATACTCAGCGGAAACATTACGTTTTCTTCTACCGTCATGCTATCAAATAATGCAGAACCCTGAAACAGCATACCCACCTGCTGGCGCAGCATTTTTCTTTCATCGGAGTCCATATCGGTGAAGCTTACACCATCGTAAATAATTTCACCTGAGTCTGGCTCAAACAGACCCACCAGGCATTTTTGCAATACCGTTTTGCCGCTACCGCTGGTGCCGATAATTAGATTGGTTTTACCCGTTTCCATTTTGTGGCTAACCCCGTCGAGCACCACTTTATCGCCAAAACTTTTTTTAAGATCCTTAAATTCTATCATATTGAAAACCCGCAGGTTTTTTAATTAATAATAATGGGCCTGTTACAGCAAGAGTGCCGCCAACAGGTAATCTGCCAATAGTATCATAATACAACTCACCACTACCGATTTAGTACTTGAGCGGCCAATTTCCAGCGATCCTCCTTTTACATAATAACCATAATAAGCAGGGATGGAGCTAATAATAAACGCAAAAGTGTACGCTTTTATTAAAGAGAAGAAAACGTTGTAGGGCATAAAGCCCTCCGCTATACCACGATCGAACGTATCGGTTGAAAGTATGCCTGCTGCCGAACCCGCCAACCTTCCGCCTAAAATACCAAGGACCATAGCCATTATCACCAGCATGGGGATGGTTAGAATGGCTGCCGCTATTTTTGGCATTATAAGAAATGTTTTGGTATTGATGCCCATGATTTCAAGTGCATCTATTTGTTCGCTCACACGCATGTTCCCCAGTTCGCTGGCAATTTTACTGCCTACCACACCTGCTAAAACAATACTCACCAGGGTGGGGGCAAATTCCAGTATCACCGTATCCCTTACAATCTGGGCAATGGCTGTTTTGGCTATCAGCGGAGAAACCAACTGGTAAGCTGTTTGCACGGTACTTACCGCACCCATAAATACTGAAATGATCGTTACAATACCCAATGACCCGATGCCGATATCAGAGCATTGGTGCATGAATTCTTTCCAGTAAAGCTTGGCATTTTCAGGCCTGCTAAACATTCCCTTAAGCATCAGGATATACCTGCCAAAATGTGTAAAAAAATTCATCTGGTTCTTTTTCTGCCTTTTATTTTAATGAAGTTGATTGAGCCGTTTTCTTGGGTGTACGTTTCCACCATTTACTTTTTCTGATCTCTTCCAACGCATTTGTTTTTGTTTTTACCTGCGCATCTATAACGGCTACCACAGCCATGTTAAAGATACTTCTAATTGAGCTTCCCAATTGCAAGACGTGTACCGGTTTATTCAGCCCCAGTAAAATAGGGCCGATGCTATCGGCACCGCCAACTTCCTGCAACAGGTTGTATGCAATATTACCCGCTGCCAGGTTAGGAAAAATGAGGGTATTTACGCCCCCTTCGGCTATTTCTGTAAACGGGTAATTGTCCTTAAGAATTTCTTTGTTGAAGGCCAGTATTCCCTGCATTTCGCCATCGCATACCAGTTTGGGTTCCTTCTGCTTTACTATCTCTCTTGCCTTTCTTACCAGGTTGGCCTCCGGCGAATTGCTGCTGCCAAAGTTGGAATAAGAAAGCATAGCTATGCGGGGTACCAGGTTGAAATTGCGCACTTCTTTGGCCACCATCAGGGTAATTTCTGCCAATTCCTCTGCGGTGGGATTAAAATTCACCGTAGTATCTGCGAGAAATAATGGCCCCTTTTTGGTGAATAAAAGATACATACCTGCAATTCTTTTCACTCCCGGTTCCATGCCGATGATCTGGATGGCCGGTTTAATGGTATCGGGGTAGTTCTTGCTTAGCCCGCTAATCATACAATCGCTCATGCCTGTTTCCACCATCATACAACCAAAGTAATTCCGGTCTTTCATCATCTTCATCGCCTCATAGCAATTAATGCCTTTGCGTTGCCGCTTGGCAAAATAAATTTCGCTGAACTGTTTTCTTAATTCTTCTGTTTCATCATCTTTTGGATCAATGATGGGAATGCCTTCCAGGTCGATGGCTTGCTTTTCTGCAATCTCTCTTATTTTCTTTTCGTTGCCTAGTAAAATGGGGTAACCAATATTTTCATCTAATACCAGTTGCGCAGCTTTCAATATCCTGATGTTCTCGGCATCGGCAAAAACAATACGCTTCGGGTCACGCCTTGCCTTGTTACCAATAGCCCTGCTAAGCTGATTATCCAGGCCGAGCCTTTTGTTTAAATCAATTTGATATTGATCCCAATCGGTAATCTGTGTTCTGGCTACGCCACTTTCAATAGCTGCTTTTGCTACTGCAGGTGCCACCGCAGAAAGCAATCTTGGGTCAACTGGTTTTGGGATAATATAGTTGGGGCCAAAAGAAATATTTTTATCATTGTAGGCAAGGTTAACGATATCTGGTACCGCTGTTCTGGCAAGTTCTGCCAGCGCTTTTACCGCGGCCATTTTCATAGCTTCATTAATACTGGTGGCACGCACATCCAATGCACCACGAAAAATGTAGGGGAAACCCAGTACATTGTTTACCTGGTTAGGATAATCGCTACGGCCGGTAGCCATTATTAAATCCTTTCGGCTGGCAATGGCTTCTTCGTAGGTGATCTCGGGATCAGGATTAGCCATTGCAAAAACGATGGGGTGCTTGGCCATGGTCTTTACCATATTACCGCTTACCACGTTTCCTACACTAAGGCCAAGAAAAACATCAGCATCCTTCATTGCCTGTGCCAATGTAAGCGTCTTGTATTTTTCATCAACCAGGAACTTTTCTTTCAATTCTTCCATGTCGGTGCGGCCACGGTGCAGCACACCATCTTTGTCAAATACCACAAAATTGGCCGGTTTTGCACCAAGCGATACATACAACTGAATACAAGCCATTGCTGCTGCGCCGGCGCCATTGATCACAAATTTTACTTTGTCTATTTTTTTCTTTTGCAATTCCAGCGCATTGAGCAATGCAGCCGATGAAATGATAGCCGTGCCATGCTGATCATCATGCATTACAGGAATATTGCAGATCTTTTTCAGTTCCTGCTCAATGTAAAAACATTCCGGTGCCTTAATGTCTTCCAGGTTAATGCCGCCAAATGTTGGTTCCAGCGCTTTAACGATAGATACAAATTTAGCAGGGTCTGTTTCATTAATCTCGATGTCGAAAACATCAATATCGGCGAAGATTTTAAACAATACCGCTTTACCTTCCATCACGGGTTTACTGGCTTCGGGGCCAATATTGCCAAGGCCAAGCACGGCGGTGCCATTAGTTATAACGGCCACCAGGTTGCCTTTGGCGGTATATTTATAAATGTCTTCAGGATTTGCTGCTATTTCCAGGCAAGGTGCGGCAACCCCGGGGGAATAAGCCAATGAAAGATCTCGCTGGGTTTTAGCTTCTTTTGTGGGCACCACTTCTATCTTACCGGGTCGGCCCTTGGCGTGGTATTCTAATGCCTGTTGTTTGCGTAGTTCTTGTGACATAATTTTTTTTAAAATACGATCCTCCATTCATCCCGGCGAAGCAGGGGAAGATTTCCCGGTTGTTGCGTTGTAATTTAACGTTATATATCAACAACAGAAAGGGCGCAATTTACAACTTTTGTTTTTTGAGGATTATATCCCCTGCTTTGGAGGCTTTACTTTAAAGGTCCATGTTACTACAAATTCTGCCACGGTATCACCATCTTTATTTTTACCAGTAGATCGCATTGTGGTGGTGGTGGCTTTGCCCGAGGCCGTAGCCTCCCGTACCATCTGTGCTGCCAGCCTGCCATCATCGCAGGTAAAAGTAGTAAGGCCGTCTGCTTTTTTCATAAAGTTCCCTTCTACTTTTAATACCAGCATGCTTACCGGTGGCTGCTGGCCATAGGTATGTGCCATTGCCAATACACCGGTACTCATTTCTGCAGCCATAGACAAGCAGGCAAAATAGGTACTTCTGAAAGGGTTGGTAGAAAACCATTTGTAGGGAACCGTTACTACACATTTTTCATCATCAACATAACGTACCCGTACACCGCTAAAAAATGCACTTGGTAATTTAGACAGCAGGAACAACCGGAACTTGAACGGATGCCTTACAATATTGAAGAATTTTTCTTTCATGTTGGTATTTAGCTGTGAGGTGTGAGGTGTAAGCTTTGAGTTGTGAGCTTTGAGCTATGAGCTAAGAGCTGTCAGTTAAAATAGCTGTCGTATAAAAATTTTTGAATTTTTAATTTTTAATTTTGACTTTTTACTTTTGAATTTTGACTTTCCTAATCCCCATACATTTTCGGATTAAGCGCCCTCGGGCTCCACATTTCTAAGAAGGCCTGCACTTTTGCATGGTTGTAACTTTTTTTGCCGTCTTCCAGGTATTCGCTGTTTTGCGTGTGAATTCGTTCGCCTTTGTCATTTAAGATAATGAACACCGGGAAGCCAAATCGTTGGGCATAACCGTATTTGCCAAAAACTTTTTTATTTTCATTTTCTTTGCTCCAGTTAAGGTGGTACCATACAAAGGAAGCTTTTATTACAGAATCCAGTTTAGGATCTTCATTGGCCATTCTGGCAAATTCAATACACCAGCCGCACCAGTTGCCACCGCCCTGTATCAACACATATTTATTTTCTGACTTCGCTTTTTTAATAGCTGCTTCAATATCTTCTTCGGCATCAGCTTCGGGGTGGTACAATTTTGTTTCCTGTGCCATCAGTAGGCTACTGCTGAGTAATAGGGTAAAGATCATTGTTAATTTCCTGCTCATCAATATGCTTTTATGCAAACTTAAGGGTAGTTTCTATAAGTAGCTGTTGTAAAATGTTTGTGCGGAGCTAAACGGGGTTATTTTTTGTTGATGATCTCGAAACTACGGGAAATGCTTTGGCCCTTTTCATCCGTTAAGGTAAGCACATGTTTACCCGTTGCAGGATACAATGCAAGCTGGTGGTAATTTTGGGTGCTGCCAACATATTGGTTGTCGATGGTCCAGAAGAGCTTTGCCTGGCTGTTGGTATGCGTGGCAGAAAATATGGTTTTGCCCCGTTCGCCTTCCAGTTCCAGCGGCACATAGATGCGGGCACCGGGTTGCGGGTAAATGATCTCTATGTTTTTTGCGGCGCCTGCATCCAGGCAGCCCGGTTTCATAGGCGGCAACAACTTGTAATCATGATGATGTTGTTTGTAATAAAATTCCATTGTCGGCGGCAGGATGAACCATGCACGTTGTTGCATGTTGCTAACCGGTTCACAGCCATCGTTTACCCTGTACATTCCCGTAGCATCCAGGTTGATGATGCTGTGGTAAGCACACAACGGACTTCTGTCTGCCATCGGTGGCATCTGCAATGTGTCAGCAATAGGGCAATCTACATTGGCCCGGAAACCTGACTGCCTGCAAACTGGAACGTAAGTGTAATTATAGCCAGGCTTTGTGAACCAGGGCACCTGCGGCAGCAGCCGGAAAATATCGAACATCACCGGCGCGGCAGTTTGCACGCCCACCAGGCCAGCCCTGCCTTCGCCATCTGTATTGCCTACCCAAACAGCCACTACATTTTTTGGCGTAATCCCAATGGCCCATCCATCCCTGAAGCCAAAGCTGGTACCTGTTTTCCAGGCAATTTTTTTTGAGGAGCTGAACTGTTGCCACAAACCTTCCTCGCCGGGGCGCATTACTTCCTGCATGGCTTCAAAGGCCAAATAAATAGAAGTAGCATCTAACGGTAAGGGTTGGCCGGAAATTTTTTTCAGTTGTTTTTTAGTGTTGATGTAGCGGGGTGCATGCACATCTTCAGGGTGCACAATACCTTTGTTTCGTTGCTGGTGGTTCAGTATCCTTGCCAGCGAAGCATACATTCCTGCCATATCCCACATGCTTACTTCGCAACCACCGAGTATAAGGCTAAGGCCATAAAAGTCTGCTGGGTTATTCAATGTGCGAATGCCATAGGATTGTAGCACTTCATAAAATCGCTGGTATTTATATTGTTGCAGCAGCCTTACTGCCGGCACATTCAGGCTGCGTGCCAATGCCTGGTGCGCAGGCACCGCACCATCATAAGCAAGGTCAAAGTTTTTAGGAGCATAGCCGCCTATCTGTGTGGGAATGTCGGGAACCAGGCTGGTGGGTAATAATTTGCCATCGGCCAGCATGGCTGCATACAACAGCGGTTTCAAAGCACTACCAGGACTTCGTCTTGCCTGAATCACATCTACATCAGCTTCTAGTTCTTTGTTTTGCGGCAGGTAAATATTTCCTACATAAGCCAGCGTATTGCCAGTCTCCACATCCAGCACCAGGGCACACGAATTGTTGATGCCATTGCTTTTAAAAAAGCTGTGGTGCTGCAATAAAATATTGGCAACGTCCTCTTGCAAGCGGCCATCCAGTGTGCTGGTTAGCCTGGTGCTACCAGTTTTGCCAGCGTTTTCTTTTTTAAATAACTGCATCAGGTGGGGCGCCAGTTGTGGCAATGGTAAAGGGCGACGAGGCAGTTCTTCTAGTTTTGCCAGTCTTGTATCTTCTGCAGACAGTTTGCCTGCTGCCATCAATTTATCCAGTAACCTGTTTCTTTTTTCCAGCAGCAGTTGGCGGTTTTTTCCGGGGTGCACCAGCGAGGGTGCGTTGGGCAACACCGCCAGCATGGCCATTTCTGCCCAACTGAGTTTTTGCGGACTCCTGCCAAAATATCGCCAGGCAGCAGCATCCAGCCCAACCACATTGCTGCCAAATGGCGCATGCGATGCATACATGGCCATGATCTCTTTTTTTGAATAAGAAAATTCCAGCCGCAATGCCAGCAGGCTTTCTTTAATTTTTGTAATGATGTTTCTATCCCTGTTTTGTTCGGCCAACCTGATGACCTGCATGGTAAGTGTGCTGCCACCCTGCGTGGGATTGCCTTGTATGTTTGAACGGAAAGCCCTGGCAAAAGCCGGGATGTCTACACCGGGGTGTGTAAAAAAACGCTTGTCTTCAAAAATGCTGATGCAGTCAATAAAATGTTGCGGCACTTGCTGATTTTCCGGGAAGCGCCATTGACCATCTGCTGCAATACCTGCGTTAAGCAGGTTGCCTTCCGCATCTTCAATTACATAACTGGTAGGATCTTTAAACAGCGGTTTGGGCAGCCAGCAATAAAATGCAATACACAGCAATAGCAGCAACAGCACAAGGTATCTTATGAAGTTGCTGCTGTTTTTCAGTTTTTGAATAATATGATCTGTTGTGCTGTTCAATTAATGGTTAACATATTTTGCTATCCTTACGCCGGAAGGTTTTTTAAGGATGTATTACGGCAACCCATTTGCCATTGTTAGATGCAGTAATACTATTATCGTACATCGCCTGGCAACCCGTGGCAGGTAAATAATACCTGCCGGGATAAGCTGCATTCAATTGTATATAATAAGTAAGTGTTTCGTTTTGCCTGATATCAAAATAAGTGAATACCCGGTCGTCCCTGATGTCCTGGTAATCGGAGGCCGATGATTTGAAAGCACCTTCACCACCCAGCATCCGGGCATTCAATACTTCCCATCCCGATGCAAACACCTGCGTTAATGCCATATCGTTAAACATGCCACGTTTGCCCGTGTTCTTTACCGTTACCCTCGCAATAAAATCAGTTCCCTGTTGAAGTTTGGCAATATCCAGCGGCTGCCCATTCTGGCTGATGTAAGTAACCGTCATGGCCAGCGATGCGGAAGATTGTGCCTGCATAGCGGTGTCGCCGGTTAATGGCTGACCCTGTGTGGTCATTTTAATATACAAGGTATTCTGACCATTGTTCTTAATGCTTACCGGGATGCTGCTGTTTTTAAACACGAACGGAAACTGCCGCAGGTAACTGTTGTCGCTGATGCTGGCCGTTGCGCCATTGATGCTGGTACTGGCAATAATCTTTTGGCCCGAAGGATTCTTACCACAATATTTGGCAATGGCTATTAAACTGTATGCGGTAGTTTGGGTGCTGTACCAGCTATCCTGCGCCAGTTGCCCCGCAACCGTTTCCAGCAAACTGGCGGCTTTGTTGCGGCTACCCATCAGGGTGAGGGTTTCTAATACCATCGCCTGATCACGAAGGGCAGAACCGAAAGTAAAGCCCGGAGTAGATCTTTGTTCAAAGCTAACAGGCAGGCCGCTGGTAAGATCCAGCGCTATTGTTGCCTGGCCAGCTAACTGGTAGGCAGCCGCCAGCCGCCACTTGGCTTCCGGCGATAGGTACTTAAATTCTTTCAGCCTGTTCATAGCGCCTGGTTCCGGGGCTTTTGCGAGTGCCAATGTATACAACCGGTAAGCCTGCGACAGATCGCCACCATAAAAATTACTGGTGGACGGGGCCCAACTGTTGGCTTTGCCTTTTTGAAAATTTTTCCATTGCTGCAGCATCTGGTCGCTTACATAAAAGCCGTTGTTCTTAGCCTCCAGCAAGAAGTGGCCGGCATAGGAACTTCCCCATTCGTTTGGTTCATTGCTGCCGGGCCAGTAATTAAAACCGCCATCTGGCCGCTGGAAATTCAGCAGTTTTCCGATGGCTGCTTTTACATTTTTTTCTATGCTCACCTTCTGGTAATCGTCCAGGTCGGTCAGTTGTTTTAATACCAGTTGCGGAAAGGCACCCGATGTTATTTGCTCAAGGCAGCCATGAGGATAACTGATGAGGTAGCCCAGTCTTTTCTGAAGGTTCAAAGATGGAATGGAAGATATTTCCAGCGCACCCGAACTGTTGGCGGCAATGCCAATGGCATTGGCAGTTGCCTGCCATTGCTGGCCCGGCGCCAGGGTTACCTGCTGCACATTGCTAATTACCGGGTTTGGGTTGCTGATGTTTAGTTCTACTTCATCGCTGGCCTTTTCATTGCCCGAGCTTGCTATAACTTTTACTTTACCAATGCCGGTGGCATCCTTCACCCTTACATTGAAGTAAGCCAACTGGTCACCGGTTTGTGTGAACTGCATATTTTGCGAAGCATTGTCCAGCACTTCAAAGTAGGCATTGCTTTGCAGGCTTACGTTCACATTGCGAATATTGTTTTCCATGGCAAAAACAGTTACTGGCAATTGAATGGTTTCGCCCGGCGATAACACCCTTGGAACCGTGGCCAATACCATCAGCGGTTTTTTTACTGCGATCGTTTTTTCTGCGCTGCCGTAGCTGCCATCCTGTGCTGCTACTACCATTGCCCTTACTGAGCCAATGTATGCCGGCATCGTAAAACGCAATGTTTGCTTTTCTCCTTTTTTTAAATGGAATGGCCCGAGGTATTTCACCACCGGCTTAAAGCGGTTGGCCGTTTTCTGGTTCAAGGGGCCGGCATCATTATCTCCTCCAATGGTGAGGATGCGTTCCAGGTCGCCGCCCCAGGCGCCAATCACATAATCAAAAAGATCGAAGCTTTTTACACCCAACGCCTCACGGGCATAAAATGCCCCATGAGGATCAGGGGTTTTGAATCTTGTAAGATCAAGCAAACCTTCATCTACCACGGCAAGCGTGAAGGTCATTTCCTTTCCATTGGTTTCACTAACGGTAATGGCTGTTGCCTGCTCGGGCCTTATGGAAGCAGGCGCATTAATCACCGGTTGCAAGATGGTGCTTTTATCTTCTATAAAAATGGGTATGGTGCCGTACATCCTGATGGGAAGATCGTTGATACTCTGGGCATGGGGCTGCAACAAACTTACTGTGGCGTAAAGGTTAGGCGCCATACCCAGGTCGGTGCGGAATTTCACTTTTGTTTGTCCCTGCGTTGTTTCCTGCCAGAAATTTTTAATCACCTTGCTACCGTTTTCCAGGCTTACCAGCATACGGCCACCTTTTGCAGATGGAATGGTTAGCACCACATCTTCGCCCACCTGGTATTTTTCTTTATCGCTGCTGAAGGAAAGCATGGAAGCAGCGGTTTGTTCTTCCTGGCCAGAACGGCTTTGCCAGCCGGGTTCATCAATATAAAAAACAGACCCTGTTGTGTGACCACTAGTCTTATCTTTCACTAACACAAGATAGCGTCCCCATTCCTGCGCCGTGGTGCCAAACTGCCATTCACCCCTGCCGTTAGTTAGTGTGATGTCTTCTTTTTTAATAAGCTTATTGTAGCTGTTTTGGGTAAAATTGCTCAGGTTGTCTCCATATTCATCCCACCACCAACGCCATTGAATTTTGTAGAACTGAATCTCCATGTTAGTATTGCCGGGCACAAGGTTGCCATTGGCATCTACATCAATTATTTGTGCTGTATGTTTTTTGCCGGATAGCAGATAATCAAAAGGTTTTTCGCCGGCGGGCATTTTTATACCGGCATAGGTTTTATACGGGCTGTAAGGAATGGTCATATTATTTACGCTGAAACTGCCGCCCGGCTCAAACACTTTTACGAGCAGGTTGGCGGTAAGCATACCCGGCGCACTCTCGTCCATTTCAAATGCAGGTTGAATAGTTGTTTGCCCGTTCTCATCTAGCGTACCCTCGTACAGGGTTTTGCTTTGGGTACTGTAATCTGTTGTGGGATTGTCGAATTCGAAGCCCGCAAATTTGGGAAATGCTGTTTTTCTTGCATACAAAGAAGCGTCTACCTTGGCTTTCAGGTTGCGGGCAGGGCTACCAAATAACCAGGCTGCATCAAGGTTTCCAGCCGGTTGATTGGCCGTGCCCAGGATGGCATCCTTTCCAAAATCGAGGTTTATTTTTAGTCTGTTAGGCATTACCGTTTCTATCTTGATGCGCTTTTCAAAAACGGCACCACCCACTTTTACCCGAGCCAGCCAGTTGCCGGTAGGGGAGCTTGTTTCCGTTGCTGTTTTAAACACAAAAAATCCATCCATGCTGTTAGTTTGCACCGCACTCCTGAACAGTTGTCCCTGCGGTGTATACAAACTAAACTCCACCGGAAAATCTTTAGGCAGGTTGCCAGACTTGTCTTCAATGATGCAATTTAAAAACAAACTATCGCCCGGACGCCATACGCCTCGTTCCCCATAAATAAATCCTTTTATACCATTTTTAATTTCTTCTCCACTTACATCAAACCTGCTGAGCGGCAGGGCACTTCCGTCATCTAATTTCAAGTAGCCCCGCTCATCGCCTTTGCGGGCAATCAGCAGGTAGGGCTTTTGTTTCAGGTCAACTGATGCGAAACCTTCATTGCTGCTACCCGTTTTACCAATAACCTGCAACTGGTAATCCAGTATATCCAGTTCTACCGCTTCCATAGGTTCGGTGGTAAGAATATTGCTAACGGCAACGAGCAAACTATTGTTGGTACCACGCTTTGCTGTAAGGCCAATATTGCTGGCGATGATATTCCGGGTGGACCAACGGTCTTTGTTGTAATATGACCGGCTGGCAGGATCATCACGTTTTTCCCAACTGTAACCGTAAGGATAATAGTTATCATAACGATCCCAGAAACTGTCATAGTTATCTTTGCCATTGTTATTTTCGCCGTAGTATCCTTCGTTGTAATAATCGTCTTCATTGTCATCATTGGCGGTTGTATCAACACCAGTTTTGCTGTATAAAGAATACTCAGGCCGGAAGCCGATCGTTACCGTGTAAATAGCGCCAGGCTCTGTTTTCAGGAACTTATCGATGTCTAAAGAAAACCGTTGCTTCACATGCAGGTCAAGTGTTTTGTCATCATCTAAGCGTAGTGTTTGCTGCACGATGGGTTTAGCTACTCTTCTTAATTCATTATCGCCGCCGAAGCTGTTTTGCTGAAAAAACTGTGGCACATTGTTCTCATAAATTTTCAGGATACTGATATCAACTGCGGCCAGGTTAACGGCATCGAATGGTAATACCAGTTTGCCGCTGGTTGGAAGAACATTGCCTTTGCCCTGAATCTTCACCGAAGGTTTCCTATTTTCAAAAACAATGCTGGAAGTAAAATTTCCCGACAGGGTTTGCCCCCATTTGTTTTGAATACCTGCATTGGTAAACACGGTAAAGTTGCCTTCCAGTTGCCCGCTGGCAAATAATTTTACCTCGCTGCCATTGATGGTATAGGCAGGTTCCTCCTGGTTGCTGATGGTTATGAGGCCGCTAAGATCCTGACCCACGGCAAGCGCATCGCTAAACTGAACAGAAGCGTATTGCTGCGATTCGTTTACCGCCACTACATTTAATAATTTAAAATCGCCAACGGCTGGTACTGCAAGTTTATCCTGGCCTTTGTTTTCAATATCCAACGCTTTGCCATTCCATTGCAGCAGGAGTAGTTGTTCTTTTTTACTGCGGGTGATGCCATCTACCCGGTAGCGGTGGGCCTTGTTATTGTTGCTGTGTTCCCAGGTTATTTTAAGTGCTGCCTCCTGCAAACTGGCTACCAGCAACTGTTGTACTTTGGCTGGTTCTTCAGCGTCGGCAGTTTGTAAATTGCCTTCCAGGAACATATGTTCTTTATCGCCGCTGCTGCGCAGGCCGGTGTTGGTTACTTTAAATGCCGGTTGAATGGTTTGAAAATTAAAAACCAGTTCTTTAAACTTGCCGGGCACATCGGTTACTTTACCCAATTGAAAAGTTACTTCGTACAACTTGTCGGCTTCCAGGTTTTTGGTGGGTTTAAATTCGATGGTGTGGGCGTCAATCCAAACCGTTTTGCCATCTACCGAAGGTGATAATTTAAACAGTTTCTCTTTTACTTCCTGGCCAACAGTATGCGTAGTGCTGCTGTTGCCGGAGAGCTGTACTCTTATGGCGGATGTTTTAGAAATGATACCGGTAGTGTAGGCTTCCACGTATTTGGCATAGGCAGGATCAACTGATTTCCAGCCTGCATTTTTTTTACTGCAGGAGGCAAGCAAGGTGAGCGACAACAATATTATTAAGGATCTTGTGGTTACCGTGGTGGTTCGGAACATTTCGTACATAAAAGTGGGTTGTTTTGTATAATACTATAAATGTTGTAAGATTTTCTTACATGTACAAACCTAGCTTTTATTAGCATGTTAATTTATTGAAAAATAAAAAGCCCCCGTCTTAAACGGAGGCTTCACAAATTTTTATTTGTAACAGGTTACAACACCTGGTTCTTTAATAAGTCTTCAAACTCGTCTCTTCTTCTTATCAGTTTTGCTTCGCCGTTAGTTACCATTACTTCTGCAGGCTTCAGGCGGCTGTTGAAGTTGCTGCTCATTTCGAAGCCGTAGGCGCCGGCATTATAAAATACCAGCAGGTCGCCTTCCCTTGCTTCGGTGATGGTGCGGTCCCAGGCAAAAGTGTCGGTTTCGCAAATGTTGCCCACCACGGTGTAGATGCGTTCGGTGCCATTGGGATTACTGATGTTCTCAATATGATGGTAAGCCTCATACATCATTGGGCGAATGAGGTGATTGAAGCCACTATTCACGCCAACAAAAACCGTTGCCGGTGTTTGCTTAATAACGTTGGCCTTTACCACAAAATAACCGCATTGGCTTACCAGATATTTTCCGGGTTCAAACCAAACCTGCAGATCACGGCCGGTATCTTTTTTGAATTTTGCAAATGCTTCTGTTACTTTCTGGCCCAGCAAGTCTACATCTGTTTCGGCATCACCGGGCTGGTAGGGAACTTTAAAACCACTACCGAGGTCGATGTATTTAAGGTTAGGAAAATGTTCTGCCATGCTGAACATTACATCAAGCCCCATTAAGAAAACATTGATGTCTTTTATTTCGCTGCCGGTGTGCATGTGCACGCCTTCTACATTTAGTTTGGTGGTTTTAACTACCCTTTCTATATGCCGCATCTGGTGAATGGAAATGCCAAACTTACTGTCTACATGCCCGGTGGAAATTTTAAAATTACCACCAGCCATAATATGCGGATTAAGCCGGATGCAAACGGGATAACTGTTGCCGAATTTATTGCCGAACTGTTCTAAAATAGAAATACTATCAATATTGATATTTACACCTAGTTCTTTGGCCTGCAATATCTCATCAAGGTCAACACAGTTGGGGGTGTATAAAATATTTTCTTTGGTAAAACCCGCCATCAGGCCCAGCTTTACTTCGTAAATGCTTACACAGTCAAGCGAAGCACCCAGGGAAAGAATATGCTTAAGTATATTTATATTGGTGAGCGATTTACAGGCATAAAATATCCTGCTGTCGCACTTGCTAAACGCATTGTTAAGCTTTTGATACTGCTCCGTTATTTTCTCAGTATGGTACACATAAACTGGTGTACCAAATGTTGCGGCTATGTCTTTCAGTTGTTGTGATGTAAGACTGGGCATGTTTTTTTTATATTGGTGGTATAATAAAAAAGGCATCCAATTAATGGTTGCCTTCAATAAATTGTCATTCAATTTTATCAGGCTTCGCCGGAATCGTTGTTTTCCTTTATCTTTTCTTCATCTTCCAGGTCATCCTGATCTACGCTAAAGTTTTCCGCAGTTTCCGCAGTTAAGGCCTCACTATCTTCAGGTATGTCTTCTTCGTTTGCTTCTGTTTCCTCCTCGTTTGCTTCAGGCAATGACGCATCCTCGTCTATTGGCAAATCTACGTCTTCCTCAATACTGCCTTCCTCAGTTATGGGTTCGAGGTCAATATTTTCGTCTTCTGTAAAAGGAGATACTATGGGTTCGGTGAGCGGCAGTTCTAATTCTGCAGCTTCAGTTGCAATGGATTCTTCGCTTATGGCAGTAGCTTTTGCATATTCTTCCATCAACACCTCGTTTATCTTTGGCAAATCATTCGGACTATTAATGCCGAAATAATCCATGAAACTCCTGGAAGTAGCATATATCAAAGGCTTGCCAACCGCATCTTCATTTCTGCCGGAGATGATCACGAGGTCTTTTTCCAACAGTTTCTGCACAGCATAATCGCAATTTACACCGCGGATGCTTTCCATTTCGCTCTTGGTAACCGGCTGCTTGTAAGCAATGATGGCCAGGGTTTCCAATGCTGCTGTAGATAATTTTTTTATGAATTTATCACCGTTAATAAGGGCAACGGTTTTGTGGTATTCTGGTTTTGTAAGGAACTGCCAGCCGCCACCGCTTTGCTTTAATTCAAAAGCATAAAAATCAGCATCGTATTTTTCTTTGATGCCTTCAATGGCAGCTTCCACCTGCTCCTGGCTGCTGCGATCTTCAATAAATCCCAAGGCGCTGTTCACATACTCCGTAAGTTCCACAGGCGATAATGGTTTGTCGCTGGCGAAGATAAGCGCTTCTATATGTGGAATGATTCTTCCTATTTCCATACCCCAAACCCCTAAAGGGGCATTTATGTTTAGTGTTTAGAATGCCCGGTTCCCCTTTCCCGACTAAGCCGGGACAGGTAGGGGTTAGGGGTTTACCCTTGCAACGCCGCTGCACCACTTACAATCTCAGTCAACTCAGTTGTAATGGCCGCTTGTCTTGCACGGTTGTAACTTATCTTCAGCGATTTCAATAATTCGTTGGCGTTATCACTTGCCTTATCCATGGCCGTCATCCGGGCGCCATGTTCGCTGGCATTGCCATCCAATACCGCTTTAAAAAGCTGGGTGTTCAGGATCTTCGGCATCAGCTCAGCAATCAATACTTCTTTTCCTGGTTCAAAAATGAAATCAGCTTTTTTATTGCTGCCGGTGTTTACTACCTTTTGTACAGGGAGGAAAGGTTCTGCAATAAATACCTGTGTTGCGGCATTTCTGAATTCGCTGTATACCAGTTCTACTGCATCTATTTCTTTATTGGCAAATGCATCCATGGCATATTGTGCAGCAGCCTGCACTTTTTCGAAACTAAGCCCTGTGAAAATATCCCAAAAATTATTTACAACTTTAAAACCGTTCTTGGTAAAATGCTCATAGGCCTTTTTGCCAATTGGCAATACCTGCACATTTCCTTTGGCAAACTGTGCGGCATATTTGTCATTTATTACCTGCTTGGCAAGTTTTATCAGGTTGCTGTTGTAACCACCGCATAAACCACGATCGCTGGTAACAATAATGATCAATACTTTTTCTACGGGGCGTTCTGCTGCCAAAGCCATTTGCACATCACCATCGCTGCTGCTTACAATATTGCTAAGCATTTCCTGCAGCTTTTGGGCATAAGGGCGCATTTGAGTAATGGCATCCTGTGCACGGCGCAATTTTGCCGCACTCACCATTTTCATGGCTTTGGTTATCTGTTGAGTGCTTTGTACACTCGTAATCCTGTTTCTTACCTCTTTTAATGCACCGCTCATTGTAGTAACTGTTTTGTTTTTCGGGCCCGGAAAGTTGGTTGTATTGCCAGGCCCTTTTTAAGAGCGGCAAAGGTAGGGCAAAAGGATTAAAATTCAATTGCAGCTTAACAGCCCTAAGCCGTAAAATTTTGACTGCTTTTTAATATTGGAGCTAACAGTATAGGAATGTACCTTATTAATTAATCCTGATGTGTATCCATTAACACGATAGCTGCATATCCATGCGTACTGTTTGTCAGTTATATATTACAATTAATTCAGCTTACAGTTAAATATACTTCTTTGTACCTTTGCCCCCCTGTCATTTTGGCCATTGGATATGCGTAGCATTAAATTTGACTGATAAGGCACTAGAAACAAATTAAAGCATTTACAATAATATATATTTATGTTAGGAATCATTTCCAAGATCTTTGGTGGCAGCAAAAGCGAGAAAGACGTAAAACAACTGGCCCCGATAGTTACTAAAACCAACGAATTCTTCTCCCAGTTTCAATCCTTGAGCAACGACGAGTTACGTAACAAAACGGTGGAGTTTAAAGACCGTATTAAAACTCACCTGAAAGAAATTGACCAAACCATTGTAGCCAAACAGAATGACGCAGAAGGCCTCCCTGTGACTGACATTAATGGAAGGGATGGTATTTATAAAGAAATAGATGAGCTAAAGAAAGATCGGGATAACAAGATAGAAGAAGTGTTGAACGATATAAGACCAGAAGCCTTTGCCGTGGTAAAGGAAACGAGTCGCCGGTTTAAAGAGAATGCGGTGATGACAGCCTCAACCATCGACCTTGACAGGGAACTGGCCACCAAGCGCTCTCACATAACCATAGAAGGAGATACTACCCATTATAAAAATACCTGGCTTGCTGCCGGCGGAATCATCACCTGGAACATGGTACACTACGATGTACAGTTGATTGGTGGTGCCGTGTTGCATGATGGTAAGATTGCCGAGATGGCAACAGGTGAAGGTAAAACGCTTGTTAGTACTTTGCCTGCTTACCTGAATGCATTGGCAGGCGAAGGCGTGCATATTGTGACCGTGAACGATTACCTGGCCCGCAGGGATAGCGAATGGAACGGTCCCATCTTTGAATGGCTGGGTATGAGGGTTGATTGTATTGACAAACATGAGCCCAACAGCGATGCCCGTCGCAATGCCTACAACGCCGATATTACTTATGGTACCAACAACGAATTTGGTTTCGATTACCTGAGGGATAACATGGTGCATTCTCCTGATGAGATGGTGCAACGCAAACATCATTTTGCCATGGTGGATGAAGTGGATAGTGTATTGATAGATGATGCCCGTACGCCGCTCATCATTAGTGGACCGGTTGGTCACAGCGATAACACCCAGCAGTTTTTCGACCTGAAGGGCAGGATTGAAAAACTGGTGGAGGTACAGAAAAAAGCTACTAACCAATACCTGATTGATGCAAAGAAGAAAATTGCAGATGGCAACGATGATCCCAAAGATGGCGGACTGTCTTTGTTTCGTGCCCACCGTGGTTTACCTAAGAACAGCGCTTTGATAAAGTTCCTTAGTGAACCGGGCATGCGGGTGAAATTGCAAAAAACAGAAAACTATTACCTGGCAGATCAGCAAAAAGAAATGCCAAAGGTGGATACCGAATTATACTTCACTATTGATGAAAAAAATAACCAGGTTGAACTGACGGACAATGGTATTACCCTCATCACCGGGCAGGGTGAAGATCCTGAATTTTTTATTTTACCAGACATAGCCACCAAGCTTAGCGAGATTGATAAGACGGATTTGGAAGCTGAAGAAAAACTGCAGCGTAAAGAAAACCTCATCAACGAATATGCTTTAAAGGCAGACCGCATACACACCGTACAACAATTGCTGAAGGCTTATACCTTGTTTGAAAAAGATGTAGAGTACGTGGTAATTGATGAAGCAGTAAAAATTGTAGATGAGCAAACCGGTCGTATTATGGAAGGCCGCCGCTATAGTGATGGCCTGCACCAGGCAATTGAAGCAAAGGAAAATGTAAAGATCGAAGCATCCACACAAACCTATGCAACGGTTACGCTGCAAAACTTTTTCAGGATGTACCACAAATTGTGTGGTATGACGGGTACTGCCGAAACAGAAGCTGCAGAATTATGGAGCATCTATAAATTAGATGTGATATCTATTCCTACCAACGTAAAAGTTATAAGGAAAGATGACCAGGATATGGTGTATAAAACCAAGCGGGAAAAATACAAGGCCGTTATTGAGCAGGTAGAAGTGAACAGGAAGGAAGGCCGCCCAACATTGGTGGGTACTACTTCGGTAGAAGTAAGTGAATTGCTCAGCAGGATGCTGAAGCAAAAGAATATTCCTCATAATGTATTGAACGCAAAACAACACAGCCGTGAGGCGGAAGTAGTGGCAGAAGCCGGTTTTGCAGGAGCCGTTACCATTGCCACCAATATGGCCGGTCGTGGTACGGATATTAAGCTGGGCCCCGGCGTAAAAGAAGTAGGTGGTTTGGCCATCCTTGGTACAGAGCGCCACGAAAGCCGCCGTGTAGACAGGCAGTTACGTGGACGTGCGGGCAGGCAGGGAGATCCCGGTAGTTCAAACTTTTTTGTATCGCTGGAGGATGACCTGATGCGTATGTTTGGCAGCGAAAGAATTGCCAGCCTGATGGACAGGATGGGATACAAGGAAGGAGAAGTGATTCAGCATAGTATGATCACCAAAAGTATTGAAAGAGCACAGAAGAAAGTAGAGGAGAACAACTTTGGCATCCGTAAGCGATTGCTGGAGTATGATGATGTGATGAACAAGCAACGTACTGTGGTATATGGCAAACGTCACCACGCATTGTTTGGCGAAAGGCTGGCGCTTGATCTTGACAACTCTTTTTATTCAGTAGCCGATGGCTTGATTTACGGGTTTAAAGAAACAGAAGATCATGAAGGCTTTAAGCTGGCGGTAATCATGCATTATGGAATTGATACAACCATTACTGCCGAAGAATTATCTAAAGACAATACCAACAGCCTTGTTGAAAAATTATACAGCGAAGCGATAACGCAGTACAATAATAAGAAAGAGGCATTGGCTCAACAAACCATGCCCATCATCACCAACATCCGCAAAGAGCAGGGCAATCATATTGAAAATGTAGCAGTACCTTTTACCGATGGTAAAAAAGCCATACAGGCATTGGCCAACCTTGATAAATATTTTGCCACTAACGGAATGGAACTGGGCAGCTCTTTGGAGAGAAGTATTTCCCTTGCGATGATTGATGATGCGTGGAAAGAACACCTTCGTTCTATGGATGACCTGCGCCAGAGTGTGCAGACTGCAGGCTACGAGCAAAAGGATCCGCTGGTGATATATAAGATTGAAGCCTTTAATGCCTTTAAGCAAATGGATGACCAGGTGAACAAAGATATTGTTGGTTTCCTTAGCCATGCATCTATACCCATTGAGCAAACACAAACAGGCAACATTAAGGAAGGGCGTGAACGCAAAACTGATATGAGCAAAATGCGGGAGAACAAAGCCGCCATTGATGCTGCGGGAAGCGATTATGCCGCCAACGAGAATGACTATTTCGATCCTTCTGAACCTGTAAGGCAGGAGCCGATAAGGGTAGAGCCAAAGATCGGCCGCAATGATCCTTGCCCTTGTGGTAGTGGGAAGAAGTTTAAGCAATGTCATGGGAAAGCTTAGGGAATTATGAATGTTGAATTATGAATTATGAATGGAGTTTTTAGTTTGGTATTTCGTTTTGGATTGGGAGTTTCTAATACAAAAAATTATAAATGATCGTTGCTGCCTGGTGTAACCTAATGCGACGATCATTTTTTCATTTACAAATAACGTTAGAGATGAAGGCAAATGCTTTTTTATTTGATATGAATGGCACCATGATAGATGATATGCATTATCATGAGATTGCCTGGCACGATATTCTGAACAACGGAATCGGTCACACAATAAGCATGGAGGAAACAAAAAGCCATATGTATGGAAAAAATGAGGAGTTGTTTGAACGATTGTTTGGTACCGAAAAATATACTGCTGAAGAAGTAGCAGCCTGGTCATTAAAAAAAGAACAACAATACCAGGGAGCCTACCGGCCGCACCTGCAACTGATTGCCGGGTTGGATAGTTTCTTGGCAAAAGCTACAGCAGGCAATATTGCCATGGCTATTGGTACCGCCGCCAGTCCTTTTAATGTACATTATGTGCTCGATAATATTCCGGTGAAGCAGTATTTTAAAGCCATTGTTACCGCCGATGATGTGGCAACAAGTAAACCACACCCCGAAGTTTTCCTG
>JBBSKH010000052.1:0-25259 GCA_038256495.1 Chitinophagales bacterium
AAAACGGCGTAGATACATTATTGGCCACCGGGCCGGTGCCTGTAGGATATATAAAATAGATACGCCTGGTATTGGGTTCAAACAACAGGGTGGTTGATACCTTTGGGATATCTCATCCGCTAACAATACCAAGCGGTGGCGAAAGTGGATTGAAGATTAAAATAAATAAGAAGCAGCAGGCCACACTACAAACAATTTTAATAGATTTTGATGCGGCACTTTCTATCAAGAAAGAAAATGGCGGGTATAAATTACGCCCCGTCATCAAAATAAAATAGCAGCCGGCATCGTACCGAATATTTAAAATTAAAAGCCACCGGCATATGTCGATGGCTTTTTTGTTTAGTTAATTGAAAGTAACCCTACATTTCACAATCTACCAATGCACTGGCACCAAGTATGGCAGCATCCGCTTCCTTCAGCTCGCTAAACAATAATTTTACTTTGTCCTGGAAAATGGGAAGCAGGTTTGCTTCCATGTGTTTACGGGTTGGTTTCAGCAAGAGATCTCCAGCCTTGGTAAGCCCACCAAATAATACAATGGCCTCCGGCGAAGAGAACATGATAAAATTAGCCAATGATTCTCCCAATATCTGCCCTGTGAATTTGAATATTTCGTTGGCAATGCTGTCACCTTTCATTGCCGAATCATAAACTGATTCACTAGTAAGGTCTTTAATGCTGTAATTGCGTAACAGGCTGTCACGCTCAGGATATTCACTCAGCATTTCCAGGGCAGTCTCACGAACACCAGTAGCCGAAGCATAAGCCTCCAGGCTTCCTTTCATGCCGGTACTTTTATGGGTTCTTCCGCCAGGACGAATAATTGTATGGCCCAGTTCACCGGCAAAACCATCATGACCAACAACCATCTTTCCGTCTATAACAATACCGCTACCTACGCCTGTGCCAAGGGTTATGGTAATAAAATGTTTCATGTTCCTGGCGCAGCCATACATCATTTCTCCCATGGCTGCAGCATTTGCGTCGTTGGTAAGTTTTGTGGGCAAGCCAAACTTTTTACTCACCTGGCTGGCAATTGGGATGATACCTTTCCATTTTAAATTGGGAGCATATTCAATGGTGCCGGTATAAATATTTCCATTAGGT
Organism: Chitinophagales bacterium; assembly: GCA_038256495.1. Lineage (GTDB taxonomy): Bacteria > Bacteroidota > Bacteroidia > Chitinophagales > Chitinophagaceae > Ferruginibacter. The sequence goes on from JBBSKH010000052.1 coordinate 1,111, forward strand.
GCGCCCATACCAATGCCGGTGAATTTATCTACACCACCGGCTTTTATAATCATGGGATTTAATTTATCATACAGGTCATTGATGAAATCTTCCACCTTATCATTGTCACTCGTAGGCAACCGGTCCTGCTCAAGGATGTTACCATCCCAATCTACAATACCAAATTTTGTGGTAGTTCCGCCAATATCAATTCCTACTCTTAATCCTTTTTTCATGCTTGCAGTTGTTTAATGTCCGCCTTCTGCGTTCAGTTTATCAAAATCAATACCCTGGCTTCCTAAAATAGACTTGGCTTTAAATGCATAAAAAGCCAGGTAGGCAAAACACAGGATACCTACAATATAACTTGGTTGTATACCAATATTATCTGCAACTACGCCTTGTAGCCAGCTTACAATACCACCACCCATTATCATCATAATAAGCAAACTGCTGCCCTGGCCGGTATGCCTGCCGAGGCCGGCAACAGCAATGGTAAAAATACAAGGCCATAAAGTACTGCAGAAAAGTCCCACACTAATAAATGCGTAAGCACTCGTCATACCTGATGCAAAAATGCCAACGCAAAGTGCTACTATACCAGCCAATGAAAATATCATAAGCATTCTAACAGGGTTGCCTTTACTTAAAATGTCGCAAGCTATCATTACAGCTATCACCAACCCGTACACGTAAAAAGGAGTAATGTCATGATTGGCAATTTTATTAACCAACAACACTACTGCAAATGCCAGGTAAGGCATAAAGAAACTCAACATCTTTTTGGTGCTCTTTTTAACACCGAATGCGCCTACGGCTCCGGTCCATCTACCAATCATTAAACTACCCCAGTAGAGTGAAATAAATGGAGCCACATTTTCGGTAGAAATATCCAGGTACTGCTCCAGGTATGCCGGCAGGTTACTTGCTGTAGATACTTCTACGCCTACATACACAAAGATGGCTATCATACCCATTATTAACTGTGGGTATTGAAATGCGGAAGCCCTGGTAACCAGTTTATCCACTTCAACCGTTTCTTCTTTAGCCACCTCATCAAGGTCTATTTTATTTGGAACATTCGAAAATTTAAGGAAGATAGCAACCAGCACAAATGCCACGCCGAGGGTAAGGTAAGGTATCTTCACACTCTCAATACTTGCTTCTGAAGAACCCGCAGAAACACTTCCAAAAATAGCGATACTTACCAGCAGGGGCCCAATGGTAGTACCAAAATTATTTATACCACCGGCCATGGTCAGCCGCTGCGATCCTGTTGCGGGATCTCCCATAACAATAGCCAACGGGTTGGCAGCAATCTGTTGTAATGAGAAACCCAATCCCACGATAAAGAGCCCGGAGATCATTAAAGTAAAGGACGCATTATTTGCCGCAGGGTAAAACAATAAGGTACCCAAGGCAGAAATAATGAGACCGATAGCAATACCATTTTTATAGCCAATCTTATTCAGCAGATCTCCCTTGGTGAATTTGGAAATGACAAAATAAATGATAGAACCTACTGTATATGCCACATAAAAGGCAAGAGATACCATCTGGCTTTGCGCCTGCGAAAGATTAAACGCCTCTTTAAACACAGGGATAAGAATATCGTTGCTGGCAGCAACAAAGCCCCAAAAGAAAAAAACACTTATCAGTGTTCCGAATTGTGCCCAATTGGTGGCTTTAACAGTTGGTGTAGTTTGTGGCATGCGAAAATGAAGTTTATGTTAAGAGATAAATGTAGATTAAAATAGCGAACATGAAAAATTTTGCAACTTTAATTTGTTGGTAAAGAAATCCTGCTTAATTTAAACTCTCATACAAACTTCAATTTATTTAATGGAGATAATACATGTAAGTGCTGAATGTTATCCCATGGCCAAGGCTGGCGGACTTGCTGATGTAGTAGGAGCTTTGCCCAAGTACCAACAGGTTTTAGGTCATTTTGCTAAAGTAGTGGTACCCATGCATCGCACCCGTTTTTTAATGGAAAATGAATGGGAAGTAACACACAAGGGAAACATCGGGATGGGCAATACCAGGTATGACTATACCATCATAAAGGAAAAAACGAATAAGCTGGGATTTGATTTGTATTGTGTGGATATTTATGGATTGTTTGACCGGGAGAAAATTTACGGCTATGACGATGATTCGGAGCGGTTTACTGCTTTTCAGATTGCAGTAGTAGACTGGCTAAGCAACTGGCAGCACCAGCCAGATCTTGTGCATGTGCACGATCATCACACTGCGCTGATACCATTTATGATGCAACACTGTTTTGCATACCAGCACCTTGGCGGAATTCCTACCGTGCTTACTATTCATAATGCACAGTACCAGGGCTGGATGGATTGGGGCAAGGCAACTTACATCCCCGCATGGGATACTTGGAAATGGGGTATGCTCGATTGGAACAATACTCTCAACCCGCTGGCCTGCGGAATAAAATGTGCCAAAAGGGTAACAACCGTTAGCCCAGGTTATATGCAGGAGATTATGAACAATGCCAACGGGTTGGAGCAGTTATTTAGCATGGAAGCGGGCAAATGCATCGGCATCATCAATGGAATTGATTATGCAGTATGGAATCCTGAAACAGATACTTATATCCTCAGCAATTTTGCTTTGAAAAATAATAAGGAAGGTAAAGAGTTGAATAAACAAAAACTATGTGACGATTTTGGTTTTGATGCTACACTACCTTTGTTCGTATTTATTGGCAGGTTGGTTGGGGAAAAAGCCGCGGATATATTGCCTTATACTATTTCAAGAGCATTCCAGACATTTCCAAATCAATTTAGTTTTCTTATATTAGGTAGTGGCGATAAAGAAGTAGAGCATGCCCTGAGCAGCATGGAAGGAAATCATGTTGGTTATTACAATACGCAGATCACCTATAATGAAAAGCTGAGTCACCAGATGTATGCTGGCGCAGATTTTCTTTTAATGCCGAGCAGGGTAGAGCCATGCGGCCTTAACCAGCTTTATGCTATGCGTTACGGCACCGTGCCGGTAGTAAGAAAAACCGGCGGCCTGCAGGATACGGTAAAAGATTTTGGTGAGGAAGGTGGTTACGGCGTTTGTTTTATACATGCTTCTGCAGAAGATGTACTCCACGCCATGCGCAGGTGTATTGAACTGTTTAAAGATAAAAAAACATTACAGGTAGTGCGGAAGACGATGATGGAACAGGAAACAAGCTGGGAAAAAAGTGCAATGGAATACCTTAATTTATATTCTTCTATTTAAAAACCCGTTATTATGCTAAGCAATAAAGTAATTTCAGTAATCCTGGGCGGAGGGGCAGGCAGTCGTTTATATCCATTAACCGCATCCCGCAGTAAGCCGGCCGTACCCATTGCCGGCAAGTACCGGCTGGTAGATATTCCGATCTCTAATTGCATCAACAGCGATATCAGCCGCATTTTTGTGCTAACGCAATACAATTCGGCATCGCTTAACAAGCATATTAAAAACACCTACCAGTTCAGCGGCTTCAGCAAGGGCTTTGTAGATATACTGGCTGCAGAACAAACTCCAGACAGTCCGGGATGGTTCCAGGGAACAGCGGATGCTGTGCGCCAATCGTTGAAGCATATTCACAATAACGATTTTGAGTATGTGCTGATTTTAAGCGGAGACCAGTTGTACCAAATGGATTTCGTAGAAATGGTGGAGAAACACATTGAGAGTAAAGCTGACATCAGCATTGCCACCATACCGGTAGCGGAAAGGGAAGCAACCGAATTTGGTATACTAAAATCTGATGGGGAACATTGTATAACCTCTTTTATTGAGAAGCCGGCAAAGGAGTTACTGCCAGAGTGGGAGAGTGATACCGGGAGCGAAATGCAAAAGCAGGGGAGGGTTTACCTGGCCTCCATGGGTATTTATATATTTAACCGGGAGTTGTTGTTTAGCCTCCTGAATGAAGAAAAGAAAGATGCTACAGATTTTGGAAAAGAGATCATACCAGACGCTATTGACAAATATAAAGTACTGAGTTGCCAGTATGATGGTTACTGGACGGATATCGGTAATATTTATTCTTTCTTTGAAGCTAACCTGGCGCTCACCATGGATATACCGCCGTTCAATTTATTTGACAACCAGAAGATGGTTTACAGCCGGGCAAGGATGCTGCCGCCCGCCAAAATAAGCGGAACGCATATGGATAAGACCATCATTGCAGAGGGGTCTATCATCAGGGCCAAATCAATTTCCAATTCTGTTATTGGAATCCGAAGCCGGATAGGCGAGGGTACTGTATTAACCAGTTGCTATTTGATGGGAAATGATTACTATGAAACCATAGCTGAAATAGCATATAACTACGAAAGGGGCATTCCTAAACTGGGCATCGGGGAAAATAGTGTGCTCAGCAATGTTATTGTAGACAAGGGTTGCAGAATCGGTAATAATGTGATCATTAAAGGTGGAAGTCACCTGCCTGATTCAGACCATAGTTTATATTCGGTAAAGGATGGCATAGTAGTAGTAAAAAAGCGGGCCGTTCTGCCGGATGGGTTTACCATCGGTAACGACTTCTCAGCATAAAATATGTTTAATAAAAAAGCCGGAACGAAATTTCCGGCTTTTTCTTTTATAACAAAGCATTCCATTTAAACTGGTCAACCCACTTTTGAGAATCAGGGTCATCAGAATTGCCCCAGTCTTTTGACCTTTCAAGTAATAAGCTGGTAAGCTCATTATGGGTAAGATACTTTTTGGCAGTTGTGGGTTTTATCGAAGCTATATTTACATCATTCACCATCACTTTGGTAGCAATCCAGGAAGTGTACAACCTTGGTATGGTTAACCCAAGAATTGTTCCTGGCAATCCATTAAGAGAGCAGGGGCCACCAGGTATCATGATCTCATCCGTATAAAAAGCAAAAACATACACACTATCCATAATAATGCCTTCAGCCTTCCGGCAATTGAAGCCGGCAATCACCCTGTTTTCATTAGAGAGTTTCCAGTTTATTGTTGGTATCGAATCTTCAACATTGAACTTGGTGCCATAAACATTTTTCTGCATTAAAAACTTATTGGCATCAAAATCAAAATACCAGGTATTGTCATCTTCATTAGAGCGCAGGAACTGTGGCATTTTACTGGTGGCATCATCCCAACGGGTAAATTTATAAATACTCTTTCTGTCGGCGAAAGTATAGGTGTAATAGCCGGTTTTAAAGTCGGGCATTTTATCTTTCATCATATCGGCCCACATCCCTGTGCCCATTGTTTTTTTAATATTAGTCCTTACTTCAAATTCTATGCTGGCCTTGCTAATGAAGGTTTGCCCATGGCTACTGCCTGCGGCAAGTAATGTAATTGCAAAAGTTGTTATAAATTGTTTCATAGTGATCATTATTTTTGTTCGGCCTTTGGAGCCTTGTTTTTAAAATTCCAGGTAAACCCAACCATAAAGTAGCGCTGCAGGCGGTCATTGATTTCTTCAGAATAATTAATGCCGTTAAAATTACGGGTGATGCCAATATTCTGGTTAAGGATATCTCTTACCATGAAGTAAGCAGTAAATTCATCCTTCTTAAAGGTTCGCTCCAGGCGGGCATTCCACAGTTTGTTGGTAAGGTCCTGGCTAAAGTCTGAAGTTTTCTGCCGGTATATATATTCTAAATCTGAACTTAATGCCCATACCTTTTTGTAATACACTTTTGCATTCAGGTTTAGTGTATTTGTGATAAAGGAATTGCGGGCGCCGGCAAATTTGTTGTTGCTGCTATTAGAGTTTTTTGTGTACTCGAAGTTATCACCAATACTAAAATCGTATTTTTTATCTTTCGACTTTGAAAAGCTCAGCCTCAAACCGGTACTTAAATTATTAATCGGCGTTTCTAACCCATTTACTACTTCTATAAATTTTGAATAATTGATGTTGGGATTCAAATCCATTCTCAGGTCCAGCTTTTTAATTTTCATACCCAACCCCGACCAAAAGCTGATATTGTAATTACCACCCGTGTTTACTGGTTGAATAATCGTGAAGCCGGTCACCGGGTCCAGTATCCTGTTATTTGTAATAGCGTTGCTGGTCATACGAACGTTCAGGCTCTGGTACATCCAGCGATCTTTCAGGAAATCGTAGCCGTTATGGCTTATGTTAAACGAATTGGTAAAAGATTGCTTCAAGTCCGGGTTACCGATATACTGGTTGTACGGGTTATTATTGTTTCTTAAAGGTTGTAATTGGTTCAGGGTTGGCTGAGTAGTGCGGCCATTGTAATTAAAGCGCAGGCTGTGGTTACTTTTATAAATGTAGGTCAAAAATGCACTTGGAAACAGGTTCGTAAAGTCCCGCACATAACTTTTATTGAACGATATATCATCCAGGTTAAAATGTGTGTATCCAACGCCCATACCGATATTGTATTTTATTTTTTTGCTGGAAAAGGCAATTTTAGCATAGGGTTTATTGGTTACAATCTGTTGATTAAAATTGTTGGAAAGGGTATCAACCCGTTCATCAAATTTTCCGGTAGCCGGGGTAAAGTTGTAGGTCTGTTGGTTATTCTTGCCCTTGGTATAAGAAAGTTCATGCCCTATTTCCAATGAGAATTTCTTAGTAAGTGGCTCAGTGTATACCAGTTTTGTGGCAACATTAGAAGTACTGTTGCTGATGTCTTTAAACTGGTTGATTTCAGTTACGCCGCTTTGGTTGTCAGTAAACTGTTGCTGCAGGAAATTGCCTGCATCAGCACTCAGCGTGCCCAGGTCGGCATTTACGGAAAGCGTCCTTCGGTCTTTTTTAAACTTATGTTTGTATAGCAGGGAGCTACTGAATGACTGTTTATCTGAATTATTTTGTTGATTGATATCGCTGCTGTTTTTAAAATTGCCTGATTCGCCGGTGGTGATTGAATTGGTGCGTTCTTCACTCTCGGTATGATAAATATTGGCATTCAACGTAAGTTTTAAACTATTGCTGCTGTCAATATTTAAGTCGAATGTACCCTTTGTCTTAAAATTATACCGGTTAATATGGGTTTGGGTCTGGCTGTTCTGATTTAATATGGAATCCCTTATCTGGGTCTGTAAAAAATTGGTTCGGTTATTATCATACACCTGGCTGTTGAATTTGGGCGACAGGTTCAAACTGTTTTTCCCCCACTTGTTATTGTATTGAAGGCCGGCGTTGGTATTGGTAATAAAACCATTTTGTGGATTAATATATGGCTCACCATCTGAGCTGCCTCCGCCACCACTAAAGAACATCATGCCACCTTCGTCCGTCATTTCAAAATTCATATCGTTGCCACCAAATTTCTCCATATCCTGCCAGCTAAGGCCATCCTGCCCTGTGTTGCCATTAAGAATAAATGCAGATAATTTGCGCTTGCCTTTAAAGGAACTAAACATCAGGTTGGTATTGTACCGGTCGTCAATATTTTTTAATAAACCGCCCGCCATGTCAATCTTGCCAAAATAACCGGATCGTTTATTGTCTTTCAGTTTAAGGTTGATGGTTTGTTTGCTTTGCCCGTCATCTATACCTGTAAACTCCGCCTGCTCAGATTTTTTCTTAAACACCTGTACTTCTTTCACCGCATCGGCCCGCAGGTTTTTTACCGCCATCCCCGGATCTTCACCAAAGAACTCTTCGCCATCTACCAATACTTTTTCCACCGATTCTCCCATGGCTTTTATTTTGCCATCTTTATCTACCTGTATGCCGGGCATTTTTTTAAGTAGTTCTTCTACGTTGGCATTTGCACTTACTTTAAAGCTGTCTGCGGTATAAATAGTAGTATCGCCTTTTATCCTGATGGGCGTACCCGTTTTAAGGATGATTGCCTCTAATAATTTACTCTTCGGCGTTAGCGATATAAGTGGCATTTTTTTGTTGGCATCCTGCAAGGTTATGTCATCAACATAATCTGCGAAGCTGGGGTGCATAACCATAAAAATATATTTACCAGCGCCGGGGCCAGGCAAACTATAAGTGCCGTCTTTAGCTGTCCGGGTAAAATGAAGCAGCATCGAGTCGCCTTGCGAAACAATGGCCACTACTGCGTTTTCCACCAGTTTATTTTCGGTGGTATCTTTTATGATGCCGGTTAAATTACCTGCATTTTGGCTAAAGGAATATTGGCTGAATATAACAGCCAGTAAAAGGAGTAAATACTTTGATCGCATATGGTTAGTTTATTGGTACATTTAATAGATTATTAAATAGTTGGATATTTTCTCGGCAGCAAACAAAGCTTATAAAAAGTTAACGTAAAAGTTAATTATTTTTAAACGGTAATAACAACTTAACAATGGCATACGAAGACAATCATTTTATTGACAGCACAAAACATGTGTGGAATTATTCTCTGTTTGATGATGAAAACATTAAACGTTTTCAGGAAGGGATGATGCATGATGCGTATGAAAAATTCGGCAGCCATCACATGCAGTTGCTGGATACGGAAGGGTTTTACTTTGCTGTGTGGGCACCCAACGCAACTGCCGTTTCCGTTATCGGGGAATTTAATGGTTGGAAACATTCGCTGCATCCTTTATTCGTCCGGCTCGATCATTCGGGCATCTGGGAAGGATTCATTCCCCGATTAACAAACGGGTTGCTTTACAAATACCATATGGTAGGCTTTGAAGGGATAGAAACACAGAAAGCAGATCCTTATGCAAGGTATGCGGAGCTGAGGCCTGGCACTGCTTCCATCACATGGACGCTGGATACTAACTGGCACGATCAAGACTGGATGCACAACCGAAAAAAATACAATTCATTACAGGCTCCCTGGAGTGTTTATGAAGTGCATCCCGCAAGCTGGATGCGCCCGGATAGAAACAATGAAGAGTGGTATAATACCTATGATTTTTTAAGTGATAAGCTGGTGTCGTATGTAAGTGCGATGGGCTTTACCCATGTTGAATTTATGCCCGTAATGGAACATCCATACGATGGCAGTTGGGGATACCAGGGCACCGGATTTTTTGCTACTACGTCCCGCTTCGGTACACCCGATGGATTTAAGCGCCTGGTAGAAAAATTGCACCAACACAAAATCGGCGTGATACTGGATTGGGTGCCTTCACATTTCCCCAACGATGCACACGGCTTATTTAAATTTGATGGCACACATACTTATGAGTATAACGATATGCGCAAAGGGTTTCACCCAGACTGGAACAGTTATATATTTAATTACAGCAGGGGAGAAGTGCGGTCGTTTCTGATAAGCAGCGCACATTTCTGGATGAAGTATTATCATGCTGATGGTTTAAGAGTTGATGCGGTGAACTCTATCATTCGGTTAGATTTTTCCCGCAAGGATGGAGAATGGGAGCCAAACATACATGGCGGTAACGAAAACCTGGAAGCAAGCGACTTTTTAAAGCGGATGAATACTATTCTCTACCGCGATTTTCCGGATATTCAAACAATTGCTGAAGAAGCTTCTGACTGGCCGGGGATAACCACACCCGTGCATGAAGGCGGTTTTGGTTTTGGCATGAAGTGGATGATGGGCTGGATGCACGACACTTTCCGGTACTTTAAAAAATTGCCAGAACACCGGCCGCTACACCAGAACGACATCAGCTTTAGCATGCATTATTTTTATGACGAGAATTTTTTACTCCCCATCAGCCATGATGAGGTAGTGCATGGCAAGAGTCCGATGCTGTATAAAATGCCAGGTGATGATTGGGGGAAATTTGCCAGCCTGCGGTTATTGTACACATACATGTTTACTCATCCCGGTGCAAAGTTGCTGTTTATGGGATGCGAGTTTGGCCAAACTTCCGAATGGAATTATAAAGGAGAGCTGGATTGGGATTTATTGCAATTCGATTCTCATAATAAATTACAGGAAACAGTAAGGGCATTGAATCACCTGTACCAGAGCGAACCGGCTATGCACGAGTACCAGTTTGATTCAAAAGGATTTGAATGGGTGGCTACCCATTACCGGGAAGAGGGCGTGCTGATGTATAAGCGGAAAGGCCGCCACCGCAAAGATGACTTGCTGGTTATTCTTAATATGACGGGCAAGCCACATCGTGACTGGTCCTTTGAAATAAAGGGAAAAACGGAATGGCAGGAAATATTTAACAGCGATAGTGCTGATTACTGGGGCACCGGAAACTATATGAACCAGCAGCTTGTTTGCAAACAGGTTGATAAAAAAAAGAAAATTTGTGAAATAAATATCAATATTCCGGCGTTAGCAGCTATAATATTCCGTTAATGGAATAGTTATTGCCTGAAATGCTAAATATGAAAAACTTACTCCTGGCGACAGCAATTTTAACTTGTAATGCTGCTATAGCCCAAAATACAGATAGTGCCGGATTCTACTACGATAAAGGATTACAGGAACAGGAAACCAAGCGTTACCTGGTAGCCAACGAAGCTTTCGAAAAAGCGATCGCTTTCAACCCACAGCACGCTGATGCCTATCTCGCTAACGGAAAAGTGCTGCTGGAAATGCGCAAAACGGATAAAGCCAAAAACAATTTCACAAAATTACACGAGCTGCAACCGGGCAATAAAGATGCAGTAAAGGAACTCACTACCCTGTATTTCAATTACCGCCAATACGATAAAGCCATAGAGTTTGCCCGTAAGTGCAAAGATTGTGAAGATGCCGATCGCATCATTGGCATGAGTTATTACCAACAGGAAGATTATGCTTCAGCCGAAAAAGCTTTGCTGAATGCCCTGAAGAAGAATCCTGCAGATGCGGAAGCTACCTACACGCTTGCACGCAATTACCTGGATATGGAGGAGTACAAGAAAGCCGTGCCATGGTACGAAAAAGCCGTAAACATGAAAGACGGCAAAGCCGTTTGGATGTATGAACTAGGCTTGTTGTATTATAATAACAACGATTATAAAAATGCCGTTTCTCTTTTGAAAAAGGCCGCTGAAAATGGTTATGAACAAAAGAACGATTTCAACGAAAACCTGGGATATGCATCTTTATATTCCGGAGATTACGAAGGCGGTGAAACGCTTTTGCTGGGTATACTGAAAAGAAAACCCAATAACACGGTTTTACTTCGTGATATGTCAGAGATCTTTTACCAGCAAAAGCAATATGATAAATCTCTGGAGTACTGCCAGAAACTAATGACCATTGATGAGAAGGACGGCAAGGCACTTTACCAGGCCGGTTTATGTTTCCAGAAAAAAGGACAAAAAGACCGTGGCCAGCAAATGTGCGATAAAGCCATAGAAATGGATCCTTCTTTGGCAAACCTTAGAAAGAAAAAAGAAATGATGGGTATGTAAAATAATCCTAACCCCGTTAATTAATAACCCCGATGCGTAACCCCGAAATCAAGAACAGTAGAGATATGGCGCTGTCCATTAATCTTGTTTCTGCCAAAGACCTGGAAGACATGATGGCCTTTATGCGAAAGTTTAAGCTGAAATACAGCCGTAAAAAAGCGATGAAATCCAAAGACCCTTCAAGGAAGAGCTGATTAGTTTACTACAACTGATCTTTTATATTCCTCAATTTCCCCAAGTATTTTAAGTGCTTTCACCGGGTAAGTCCATTCCCGGCTGCTGAACAATATCCTGAACCATTTTTTTTCTGTGTTCTCAACACTAATATTCCGGTAAAGCCACACAGCAAGCCATGTAAAGCCAATGGTGATGGGTAAAGTGATCAGCAAATTTTTCAACCATTCGTTCTGCAGCATTTCAGGTGTAATAAACCAAAAACAGTAAAACGGCATTTGCAGGAACAGTATGCGGCAAACATGAAGTGTAGAGGCCTGCAACCTGCTGATCTTTTCCTGCTGCGCCAGCACCGCATCTTCGTTGTTAATCTGGTTGATGAGTGCCAGGTGGCCAACATACATAATAACGGCATATAAAGTGATGAGTGCAATGGCCGTAAGCGAAACCACAAAAAATATTCTTGACCAATGCAGGGAATGCCAAACCAGGAAAAGCAGAAAAATGCTCCAGGCAAGTCCCAGTACAACGCCCAATAACTTAATTCCGGTAATACCTCTCAGTTTGCGGCTGGCTTTTTCTTTTTGAAGGCGCTCAAATTGCTGAAGATTCAACACCCAAGATTGCAGGTTAAGGATACGTGCTTCCTGCAGCTTTGCATCGTATTGTTGCCAGAGTTCGTTTAATTGTTTGTCTTCCATCATTCACTCGTTTTATGTACTTCAAATTTATTTTTCAATTGTTGCTTTACCCTGTTAATACGGGTGGCAACATTGGTTTCTGTAATGCCCATGATATCGGCGATTTCTTTGTAAGATTTGTCTTCAAACCAAAGCAGGATAAGCGCCTTGTCAAGTTGTTTCAGTTCAGCAATAAATTGTTGCAGCAATTGCAGGTTGCGTTCTTTTTCATTGTCCACTGTGGTATCTTCAATTATGTCAATATGCAATTCTTCCACCGGCGTAAGTTGCGGCCCTTTTTTTTCTTTGCGGTAATAACTGATAGCCACATTCAAAGCTACCCGGTACATCCAGGTGCTGAACTTGTAATCAGGATTAAAATTCTTACCCGATTTCCATAACTGGTAGATGATCTCCTGCGCAAGATCTTCCCTGTCGGAGGGATTGTTGCAATACGAACCGCAGATCTTAAGGATAATACCCTTGTTCTCTTCAATCAACTTAACAAAGCCAGCCTTATCTGTTGCAGTATTCATTTACCTGTTTTGCGTTCTCCTTACAATATGATTCGCAGAAGGTAGAAATAATCACAGAAAATGGAAATAATTTTAGTGAGATTGTTTTTTGGCGTAGTCTAATTCGCCGGCACTAATGGCAACCGGCATATCATTTTCTCTTGGAGGAATGGGGCAGTTAAAGCCTGTAGCGTATGCACAGTAGGGGTTGTAGGCCTTATTAAAATCAATTACAACTTTGTTGTTGCGTATTCGACCCATATCAATATCAATGTAGCGGCCGCCGCCGTAGCTGCCTTCGCCGCTGGTAAGATCAGTAAAGGGCAGAAACAAATATGTCTGGTAAGCGCTGTCACCCAATAATTGCTCACTCTGGTAAAGGGTAAGTGTAATGGCAGTATCGTGTATGGAGAACGAGGCTTTTCCGTACCGGAAGAATTTTTTATCCTTTGTGCCGGAAGTTTTCATAATCAAGCCGCTGGTATCTTCCAGTTTTGTAAATGTTGCCGATATCCTGAACTGTTCATCAATAGGAAAAAAATGGACAAGTTGCCTGTCATTGCCTTTTACTACCTCATGGCTTTGCAGGTAAGCTTGCTGGTATTCATTAAGGGCTTTTACGTAACCGTTTTGTTGCGCCTCAACAGTAGCAATCAGCATTAAAGCACATAGGGTGAAAAGTATGTTTCGCATAAAATTAAAATATTTCTTACTCGGAAAAAAGGTTGATTAATTCATCATCAGCACATTTACGCTGCGCTGTAAAATATTGAATGCAATTTCTGCCATCAGGTTTTCCTTATCAAGCGTAGGATTTACTTCTGTTATTTCAAAGCAGCAAACCTTCCTGTTCTGCATAAATTTGCTTATAAGATCTTCTGCTTCTCTTTCTTTTAAACCGTTGCTAACTGGGGTTCCCGTGCCTTTTGAAATGGAAGAGTCGAGGCTGTCCACATCAAAACTAACATAGATATCCGTGCAATCGCTCAGGTAGCGAATGGCTTTACGGCTCACATTTTCTGCACCAATCCTGCGCAACTCTGCGGTAGTAATCACTTTCATGCCATGCTTTTCTATCAGGTGTTTTTCTTCTTTTTCATAATCTCTTAGCCCGATAAACACTACATCTTCCGGCAATACCTTTTGAGGAATTTTACCAATGCTCTTCAATTGCTCCCATTGCTTGGCTGTTTTTTCATCCAGCTCATGGGTCTGGCTTTCCTTGTTATCTTCAGCAATAGCTGCTGCCAGCGGCATACCGTGCATATTGCCCGATGGAGTGGTGTAAGGGGTGTGCATATCAGCATGTGCATCTATCCATATAACACCAAGCTTGCTTTTTGGCTTGGCCATTTTAATGCCAGCTATGGTACCACCGGCATTGCTATGATCGCCGCTTAACACTACCGGAAAAAAATTGCTTTTGATGGTTTCGCAAACAGACTTTGCTATCAGCTCATTCATAGTTAACACGCCATTGATGCGTTTGGCATAAGGCGACTGAATGGGTTCAAACAACAGGTCGTTGGGAGCCGGTATTTTTTCAGAAGGAAAATGCACAAAGAAATTACTCATAAAATCCAGTGCAGCTACTTTAATGGCATCTACGCCCATGCTGGCGCCCCTGGTTCCTGCACCTATTTCTGATGGCGCTTCAATTATCTTGATGTTCTTCATATAATAAAGTACTAAATTATAATTCGTAAAAGGGTTAGTATGCGCTAAATTATCATTAAGTCTTGCAATCAGCAAGAAGTTATGGCGTAGTTACAAATGGCAAATTGCAGGATCGCCGTGGGTGGAAGATATGCAAAATCGGGTAAACATATCCTCGCTGTACCAGTTTTGTTTGCGGGTTTTTTGTATTACTTCGGCGTGTTCTTTCATGCCATATGCAAATGATTTCATAGCAGCTTTACTTTCCCAAACACTAAACGTTGCTTGTTTTATCCAGGGTATTTCACCAACGCCGGCGCTGTACAAGAATCCTTGGGCGGTAGCCATCTGGCTGGCCACCGGCGCTACATTCTGCCAGAAATATTTCATTTTGTTTAGCCGGATGGTTGCCCTGGTAAGTACTGCTATCCTTCCTTCGTAGTCAGATTTGGGAGGTAGCACTCCAAACACTTTTCGTCCGTCCCAGGTGCCGTTGCCTTCAATAGGATCCATTAAAAAAGTAAAGGTTTTGCAACCAAAAAACCTGCACCAGCCGGAAATAAAACCGCCTAACAATTGCTTGTTAAAATCCCTTGAGCTTGAATTGATGGGGACTTCCTGTACGGTTAGAATTGCCCATTGCCGCAAGTCTGGTACTTTATCAAAAGTGCCGTTTTTTCCAGTTCCCATCAATTTAAAAAAGCTGACTTTTTTATTTAACCATAGCGGCAGCCGGAACAGGGCCATTGCAAAAAATGCAAAGGGGATATACCAGGTGCGGTACCTGATGATGGTGAGTGATACTTTCATACAGTAGTGCTAAGTTAAAGTTTGCCGTTATTAACCGGCACCTAAAAAAAATGCCCTGCGGTTAACAGGGCATACTTATCTAAATAAATTAAAGCTAAAATTGTTCAAGCTTGCTGAAGAAAAAAGCACCTTCAATAGCAGCATTATCATCGCTGTCGCTTCCGTGTACAGCGTTTTCGCCAATAGAGGCTGCGTACAATTTACGGATGGTTCCTTCTTTAGCTTCAGCCGGGTTAGTGGCTCCAATCAAAGTGCGGAAATCGTCCACTGCATTTTCTTTTTCAAGGATAGCTGCAGAAATAGGTCCGCTGCTCATGAAGTCTACCAGTTCGCCGTAAAAAGGACGTTCTTTATGTACTTCGTAAAACTGTCCTGCTTTTTCTTTACTCAGGTGTACCATCTTCACAGCAACAATACGAAAACCTGCTGCATTGATCATTGATAAAATGGCTCCTGTATGTCCCTTTGCGGTTGCATCAGGCTTAATCATGGTGAATGTTCTGTTGGTCATGCTGTTTTAATTTTGGGCGCAAAGATAGGAATCTTCATAATTACGGCAGCGCTAATTTGCTAATTAGTTATTTACACCTACTTTTGCCGCTCATTATGCAGCCTATACAGGAAATATTTACTGTTTTAAGTCAACCCGCCAGGGTGGTGATCACTACGCACCAGAAACCCGATGGGGATGCCATGGGTTCATCTTTGGGGTTATACCATGTGCTTACACAGCTTGGGCATAATGTTACGGTGATATCACCTACCAACTGGGCTTCGTTTCTAAAATGGATGCCAGGCTGCGATACGGTGCTGGATTACGAACGTAATACGGAGGCTGCTAATGAAGCAATTAACGAGGCTGACTGGATTTTTTGCCTGGACTTTAATACCCTAAGCCGCACCAAAACAATGGAGCCGGTTTTGCTGGCTGCTACTGCCCAGAAAGTATTGATTGACCATCATCGGGAACCACAGCAAGGCGTTTTTGCGTATGGCATTAGTGATACCGGTAAGAGTTCAACTGCCGAGATGGTTTTTGATTTTATTGTAGCAGGCGGCTGGGAAGATGACATCAGCAGCGATGTTGCTGAATGTATCTACACCGGTGTAATGACCGATTCAGGATCATTCCGTTTTCCATCTACCAGCGCTAATGTGCACCGCCTGGTGGCATTTTTAAAAGACAAAGGATTAGAACACGGTAAAGTGCACGAAGCCATTTACGATAATTTTACGGAAAACAGGCTGCGTTTTATTGGTAATGTGTTATTGAACAGGCTGGAAGTATTTTACGAATATAACACAGCATTAATAGCAATTCCGCAGGCAGATCTTTTAAAATATAATATCAAGACCGGCGATACAGAAGGCCTGGTAAATTACCCATTGAGCATTGAAGGAATTAAAATGGCGGGGATCATCATAGACAGGGGAGAGGAACGCAAATGTTCATTCAGGAGTAAAGGCAATGTAGATGTAAACAGCTTTGCCCGTAAATATTTTAATGGTGGTGGACATTTCAACGCTGCAGGTGGACAGTCTGCTGACAGCCTGGAAGAAACCGTTGCCCGTTTCATTGAAGCTATGAAAGAAAATAAAGAAATATTAGCTACTTATCAATTTTAAAAAAAAAGAAAAAAAACAAAATGAAAAAAATTTCATTGGTATTGGGTGTTGCAGTAATTGCCCTTTCGGCCTGCACAGATTCCTTTAAAAAAGGTGACGAAGGAATAGAATACAAAATCGTTTCTAAAGGTAGTGGCGAAGTTGCCGGCTATGGTGAGTTCCTTCACATGCAGGTGGCCCAGTTTTACAATAATGGTAAAACCGATTCATTATTATCTGACACAAGAACCAGCCCACAGGGTGCAGCTTTTGAAGTAATGGATACCACCAATATGCCACCGGCGTATTTTAAAATTCTGCGTCAATTGAAAAAAGGAGATAGCCTGGTGATCAGGATCCTTGTTGATTCTGCTTTTAAAAATTCTCCTCAAGGTATTCCTCCCTTCTTTGAGAAAGGCCGTTACTTGCTTACTACAGCAAAAGTGCTTAATATTTATAAAACAAGAGAGCAGGCAGACAGCGCTCGTATGGTTGCAATGGAAGAAGCACAGGAGAATGTGAAGAAACTGGATGCTGAGACCTTGGTAAAAGATGATAAAACTTTGCAGGAGTATTTTAAGAAGAATAACATACAGGTACAAAAAGCACCCAAAGGTACTTATGTACAGATCCTACAGCCTGGTACCGGCGCTGCCATTGATACCAGCGTTATTGTAAAAACCAACTACACCGGTACCACCATGGAAGGAAAGAAGTTTGACTCTAACACAGATCCTGCTTTCAACCACGTAGAGCCATTGTTGGTTAACATGACCAGCGATCCTTCATTGGGAACTAGTGTTATTCCCGGTTGGACAGACGGTATGACATTGCTTAGCAAAGGAGCAAAAGCAAAGTTCTATGTACCATCTTCTCTGGCATATGGCTCACAAGCTGCAGGTCCAGACATTAAGCCAAACTCTATTTTGATTTTTGAAGTAGAGATCGTAGATGTATTGAGCAAGCAGCAGGCAATGGCAGCACAGGCCGAAAGTCAGAAGAAAATGCAGGAAATGCAGCAAAAATATATGGATAGCATGCAGAAGGCCCAGCCGCAACAACAGGCGCCGGGTCAATAAAAATAAGACTAACAAAGAGAAAAAGCCATCCAAAATCTGGATGGCTTTTTTCATTTCATTTATATTTTTTTTAGCCGGCTTGCCTGCAGGCATTCAACAGTTGCACGGTTTCTATTGCTTCTTTTACATCGTGCACCCGCAGTATGTGGGCGCCTTTGGTTAGTGCGATTGTGTTTAAAACCGTTGTGCCGTTCAAAGCCTCATCTGCAGTAATACCAAGCGTTTTGTAAA
This sequence comes from Chitinophagales bacterium, assembly GCA_038256495.1. Lineage (GTDB taxonomy): Bacteria > Bacteroidota > Bacteroidia > Chitinophagales > Chitinophagaceae > Ferruginibacter. Next base: position 19,115 of record JBBSKH010000052.1, read on the forward strand.
TAGTGCTCTTACGGGAAAGGCCTGCAAGAATGGGTCTCTCAAGCATTTTGAACACATCGAGCGCTTTCAGCAAACTAAAGTTATGGGCAATGGTTTTGCCGAACCCGAAGCCGGGATCAATGATCACATCGTGTATGCCGGCGGCTTTGCATTCGTTTATTTTCCTGATGAAAAAATCCAGCACTTCTTTTACCACATCATCGTACGCTGGTTGTTGATGCATGGTGCCGGGTTCTCCTTTCATATGCATGCAGACGAAAGGAACTTTTGCTGCGGCTACGGTAGCAATCATCTCTCCATCCATTTCACCAGCGCTGATATCGTTCACCATATGTGCCCCTGCATTCAAGGCGGCACGGGCTACGCTGCTATAATAAGTGTCTATGGAAATAAGCGCATCTGGAAAATTTTTTACGATCGCTTCAATAACAGGTAATACCCGGACCTGCTCTTCTGTATTGGGAAGGCGTTCGCTGCCCGGCCGGGTGCTCTGACCGCCAACGTCAATGATGCCGGCGCCGGCAGCCAGCATTTGCCCCGTTAGCTCCATCAACTCAGCAATTGATTTTTCCAGGTGGCCCTGGTAGAAAGAATCGGGCGTAACATTTAAAATGCCCATCACCACAGGTGTTTTAAGGCTTAGTAATTTTCCTTTACAGTTAAGTGTAAACATTTGATGCAGTAATTGTATTTTTGAAGCAATACGCAAATTTGCACTTTATTCATGAGCATTTAAACTATGAGTGTAGCCACTAACGAACAATACGACGAGGTAATTAATAATTGCAAGGAATTATTTCTGAAAAAAACAGCCGATTACGGCACTTCATGGCGGGTGTACAGGACCATTTCTGTGGCCGACCAGATCTACATTAAAGCAAAAAGAATCCGTAACATACAGGAATTACAGGCCCAGAAAATAGGCGATGATATTAAAAGCGAATTTACAGGCATACTTAATTACAGCGTGATAGGGCTCATTCAATTGCAGATAAACGATGAAGAGCTGGAGCAGCTACCCGTAAGCGTGGTAGCCAACCATTACGAACAGATTGTGGCCAACGCAAAAAAACTGATGCAGGATAAGAACCACGATTACGGGGAAGCCTGGCGGGAAATGAGCCAGGAAAGTTTTACTGACCTGAGCCTTGCAAAGATCTTACGCATAAAGCAGATAGTTGCCAACGAAGGTAAAACGCTGGCCAGCGAAGGCATCGATGCCAATTTTTACGATATACTTAACTATGCAGTTTTTGCACTAATATTAATTGAGGAAGGAAAGCATACACAATAAAACTTTTTGTACATGAAAATAGCAGTTACAGTTGCCCGTTGGTTAACAGGTTTGTTGTTCATTTTTTCGGGTTTGGTAAAAGCCATCGATCCGCGGGGATTGGCCTATAAAATGCAGGAGTTTTTTGAAGCATGGGGTAACGCCGGCTTTATGAAAAGTTTGATGCAAACCCTCGGGCAGTACGCATTGGCATTTTCCATCATCATGATCACGCTGGAAGTATTGGTAGGACTTGCCATTTTATTGGGCTGGCGTAAAAAGCTCAGCACCTGGTTGCTGTTCCTGCTGATATTATTCTTCACTTTCCTTACAAGCTACGTCTTGTTCAGCGGTAAGATAAAAGCCTGCGGCTGCTTTGGCGATTGTATTCCGCTTACACCCATTCAAACTTTTACCAAAGATATTGTGCTGTTGGTATTATCGCTGTTGTTGTTATTTGGCCAGAAATATATTTTGCCATCAGCAAAGCCTTTGATTCTAGCATTAATCATGCTGTTTGCCACCGTGGCCACATTGTTCCTGCAATGGTGGGTATTGAACCACCTGCCACTGGTAGATTGCCTGCCTTTTAAAAAAGGCAGTAATCTTATTGAAGCCCGCAAGATGCCGGCCAATGCGGTGCCGGATACTTATGAAATGAGTTTTGTGTATGAAAAGGATGGCAGCAAGCAGTCATTTCCGGTAGATGCATTGCCCGACAGCAGTTGGACCTTTGTAGACCGCACACAAAAATTAGTGAAGGCAGGAAGCAATAATATTCCTTTGATCAACGATTTTACGCTTACCACCGTTTCAGGTAATGATACCACCGAGGCTATACTCACACAGGACAAAGAGTACTACCTGTTTTTCATAAATGGACTATCTAATTACCCACGTAACTGGAAAGGGGATACGAGGTTATTTGAAAAGGCCCAATCAGAGAACCGCGAGGTATTTATCGTTACTTCTCAACAATCTGCGGTTAAAGATTACTTTGTAAGCAATAAGAACATCAGCAACCCTGTAGTTTTTTCCTGCGATGCTACAGCCATTAAAACTGCTGCCAGGGCAAACCCTACGGTATATTTAATGAAGGGGCCGGTAGTGGTACAAAAATGGGGCTGGGCGGATTTATAGTTTGCAAGTCTGCAGTACATTGATTTTTAAAAGTAGTCAATGGGTCATTTGTCAATCGTCATTGGGTCAATGTGGTATATTTTTGCTGGCATTAGGTCACAGCGTCATTAGGTCATTGAATTTAGCAGATTGGTGGATCTTAGTGATATTCTTTATAAAAGATGTCAATGATTTATTGACGAATGACCCAGCCCGAACGTGCCGAACGTGCCGATCGGTACGGGCAGGCAATAACCAATCAAGAATGACCAATGACTAAAAATATTTAACCGATGTTTTTAAGAAAGATATTTTACGCAATACTGGTTTTATTAGGAGTGGTGATGCTCGTATTTGTAATGTTCCAGGGTTTTGGCGACCCGGCAAGATTGATCGTAGGACAAACGGGAGATAAAAAAACCCTGGATAATATTCGCAAAGACTTACACCTGGATGCACCCAAGTGGAAGCAATTCCTCTATTACCTCAATGATGTTTCGCCGGTTGCACTGCATAGTAAAGCCGAGATAGAAAAAAAACAACTCCATGGTTTTTTCTTCGGGAAAGGGGAGCGGCAGTTAGCTATTAAATTGCCATACCTGGGCTCTAGTTACCAAACTAAGAAACCGACAACAACTGTGCTGGCCGAAGCTTTACCAGGCACTATTGTGCTTGCACTTACGGCCATGATTTTCGCCTGCATTTTCGGCATACTCCTGGGTGTGCTGGCTGCAGTATATAAAGATACCTGGATTGATAATACCGCGGTGTTCAGCAGCATTGCAGGCATCTCTGCACCATCATTTTTTATGGCTATTCTGATCGCTTATATTTTCGGAATTGTGCTGCATGACTACACAGGACTAAATCTTACGGGTAGCCTATATGAAATTAATGAAGTAACCGGCGAGCGTAACCTCGCTCTGCGTAACCTGGTGCTGCCGGCTTTCACACTAGGCATTCGGCCTTTGGCCATTATTACCCAGTTAACCCGTAGTTCTATGCTAGACACTTTGTCGCAGGATTATATTCGTACTGCTTATGCAAAGGGGCTATCAAAAAGAACGGTGATATTAAAACATGCTTTGCGGAATGCATTAAACCCTGTGATAACGGCCATTACCGGATGGTTTGCAGAACTGCTTGCCGGTGCTTTTTTCATTGAATATATTTTCGGATGGAAGGGAATTGGAAAAGTTACCGTAGATGCATTGGAGAAACTGGATTATCCCGTGGTGATGGGCGCTGTATTGTTTAGTGCGGTTATTTTTATCGTCATCAATATACTCGCCGACCTGCTGTACCGTTTGATAGATCCCCGTATAAGGCTGCAATAAAAAAGCCGCTGCAGTCTGCAGCGGCCTCCATTATTAACTACTGTTTTTTATATTTCATCAAATACTACCAACAATGCGTAGATCATTCCCGGTATGAAGAACAACAAAGTAAGCAACAAGCTGATCCAGAATTTGCTGTTGATTTCTCCTTCGTGAAGATATACGCCTAATGGTGGTATTAATATCGCCAGGATGATGATCAAGGTGCGGTTGGCAATTGGTTCTGCCCCGGCTTTCTTTTCTTGCTTAAATTTTTTCAGTTCCTGCTTAACCTGCTTAAATCTCGATTTACGCTCTGCACGTGGCATGCTTTTAAAAGAACGAACCATGTCTTTTACTGAAGGCATCGGCACTTCGTTGGTAAGGGGATTTGAAGCGTTAACCGGTACGGCTGACGTCATAATGGTGGCGGAAAACACCGCATCGGTAAAAAGGCTGCATGCCAATAGCATAAACAGGCCCCGGAGTAGATTTTTTTTCATGTTAGTTAGAATTTTTTTTCAAAATTACTGTTAAGCATTTTAACAACTCCAAAAAGTTTTTGCACATTTTGTTTTTTCGTGTGAACGGGGCCGGTATGGTTAACCTGGAGACGGCTTCGCTACCATATAATATTGCTTAACTTTGCGTTTCATAAAAAGCCATATAAAATATTTTTTCTATGAAGGAAGTCTATATTGTTTCTGCAGTTCGTACACCCGTCGGCAGTTTTGGAGGGTCATTAAAATCTATAAGTGCCACCCAATTGGGGGCCATCGCCATAAAAGGTGCCGTAGCAAAAGCAGGCATCAGTCCTGAACAGGTGAATGATGTTTTGATGGGTTGTGTTATCCAGGCAAACCTGGGCCAGGCGCCTGCAAGGCAGGCATCTAAAATGGCCGGGTTACCCAATGAAGTAAACTGCACCACCGTTAATAAAGTTTGTGCCAGTGGAATGAAATCCATCACGCAGGGAGCACAAAGTATTATGCTGGGCGATGCTGACATTGTTGTGGCCGGCGGTATGGAGAGCATGAGCAATGTTCCTTTTTATGCCGATAGCATGCGTTGGGGCAATAAGTATGGCAATGCCACGCTGGTGGATGGATTGGCCAAAGATGGTTTAACCGATGTGTATGATGGAAAGGCAATGGGTACTGCGGCAGAATTATGTGCTACAGAATGCAAGGTGAGCCGTGAAGACCAGGATGCATTTGCCATTGAAAGTTACAAACGCAGCCAGGCGGCTGTTAACGATGGTAAATTCAAAGATGAAATAGTGCCGGTTGAAATTCCGCAAAGAAAAGGTGATGCGGTAATTTTTGATAAAGATGAAGAACCATTTAATGTAAAATTTGATAAGATTGCTGCATTAAAAGGTGCTTTTGTAAAAGAAGGCACCGTTACGGCCGCCAACTCATCTACCATGAACGATGGCGCAGCAGCAGTTGTATTAATGAGCAAAGAAAAAGCGGAGGAACTGGGATTAAAACCCCTTGCAAAAATATTGGCTTATGCAGATGCAGAACAGGCTCCCGAGTGGTTTACTACAACACCATCGCTTGCGGTACCAAAAGCAGTAAGCAAAGCCGGCCTAAAAATGGAAGACATCAACTACTGGGAACTGAACGAGGCATTTGCTGTAGTAGGCCTGGAGAACAGTCGCAGGATGAAACTTGACCCGGCAACAGTAAATGTGAATGGTGGTGCGGTTTCTATCGGCCACCCGTTGGGTTGCAGCGGTGCCCGCATTATTGTTACTTTGATAAATGTGCTAAAACAAAACAAGGCAAAATACGGTGCTGCCGGCATTTGCAACGGCGGCGGCGGTGCTAGTGCAATTGTAATTGAAAACATGGAAGCATAATATTACTGATTGTATAAAACGAAAGGGCCGTGGAAACACGGCTTTTTCTTTTTAGACAAATAAAAATAACCTTAGGCCATATTATTACTTTGCAAAATCATGATTTGTTCATCTGACCGTTATAGAATAAATTTGCGCACCAAGTAAAGTAATCACCATAAACAGATAAATCATACACATGCGACAAATTGCCTTTAGGGAAGCTTTAAGAGAAGCGATGCAGGAAGAAATGAGAAGAGATGAGCGGGTTTTTTTGATGGGAGAGGAGGTAGCAGAATACAATGGTGCCTATAAAGTGAGCCAGGGCATGCTGGATGAATTTGGTGAAAAAAGGGTGATTGACACCCCTATTGCCGAGCTGGGTTTTACCGCCATTGCTGTGGGAGCGGCCCAAAATGGTTTGCGCCCAATTGTAGAGTACATGACATGGAATTTTGCAGTACTGGCGCTTGACCAGATACTGAACACCGCTTCGAAAATGCTGGCCATGAGTGGAGGGCAGGTAGGTTGCCCTATCGTTTTCAGGGGAGCCAACGGAAGTGCAGGCCAGTTAGGTGCCCAGCATTCTAC
>JBBSKH010000053.1:0-24918 GCA_038256495.1 Chitinophagales bacterium
TGCTGTGGAAGAAGGCAATGTTGTGGCATCTCCCACTAGTGTTTGGGCATTTAAAGCAAATGCACAAAGGAAAGCTAAAAAAGAAAAATAAATCTTTTTCATAAACGACAAATTTAATAATGAATAAAAATAATTACAAAACTTTGGCGCTTCACCAGATATTGGAAATTTGGAAATTGATAGGAGTTAGGATAAAAAAATATGTCTATTAAAAAACGTCTACAATATTAGGAGAAGGGATTTTCGGTGTTTTCTTTGGGAGCTGGCTGTAAAACTAAGGAAATTATTTTGTTTACAAAATAAATTTTGGCTTAATATGTTATTCTAATTTTTTTATTTGAATAAATTAAGGGGAATTTGGTTATTATAATAAGTTATTTAGTGTGCTTCAAGCCAGTTGTTACCAAAGCCAAGTGCTGCATCAGCAGGCACATCGTTGGGTAGCAGCATGGCTGTTTTCATGCTGTTCAGGATTACCGGTTTAATGGCTTCCAGTTCATCTTTTCTCACATCAAATACCAATTCATCATGCACCTGTAGCAACATCTTACTTTTAAAATGCTGTTTCTTGAATGCTGCGGCAATTTTAATCATAGCCAGCTTTATCATGTCAGCAGCAGTACCCTGTATGGGGGAATTGATGGCATTTCTTTCAGCAAATCCACGCACCGTAAAATTAGCGCTGTTAATATCCCGCAGCCAGCGCTTACGGCCCATCAATGTTTCCACGTATCCATTTGCCTGTGCAAATTTTATAGTGTCATCCATGTACTGTTGTATGTTGGGGAATTGCATCTTATAATTATCAATAATCTCCTTCGCTTCGGCACGGGGTATCGATAAATTCTCTGCCAGGCCGAAGGCGCCCTGGCCATAAATAATACCAAAGTTTACACTCTTGGCTTTGTAACGCATTTCCTTAGTTACCTCAACTTCTTCTACATGAAAAATCTTTGCAGCGGTGGCAGTATGAATATCCTTGCCGGTTTTAAATGCCTCGCACATATTTACATCTCCGCTTATGGCGGCAACAATGCGTAATTCAATCTGCGAATAATCTGCAGACACCAGCACATGGTTGGCATCCCTTGGCACAAATGCCTTCCTGATCTCCCTGCCCTTATCAGTACGGATTGGTATATTCTGCAGGTTGGGATTATTGCTGCTAAGCCTTCCCGTTACAGCTACTGCCTGCGCATAGCTGGTATGCACCCGTCCAGTTTTGGGATTGAGCAATTGAGGCAATGCATCTACATAAGTTGACTTCAATTTTGTGAGCTCACGGAAAGTTAAGATGTCATCGCAGATCTTATTGTCTGCCGCCAGTTTCAATAACACATCTTCGCCGGTGGCATATTGACCCGTCTTTGTTTTTTTTGCTTTGTCGTTTAGTTTTAATTTATCAAACAACACTTCTCCCAGTTGCTTGGGAGAAGCCAGGTTAAAACGCACGCCAGCCTGCTCGTACACACTTTCCTCTGCAATTTTTGCTTCGGTCTCCAGCTCTTTTGAATAGCTGTTTAAAAAATGTTCATCCACATTAATGCCTTCAAACTCCATTGCTGTCAACACTTTCACCAATGGGTTCTCCACTTCGTAGAAAACCTTTTCTACTTCTTTAGTTTTTAATTTAGGCAGGAATACATTTTTTAATTGCAGGGTGATGTCCGCATCTTCCACCGCATATTCTTTGGCAACTTCAATTTCTACATCCCGCATATTGCCCTGTGTTTTGCCCTTTTTGCCAATCAGCTCTTCAATATGTACCGGTTCATACCCAAGGTATTTAGCGCTTAGCAGGTCCATGCTTCTTTTGCCATCCGGCTCAATTACATAATGAGCCAGCATAGTGTCGAATATTTTGCCTTTTATTTCGATTCCATACCACATCAGCACCAGCATATCGTACTTAAGATTCTGGCCGATCCAGGTAATAGTTTCGCTGGAGAATAAGGGGGCAAACTGTTGCAGGATATTATTGGTGCTGTCCTTATCTGGCGGGCATGGCACATAGTAACCTTCACCGGGTTGAACCGAAAAACTAAGCCCCACCAGTTCTGCCAGGTTAGCATCTATATTGGTTGTCTCCGTATCAAAGCTAATTTCGTCATGCTGTCTCAACTGATCTACTAGCCTGGAAATATCTTCGGCTCCGCTTACCAGTTGGTAATTATGAGGACTGTTGGAAATATTTTTCTCAGCCATTGAAAACGTATCATCTTCCTCAATTACTGCTACTGCTTTTTTTGTTTCGGGGGCTTTATTATCTGCCGCACCAAAAAGATCGAGTTGCCCATTTGTTTTTGATGCAGCAGCGTTACTGGCAGGTATAGCTATCTCCTCGCCTAAAATTCTCTTCCCGATGGTTTTAAACTCCAGCTCGGTAAACAATAGGTTCAATGCTTCCTTGTTCCATTCCTCCATCGCAAAATTTTCTTCATGAAACAGCACGGGCACATCAAGGATGATGGTGGCTAGTTTCTTACTCATTAGCGCCATCTCCTTTCCATTCATGATCTTCTTACCTATGGCTCCTTTGATATTTTCAGCATTGTTTAAAATATTTTCAATGCTGCCATATTCCTTAAGGAGTTTTGCGGCCGTTTTTTCGCCTACGCCGGGTATGCCGGGAATATTATCAACAGAGTCGCCCATCAGCCCCAGCATATCAATCACCTGGTCTACATTTTCAATATCCCATTTTTCGCACACTTCTTTTGGGCCCATTATTTCTACATTACCGCCCTGGTAGCCGGGTTTGTAAATTTTAATGTTTTCAGATACAAGTTGGCCGTAATCCTTATCGGGTGTTACCATAAATACTTCGTAGCCCGCCTTTTCAGCCTGCTTGGCAAGAGCACCAATCACATCATCGGCCTCATAACCATCTTTCTCAATAACCGGGATATTGAAGGCTTCAATCATTCTTTTAATATCGGGAATAGCGGCACGGATATCTTCCGGTGTTTCCTGCCTGTTGGCTTTATAGTCAGCAAAGTCAGTATGGCGTTCGGTAGGTGCGCTGGTATCGAAGCACACCGCCATATGGGTGGGCTTCTGATTATTGATCAAATCCACCAAGGTATTGGTAAACCCAAACTGGGCGTTGGTGTTTTTTCCCTTAGTGGTAATTCGTGGGCTTCGTATGAGTGAATAATAGGCCCTGAAAACAAGGGCATATGCATCCAGAAGGAACAATTTTTTTTGCATGCTACAAAAGTAATTTTTTGATGGTAGAATTTAAAGACTCATTTATAACCCGTTAGACACAACTTCTACTGTCTGCCTGCACAAGTTTATTTTAATATGACTTGGTTATAACATACCTTTCCAGTTAATCCTTTCCCCCGAAAGCACCTTCCATTAACTCTCCTGCTAGAGATAGCTACTTTTCACAATTCAAAAAAATGTTATGCCTAAGATAGCCGCATTACTCATTAGCGTATTATTATGCTCCGCCAGCATTTTCAGCCAGACACAATCACCGGTATACTTATCTTTTACCATCAGCAATGCCAACGTAAAGGGATATTACAAATACCTTCCGTCAGATTATAATAGTTCTACAAAGAGTTATCCGCTTATTATATGGCTACATGGCGCCGGGCAGGTAGGACAAGGCAACCCTACTGACCTGCCAAAAGTTTTGCAATATGGCGTTCCAAAAATTATAAGTGAAGGAGGTTTTCCCGCCACATTTACGGTGGCTGACAGCAGTTATTCTTTTGTAGTTATTTCTCCGCAGTTTACGGCATGGCCTAATGGCACTAATCTGGGAGCGATGATCAATTACGCTCAAGCTAATTTCCGTATAAATCCAGACAGGATATATGTTATAGGAATAAGCGCCGGTGGTGGCGCTGTGTGGGAGTATGCTAGTGCCAGTGTAGCAAATGCCAATAAAGTGGCGGCCATCATACCGTTTTGCGGCACTTCTTTTCCAACACAAACGCTTGCCAACAGAATCGCCTCGGCCAACCTGCCAGTTTGGGCTTTTCATAATACCAATGATGGAACTGTACCTGTGGCCTATTCAAGGAACTGGCGCAATTACATCAACCAGTATGTTCCTGCACCCAACCCACTGGCAAAACTTACAGAATTTCCGGTGGTAAGCAGCGACCCGGTTATTGCACACGAATGCTGGAGCCTGGCAACGTTACCTTCCTACAAGCCAGACGGCATCAATATTTACGAATGGTTGTTGAATTATAAAAAACGGGTAACGCCAGCCAATATACCTCCTAATGCCAATGCAGGCAGCGATGCTCTTGTAGTATTACCAAACAACCTGAACCTGAATGGCTCCTTATCAGGAGACCCAGATGGAACGATCACAGCATACAGGTGGCGTAAAATCAGCGGACCAACGTCCTACCAGTTTTCTGATTCCACTATTGCGAACCCAGTTGTTCAAAACCTGGTAACCGGTACTTATTCATTTGAACTGACAGTAACCGATAACCAGGGTGCCAGCGCAAAAGATACGATGAACGCCAGTGTATCTCCACCAATTATTCCGAACTCAGAACAAAGAATATTGATTGATGCAGGACCTCCTGCAGCAAACGGAGGAGTGCTTACCATCTCGCCATCTACCAACGGCTATTACTGGAATAATATGACGGATGCCAGGCCAGGTGTAAGAGTGAGCAATGCAAAAACAACTGACAATAATACATCAACAATAAACCTGGAGGTAATAAACCGGATTGACGGCACCTACAATACCGGCGGCAATGGTATGAACAATGTGACCAATACAACTGCAGTTGGATTTTACCCCACCAGTGCTACCACCGACTATGCTTTTTCGCATACCAGTGCCAGCAATGGCCGCTGGCGTATCAGTGGTTTAGATCCCAATAAAGTGTACGTGATAAAATTCTGGGGATCAAAGTCCGGAGAAACAAGGGACCGTGACATTGAGATAAAACAATCTAATGAAACTTCCTGGACAAGTTATAGTGCTGCCAGCAATACTAATTTCAACAATGCTGCTTCATTTAATATTACTGGCAAAACTTTGGTTGATTTTGATATAAGAACGAAGCTGCCCAGCATTTTTGGCTACATAAATGTGGTAGACATTTCCTGGTTTAATACCAACAGCCCCAACCAACCGCCCACAGCTAATGCCGGCCCCAATATTAATCTCTTATTGCCAGAAGATTCAATTACCCTGAACGGTTGCAATTCATCTGATCCCGAGAATGCACCGTTAACTTTCCTTTGGACAAAAATTTCGGGACCTGCGGGTTATACCATCAGCAATGCTGCTGTTTGTTCGCCCAAACTTACCAATCTTACTTCAGGGTTGTATACCGTTCAATTGATGGTAACAGATACGGGCGGACTGACGCACAAAGACACCGTATTAATTGATGTAAAAAACCCCAGCCTTAACTGGCCGGTGTTACCTGCACCCATTTGTCCTCAGCCGTATAAGATCGTCATCCTTGGGTCTTCTACCAGCTATGGTACCGATGCATCACCTATAGATAGCTCATGGGTAAATAAAATGCGGTCGTACATGCAACAACAGAATGCACAGGTAACGGTTAGCAATTTAAGCCTTGGCGGGTACAACACTTACCATGTTAACCCTACCGGTTATACGCCGCCAGCAAACAGGCCATCGCCAGACCCGGCCCGGAATATTACGGCTGCACTGGCATTAAACCCCGATGCTATCATCATAAATTTACCAACGAATGATGCAGCATCAGCATTTCCTGTTACAGAAACGCAGGATAATTTTAACCGGGTGGTTGCAGAAGCAGATGCAGCCAACATCCCGGTATGGGTGGCCACATCGCAGCCGAGGAATAATTTATCGCAGAGCCAGGTGAACAGCCTTATCGCACTAAGGGATTGGGTAAATACCCGCTTTGGAAATAAAGCCATCGATTTCTGGACGAACATCGCAAACCCTGATGGCACCGTAAACCCAACTTATAGTGCAGGCGATGGTATTCATCTTAATAATTATGGCCACCATGTTTTATTCAGCAGGGTGTTGTATGAAAAAATATGGGATAGCATTTGTATCCGTAAAAATCCTCCAGCCCCCAACCAACCACCGTTAGCTAATGCCGGCGAAGACCAGGCGGTAGGTCAATCACCCGTAAACTTAAATGGTTCGGCTTCCATTGATCCTGAAGGTATGCCATTAACCTTCCGCTGGCGGGTATTGAATAACCCTGCTGGCTCCCTGAATGACAGCACCATTGCTCAACCAGTTTTTACAACCAGCAACAATGGTCGCTTTGAAGTTGAACTAACTGTGAAGGACCAGCAGCAATTAGCTGACCGGGATACGGTAACCATTTTTGTTGGCTTACCAAATTTGGCACCTGTTGCAAATGCTGGTACAGATAAGCTGATCACACTGCCAGTAGATAGTGTGCAGTTAAATGGTTCAGCATCGCAGGACCCTGACGGAAATATTACCCAATACCTTTGGAAAAAAATTTCAGGCAATAATGCTGTAATTAATTCGCCCGGATCGGCCCTTACCTGGGTAAGATTATTAACGGCCGGCAATTATTTATTTGAGCTTACGGTTACAGATGATTCCCTGGCCATTAATAAAGACAGCATGCTGGTGAGGGTTAATAACAGGCCTGTAGCCAACGCAGGTGCGGATGTCAGCATTACACTACCAACCAACCAGGTGATTGTTTCCGGCATTAACTCTACCGATGCAGAAGGAGCGATAAGCAGTTATAGCTGGCGCAAGTACAGCGGCCCGGCCGGTTTTACAATCAGCACGCCCGCGGCCATGCAAACCAATATTAGTTTTACTGCCAGCGGTGTTTTCGGTTTTGAATTAACGGTAACCGACGGGGATGGTGCCACAGGCAAAGACAGTGTATTGATAACCGTTAACCCGGATCCAAATCAATCGCCGGTGGCAAATGCCGGCATCGATCAAACCATTCAATTACCAGCCAATAAGGTTTTGCTGGATGGCAGGAGTTCTTCCGACCCCGACGGTAGCATTGTTGCTTACCAATGGACCTATTTGAGCGGACCAGCGGGTAGCCAGTTGCTGTCTGCTGCCAAGGATACCTGCTCAGTAAGTTTCTTTAATACAGGCACTTATAATTTTCGTTTAACCGTTACTGACAATGGTGGAAAAACCGGCACTGATGATGTGCAGGTAACGGTTCAGCCTGGTGGGGTTACCTATCGCTATTTAAAAGTGAATGTATATGACGGCAGCAACCCCTTCAAAGATCCGCAATGGAACAATTGGCTACCGGCATCTAACGTAAATAGTGCCAATTTTAAGTATGATGATGGAACACAAAGTATTGTGAATGTTAACTTATCTGCGCACAGCCGTTTTTCAGATAATGGGGTAAATTATGCTAGTGGTGCAACGGCCTGCCCACCGGGGATTCTCAGGATCAATTCGATTCACACTATTAACAGAACACTCACCGTGAGCGGGCTCAACTCCTCCCTTCTTTACAATTTTGAATTCTACGCCAGTAGGGGCTTTATTTCCGGAAGCAAATCGATCTACCAGACAGGAAATGTTGCGGATACAATTAATACAGACTTTAATGAAAGTGATTATGCGAAACTTAACAACATTCAACCTGCTGCTAACGGAAAGATAGTATTCACATTAAGTTTTACAGGAACCTACCATTATTTTGCAGGATTCAAAATTGCAGAACCTGTTGGGGCACCTAACCTATCCTTTGCAGGAACAGGAGATGAACCGGCTGTTGAGCAAGGTGCAGCATTTTCGATTTATCCGAATCCATTTAGCAATGAAGTAACGGTGCGGCTACCTCCATTCTCCCGGCGGTTTCGGGTAACATTAACAGATATAACGGGTAAGCTGCTGCGACAAAGAGATGAACATACCAACCCCGGCGCTGCATCGATCATTATAAAAACAAATGATTTTAAAAAAGGAATATATTTCCTGCAGATAACTACCTCTGCAGGCCGTACGGTACACAAGTTGGTTAAGCAATAATATATAAAATATAAATTATGCATAATGCCCTTATTGATAAGGGCATTTTTGTTTCCCGATATTCTTGGGATGCTTGAATCGTTACATGTATTATTTTTTGAATCTGGTTTTGAGGAAAAACCTACGACAGGTTTGTGATTAGTACTACAAGTTAAAGAAACGCATGCTACAAACTATGATACCGTAAACGCACAACTTTGCTATGCAAACTGGGAAGAATATTTATAATTGTTTTGAAAGCTGTTACCAAACATCGGCCAGCAAGAAAAATTCCAATCCAGGGTAAAAAAATTATTAACAACAAACGGTCGGTAAAAAACCGGTCAGTCAATCAGTTTTGAACATCTAATTGAAAAACCAATAGACTATGAAGAATTCTCTCAGGACTCTCATCATTCCTATGTACCTCCTTTTATGTTTCGCAAGCATGTTTTGCGTTAGTACGCTTCAGGCTCAAAAAATTGTTCAGGTTGGTGCCGGCGAGTATTTTACTTCTTACCGCACTGATAATGGTAGCCTTTTTGCCACTAAATGGGGCAATAACAACACTCCTGCAATTTATAACACAGGCTTATCTAATGTTGTGGATGTGGAAGGAGCCCAGTACACAAACGTGGCTTTAACTGCCGATGGCTCTGTTTACGTTATAGGCGTATCCAGCAGCGTTAACGCTTACGCTAATCTGGTTGCAACAGATAACCTGGGAAATCCGTTTAAAGGCAACACAAAAGTGTATGGAATGTATCAGTGTTACCTAAGTCTTCGCAATGGTACTGTTTGGTACTGGGGAGTTGGAGACGTGTTAAACATGAGGAGCGGAGCAAATATTACTGCGCCCATTCAGCTGACCCAACCTGCAGGCAAAACCATTGTAAAACTGGTGAATGCATCAGCCACTACTTTCGGATCATTAACTTACCTATGGGGGCTAGCTTCCGATGGTACTGTTTGGCAGTGGGATCGTACCCATCCAACTCCTTTTCAGGTAACTTTTGCGGGTGGTAGTATCGCACAGGATATTGCCATGGTAGGTTGCTATGCGTTTGTAATTAAGACCGCAAATGACCTGCTTACATGGGGATATTATCCATCTTATGCAGGTGGTGTTCCGGCTTGGCAGCAAGCAGGCATTCAGTCCATTAAACAGGCATGGTTAAATGCTGGTTGCGTTTTTCCTTTAAAGGAAATTGTAGGTAACTATAATACCCTTCACGTAATTGATGCCAACAACAACATGTTTGCTGCAGGCAGCAATCCACAGGGAGAAATTGGCAATGCAATTGAATATCCAACCTGGAAAACTTTATCTCCTCTACCATGGAATTGGGACTGGAGCAATGGCCAGATGATGACCGCACCGACACAGATTCCTGGTAAATTTAAAAATATCCAAACCAGCAACACCATCACTTTTTACTTATACGTTCAAGATATGGGCGATAATTGGTATAGCTGGGGTCGCAACAAATCGCTATGTTTAGGTAATGGCCAAACGCTTAGCATCAACGATTATGCAATTTATCCTGACGCCCTGATTTGCCCTGCACCCACGCTTGTTACTCCGCTTACACAAACCTGGCAGGTTTTGAGTTTTAATCCTAACGGCAACCAGTTGCCTATGGCAAATGCAGGTATCAATCAATACATAAACAGCAGCAGCACTACCCTCTTTGGTAGTGGATCTTCACAGCAAGGCGGTACCATTACCAGTTACTCATGGCAGAAATTAAGTGGCGGTGCCGCTTCAATTGCCAACCCCAATACGATGAATGCCAACGTTACCGACTTAACAAATGGCACCTACACATTTAAGCTTACTATTACCAATAACTATGGTGTTTCTGCATCAAGTACTGTTACTATTGTTAGTGGCGGTGGCGGAGTAGTTGCAAACATTCCTCCCACAGCTAACGCAGGCGGCGATGCAACGATTGTTTTACCAGTTAACAGCGTTACACTAAATGGAACTGCATCTGACCCTGACGGTAGCATTGTGTCTTACCAATGGACAAAACTATCAGGACCTGCAGCCGGCACTTTTACGAACGCAAATACTGCCAATGCAGGTTTAAGCGGCCTGGTACAAGGTACTTATGTAATAGAATTTAAAGTAACCGACAATGCGGGTGCCACCGCAAGCAGCAATAAAACCATCACGGTTGATGCCACCCCACCTCCACCACCACCAACCCTTACTTTGCTTCCTGCTGTAAATCCTGCAAACACGGTTAACGGAATAGATTATAAATATTTTGAAGGAACATGGAGCTTATTGCCGGCGTTCAACACCCTGGTAGCAGTTAAATCTGGTGTTGCGAATAATTTCGACATCAGCCTTGCCAACAAAGCAGATAATTTCGGTTTCAGTTTTACTGGCTACATTAATGTACCTGCTGATGGTGAATACACTTTTTATACTACCTCCGATGACGGCAGCAAGTTATTTATTGACAATATTGAAGTTGTAAATAACGACGGCTTACATGCGGCAATAGAAAAATCTGGTAAAATAGGTCTTAAGGCTGGCAAGCACGTCATCACCGCACTGTTCTTTGAAAATGTAGGCGGCCAGGTGTTCAATGTAAGTTACCAGAGTGTAACCCTGGCTAAACAAGCTATTCCAAATTCAGCCCTTTATAGGGCAAATGGAATAATTACCTTGCTTCCTGCGGTAAATCCTGCCAACACTATTACAGGTTTAGACTATAAATATTATGAAGGTACCTGGAGCCTGCTCCCAGCCTTTAATACTTTAACTCCTGTAAAAACGGGCGTATCTAACAATTTTGATATTACCCTTGCCAATAGTGCTGATAACTTTGGTTTCACCTTTACAGGTTTCATTACTGTGCCTGCTGATGGTGAGTACACGTTCTACACCACTTCCGATGATGGCAGCAAACTCTACATCGATAATATACAGGTGGTAGATAACGATGGTTTGCATGGTGCAATTGAGAAGTCTGGAAAAATTGGTTTGAAAGCAGGTAAACATGCTATCTACGGTATCTTCTTTGAAAAGACAGGCGGACAAATTTTTACCGTTAGCTATGAGGGCATGGGCATTGTGAAGCAAAAAGTGCCGAACAATGTACTGAGCAGTTTGAATGCTGTTAACTTACTACCAGCATCAAACCCAACCAATATTGTTTCTGGTTTAGATTACAAATACTACGAAGGTACCTGGAGCAACTTGCCGGTATTTAATTCACTTAGCCCGGTAAAAACCGGAACTGCTAATAATTTCGATGTTACTGTCGCTACCAACCAAGATAATTTTGGTTTAACCTTCACTGGTTTCATCAACGTTCCTTTGGATGGAGAGTACACTTTCTATACCAACTCTGATGATGGCAGCAAACTGTTCATTGATAATGTTGAAGTAGTTGACAATGACGGTCAGCATGCTGCCAGGGAAAAGTCTGGCAAGATTGGGTTGATGGCTGGCAAGCATGCCATTTCAGGCATCTTCTTTGAGAATGCCGGCGACCAGATATTTACAGTTAGCTATGAAGGTATGGGTGTTGGTAAGCAACTGGTGCCAGCCACTGCACTATATCGCAGCGAGGTTGCGGGTATTGCTTCCGCTATTACCAGCAATAACATTACCGAGGCAGACAGTATTACTTCAGCGCAGCCGGTAGTTACCACCAAAATACAGAACGGAGTAGACATACTGGAAACTGGTGCAAATGCCATTTCGGTTTATCCTAATCCTTTTGTTGGTTCCTTCAAGGTGCAGATAAATAATACAGCCGTTGGAGATTTTGTTCTGAAGCTTTCTACTCAAAGCGGCCAAACCGTTTTCTTTAAGAAAATAAAGAAGTCGACGGCGGTTTATTCTGAAATGATCAACGTAAGCAAGTTTACCTCAGGTGTGTACATTTTACAGATCATTAATGTAGCTAACGGCAACCAAACGGTTCATAAGGTTATTAAAAACTAATCGAACAGTAAACCACAAATTAAAAGGGATGGCTTTTGCCATCCTTTTTTTTATACTGATAATATTAGAATTTATTTTCCAGGTAAGCCGGTAACATGGCCCGCCAGGTTGGCCAGTCATGTTTCCATTCATTGTCCCAAACATCCAGCTCATGTGGAATGGATTTGTTGTTAAGTACCATAGAAAAATTCCTGGAAGCCTGCGGATCTTCGTAGTCGCCACTACCGGTTAGAATGTGAATGTGGCGGCTCTTACGGATATGCTCCAGGTACCAGTTATCTTCCAGCTTTGGTATATAATGCGCAGGTGAATTGTAATATACCTGCTCATCATAAAAACCTTTGGTATACTCTGTGAGATCGTACACGCCGCTCATGGCAATTACGCCGTCTATCAGGTCGGGTCTTTTCAAAAAAAGATTCATGCTATGCAATGCACCAAACGAAGCACCGCAAGTAATGATGGGTGTTTCTGCTGAAGTATTGGTCTTAATAAAAGGCACGACTTCATTAAATACATATTCGTTAAACTGGTTTTGCCGGATGGCTTTGTGTTCGCCCAATATTTCATTATTCAGCCAGCTTTCGTTGTTGATACTGTTAATTGAAAATATCCGCACTTTGCCGCTGTTGATATAAGGCGCCAGCGTATCCATCAGTTGGAAACGTTCGTACTCCAGGTAATCTGCGGCAGCAGTAGGCACCAGCAATAACACAAATCCATAATCGCCATAACCCACAATGGGCATTTCTTTATTTAAAGCCGGGCTATACCACGAAAAAAGTTCTCTCTTCATAATTAAATATTTTTTTTGATGGGGTAAAGGTATCCCCCGCTGATGGTATTGTGGCAACTACACAGCAAATTTTAATTAAGATCAGGCTACCACCCCTTCCTTAATTTCCGTCCACAACTCCCGGTAGCATTTGGCGGCATAACTGCTGTTGGCATATTCCATGATGGGTGCTTTGTGAATGCCCATTTTCTCCACGTCACTCAGGTAAGGTATGTAATTCTGGAAGAAACGCTTGTCTTTGTACAACTCCTCCATTATTTCGTTGTGCATATTCTTACGGCCATCTACCATAGTAAAGAAGCACATCATCTTGCTCATATCAAGTTCTTTTTCTTTGAAATAGTCTTTCACCATATGGTAGGTTCGTATTGATAGCGTAGTAGGAATTACCGGCATCAGCACAATATCTGCTGCGTTGAAAATGTTTTCCGACAGCACGGAAAAACCGGGATGGCAATCAATGAAAACAAAATCATATTCCTGGTCAAGTTGTTTTAACACTGATTTCAGCCGGTTCTTATTCCCTTTCATTTCCTCCATCATAATATCAAAACTCTTTGCAGAGTTATCCGCAGGTATTACATCCAGCATTTCAAAATCGGATGACATAATAGCATTCTCCAACTGGGCATCTTTGGTGATGAGCTTTTTAATACCCGGGTGAACTTTGGGTTTCACTTTATAATAGAAAGATGAGGACCCCTGCGGATCAATATCCCATAACAGGGTTTTGTAACCATCGGCAGCGGCCAGGTAGGCAAAGTTTACACAGGATGCGGTTTTACCAACACCACCCTTTAAATTGTATAAGGCAATTACAATCATAAATAATCGGGTTTAAATTGAAAAAATGATTTGCATGCCCAGGGGAGCTTTTCCCTGAGACTGCTGATGAAAGATAGTAAATTATTATTTCATATTTCCCTATTCCTAACAGCCGCCTATATCCGCTTAACAAAATTTGCCGGCAGGCGTTGCAGGAATACAATCTTACCCGCCCGTTCTCCAAAATTACAATATATGCTGCAGCCTTTGTTTATTTTGATATACGAAAACGCTCTCCTGCAAATCAGCATTCAGCCGATAAGCAAATTACAGGATGTTAAAAAGGATTTTGAATTTATGATGTATAGGGGTGGCCGCCAAGACGGGTGCGGCAATAATTCAGGATGTTAAAACTCTTTCTTCGGTCTATTTGAATATTTAAAAATTAAAACCATTACATAAAATATAATGGTGGTATGCTTTTTGAAATATTATGATGGATATTCATTTGATTTGCTTTTCAATAATTGCAAATTCAAATCAATACAAATTATTTACTAACCATTAAATTAAATGCAATGCCAAAAAGCACAAAAAAAGTAGCTGATAAAAAGAAGACTCCAAAAAAGACGGCTATAAAAAACCCGGCAACTAAGACAGCTGCAAAAGCAACCGCAAATAAAACAGCAACCAAAAAAGGCACGCCGGCAAAGAAAGCTGCAACAACAAAATCAGCAGCCGCAAAAAAGGCAGCGAAGAAACCGGTGGCTGTAAAAAAAGCTGCACCTAAAAAAGCACAGCCAGTTAAAAAAGCAGCAACTGCAAAGAAAACGGCAACTAAAAAGTCTGCCTCAAAAAAGCAAATGATTCCTGCGCCTCCGGTAAATGAAAACATAGAAAATCCGATGGGTATAGATGAGCAAACCAATGTAGCTGCACTTATTCCTGAGAATACGGGAAGCCCTATTCCCCAAGATAAATATGCCGTAGTAAAGGATAATTACCACGGACACACCAGTCCTACTTCAAAAAAAAGCAAGATGAAACCATCTGGCAAAAAACCACTTTGGAATAAGCACTAGCATTTAAACGAACAGGTCGTTGTAAAGTGCTGCGCCCGGCACTACAGAATATTTACTTAAATCAGTGATTCCCTCGGCTGCAAGTACTTCTTCATCTATGAATGTATTACCCGTACAGTCGGCAGAAGGCTTAGATAAAATATAGTAAGCCGAATCGGCAATGATATCAACGGTACGGCTCATGTTCATCAGCGCATCGCCACCGAGCAGGTTTTGCACGGCAGCAGTAGCAATGGTAGTACGTGGCCACAGGGCATTTGCAGCAATATTATAAGGCTTCAGCTCCGCAGATAAACCGAGGGCTATCATACTCATATTGTATTTGCTGATGGTATATGCCAGGTGGCCGGAAAACCATTTCAGGTCCATATTAATGGGCGGCGACAAGTTGAGGATATGTGCATTGGTACCCTTTTTTAAATGAGGAATACATGCCTTGCTAACCATAAAAGTGCCTCTAACATTTATGTCATACATCAGGTCGTAGCGCTTGGGGTCTAATTTTTCGGTAGGGCTAAGGTTGATGGCAGAAGCATTGTTCACCAGTATATCGATGCCGCCAAATTTTTCTACCGCTTTATCAACCACATGTTGTATCTGGTCTTCAAAACGGATATCGCATTGCACCGCCAACGCTTTGCCTCCGGCCGTTTCCATTTCTGCCGCAGCAGAAAAGATAGTTCCACCTAGTTTCGGGTGCTCTTCTACACTTTTGCTGGCAATTACAATATTGGCACCTTCTGCCGCCAGTTTTAACCCGATGGCTTTACCAATACCCCTGCTGGCACCTGTTATTAAAACTGTTTTATTTGCAAACATGGCTTATTGTTTTATAGATTATCGATGGTTGCAATATAAGCTTTTGTAGTGGAGTGCTCCCATCAAAAGGCTGATTGACTATAAAAGCAAATGGTCATTATTGTTAGATAATGACCATTGCATATTAAGATTTTAATTTCTCTTCAAATTGTTTACCCCAATACCGCTTCGTGGGTAATATTGGTATTGAACAATTTTGAAATAGGACAGTTAGCCTTAGCATCGGCTACTGCTTCTTTAAACTGCTCTTCGTTAATACCCGGTATGGATGCTTTTACATTTAAATGAGATTCGGTTATGGCACCGTCGCCTAAGGTAATATCGCACCGGGTCTCAATATTATCAGGGGTAAAACCAGCTGCATTTAAAACAAAACTCAGCTTCATGGTAAAACATCCCGCATGGGCGGCAGCTACCAGTTCCTCGGGGTTAGTTCCCACACCGCTTTCAAAGCGACTGAGGTAAGAATACTGTGTCTTGTCTAATGTAGTGCTTTGCGTACTTAAGGTTCCTTTACCTTCTTTACCCGTTCCTTGCCAAACGGCTGTTGCATGTCTTTTCATGTGTGTGTATGTTTATAGTTTTAAATTATAGATCGAATGCTTGTTCGTATACTGCTTCGTTAAACCCCACCAATATTGTTCCATTCTGTTCTACAACCGGGCGTTTAATAATGCTGGTATGCTCCTGCATTAATGGGATGACTGCTGCCATGGTGTTTACATCTTTCTGTCCTTCGGCTTTTAATTTTTTCCAGGTACTGCTCTTTTTATTAAACAATGCTACCCAGCCAACTGCTTTACTCCATTCCTTTATTTTGCCTGCAGTAATACCCTGCTTTTTGTAATCATGAAATTCAAAGGAGATGTTATTTCCCTGCATCCACTTTAGCGTCTTTTTCACGGTATCGCAGTTGGGTATGCCATATACTTTAACCATCATATTCAAATTTAGTTCAATTAAAAACAAGCTAATTGGGAAACTGGGAAGATGGAACTTTTATCATGCCAGTTACTTGTTTAATGTGTCGTTGTTTAAAATCCTGGCTGGCTTCCATTCCTACGCCGTCAATAATATGGGTGAGTGTTCTGATGCGTACCGGTTTGTCGGTATAGAATTCTGCGCCGGTACGGTTCCTGTCCCAATAGAGTTCATCGCAGTATAATATCTCGCCCTGCAGGTTCTTCACCTGAACGCTGTCTTTTAAAAAAACAATATCCTGGCTTTCTTTGTAACGGGCATAATGTGCCGTCATCTTACTGTCGGCAATGCCAAACTCATTATAAAAATTTACTTCCAGGCTGTTAGGAAATTCCACGTAGGTAACGGTATCTTCTACCCGGTACATCAAAGGTGCGGTTAAAATAGCCTTGGTTTTTCCACCGGTGGTAAAGGTTATTTTTACGTCCTTGCCTTCCTCTCTTCCCAGTTTTTTTGCAAAAAGATTGTTCACAACGGTCTCGTCATTCTCGCAGGCAACCAAAAAAAAGCAGCCCACAAAAAGGACTGCCCTGAAAAATGTATGTGTAAAAATGCGGTACACTAAATAATATTTTTAAGCTCGTTATTAATCATATTTACGTTTTTCAAACCACTTGGCATTCATGGAAACACCAATGCTGAAACGCAACATATTTTCCCGCAGACTCTGGCTTTGCTTGTTGCCCCTGCCGCCTACTTCTACACCAAGATTCAGCAACACTACTTCCCTGTAATAAGCAAACCTTTGCAGCGAAGTGAGCGGTAAACCAGCGCCAACCGTTAGCCCGTAATTGGGGCGGTTAACGTTATCCAGTTTTATATAATCTTTTCCGTAATACAACCCTGCCCGGTACTTTACAAAGCTCCAGTATTTGCTAGGCGGCGTATTATCCTTTGCTGGGTAGTACTGGGCTCCTGCCTTAAACATGATACTGTTTTGCACCAGGTCTTTCTCGCCATAAAAACGATAATCCTGCCATTGGGTCATTTCCACATCGGCACCAAATAAAAACTGTTGATTGGAGTAAGTGAATCCTACGCCATATGTTGCCGGTATTTTTACTTTTCCTCCTGTGCCGCCCGTAAAACTTACGGTATCTATGTTGATTAATGCGCCGCTAACATCGTAAGCTACCAGTTGGTTCAAATGATCCCTGGTGGCCGACAGGTTTTGCTGAAGATTGGTATAAGCACCTAACCTGAGAAGCGATTTGTTCCTGGTTACAATATCGTATTGAATTCCCGCATTTAAAAATACGCCGCCAAACCTTGTTTGCGTAGCAGTATTGGAGGAATAATAATTAGTAGTATCGTTTATAAAAGCCAGCTTGGTACTGTAATCTTTAAACCCAAACGAATAACCGGTGCTTAGGCCGAAACTAAAATTCTTTATTTTGATACCGGTACTGATATTGGCCTGCGTAATGCCGCCGTTACCCTCATACAAGGTGCTCAGGCTATCAAGGCCGCTGGGACGGCTGTTTGTTTCTACTTTATAATTAATACGGGTTACTGGCCTTAAACCAAAACTTAATCCCCAGTATTGTTTCTTTCTCAACATTTTTGCTGATGATATTGGAACACCCAGTTGTATGTAAGATATGATGGGGTTGACGGATTGTGATTTTGCAGGCGAAGTGTTGCTTTTTAAATTCCGGATATCTATCTCACCACCAAGATCAAAAATAGTGCTGCTCCGGTAACCTAAGGAACTCAGGTTACCTAAGGAGGCCGGGTTTACAAAGTTAATACTCTGGAAATCTGAGTAGCCGGCTGATATACCTCCCATGCCACGGTTTACCACATTTTGATTGGGAACTACATCTCCAATGCCATACCTGGAATAAGGTGAATTTTCCTGGGCGATGGCCGAGGAGCTGATGAGTACGGCAGAAATGATGACTAAAATTCTCGTAAACCGGTTAGTTGTTGTTTTCGCTGAGTGCATACAAGCCTTTAAATAAAAAATGTTGGTCGGCAAATATCTTGTATTTAAGTTGACTTGCAAAATAGGCCGAATTGCCCCCGGTTAAAACCACGTTAAAGTTGCTGTATTTCTCCTCGTACTTTTGTATGAAACCCTCTATTTCACTCAGTATCCCGATGATAACCCCACTCTGCAAATTAGTTTTTGTATCGTAGCCAACTAATGGAAAATTCCACTCTTCTTTTGCCAGCGGTAGCTTAGCCGTATAGTCATGCATCGATTTAAAGCGCATATCCATACCCGGTGAAATGGCCCCACCAAGAAACTGATGGTACTGGTTTATGAAGTTATAGGTGATGCAACTACCTAGTGCAATTACCAGGTTGTTCTTGCCGGGATAAAAGTGTACAGCCGCGGCTACCAAAGCCAGCCTGTCAGCTCCTATGGTTTCGGGTTTGCCCACCGGTGTACTAAAATTAATTTTAGTAAGATGTGATAGCTTATGAAACCGGGTACCCTTATCCAGCAAATCTTCAATGGCTGGGTTATGATCAACTACCGAAGAAAGGATTGTATTGTCGGGCTGGTATTTCTGCAGGAGTTGCATTATGGTCTTTTCGCTATCGTCTTCCAGGAATAGCTCATCGGTTAATTGGTCATCATTAAAAATGGCTGCTTTGCGCCGGGTATTGCCAAAGTCGAAACAAATTGTGGTCATCGGTTCATTTAATTTAATTGAATTTAAATCCTTCCAGGTTTTTAAAATGACCATTCATTTTTATCCTTCCCTTCAGCAAGTTCATATGTTCCATTGTAAGCAACACTTTTGCTATCTGCCGTTTCAAGTATTCAAGTCGCTGCAGCTCCTGCGGCAGTTCCAGCAGGTGGTACTCGTCTTCCGTCGACATACCAACATGATGTGCCACATCGTAACTTAATAGTTCCCCATCTGGTTTGGTAAATTCTTTTTTTACGTTCAATTCTGCATGCAAGGCACGGATGCCTTTTAATATCAACCTCATTTTTGTGGGGCTGCTTCTAAATATATTTTCCGGGTAAGTAACGATAGCCCCGCTATAGAGTTTATCAGGCAATTCTTTTACAATTTCCAGCACGCTAAAAACTGCCAGTCCTTCGGTTTTAATATCCATCGTGCCATTATCGTAGGTCTTAGAAATCTCTTTAATCTGCACTAGTGTGCCCATTTCTTTTAATTTATCGCCAACAACAGATGGTACACCGAAGGGCTTTGCGGTTTCAAAACATTCTGTTATCAATTGTTTATACCTGGGTTCAAAAACGTGCAGGTTCAATGCCTCGCCCGGGTACACTACCAGGCCCAAGGGAAATATAGGGATGAAGTTGGTCATAGTAAGTGTGTTAAAAAGATTCAAACAAAGTTGATGGCCGATGAAGTACAGGCTATAAGAAACGTCCTGTAAAAAATTCAGCCATTTGTAAAAGTAACGTTTTGTATAAATAAATGGTTGGCGATGAGCAGGGCGATGAATTTTATTTCGTTTTTCTAAACTACTTTAGCGGTATGTGGCAGCAGTTATCACAAAAAATGTTTGCAGGCGATTTTAAAGCGCTTGCCCGTTGCATTTCGCTGGTAGAAAATGAAGTAGAAGGCTATGAGGCCTTCCTTGGAAATTTACCTGCAGGCAATGGAACTGTGGTGGGCATTACAGGACCACCCGGCGCAGGTAAAAGCACACTAACAGATGCGCTAATTGAAAACTGGGTAATGCAGGGAAACAAGGTTGGTGTCATTTGTGTTGATCCATCTTCTCCATTTAACCTGGGTGCGCTGCTTGGAGACCGCATAAGAATGAGCGACTGGTATAATGATCCGGCAGTTTTTATCCGCTCATTGGCTACCCGTGGTTCGATGGGAGGTTTACATCCAAAAATTATTGAAGTAACAGATATCATGAAGGCCGCAGGCTTTCAAAAAATTATTGTAGAAACAGTTGGCGTGGGCCAAAGCGAAATTGAAATAGCAGGATTGGCCGATACCACCGTAGTGGTGCTGGTACCCGAAGCAGGCGATGAAGTACAAACTATGAAGAGCGGGCTGATGGAGATTGCTGATATTTTTGTGGTGAATAAAGCCGACCGGCCCGGTGCTTCGGCCTTCCTTAAAAACCTGCGTCAGATGCTGGCACCTGCATTTCATCAGCACAAACAGGAGACTCCTGTTCTTAAAACGGTAGCTTCAAAAAAAGAAGGAATTACTGAATTGGCTACCGCCATTGACGGGCACCACACATCCCAAAATGCTGAAAAGAAAAACTGGCTACTGGCAGAAAAAGCCTACCAACTTATTAAAAATGCCCGGATGAAAAATGTAAACAAGGAATTATTGAAAAAAGAGATTGAAAGTAAAAAAGGCAGGATTAATCTTTATGAATTTATTAAACCTTATTGCTGACATCGTTGGCAGCCGCTTCATCTGCCTGTTGCCCTCTCCACCAACGGAAAGCAATAAAACCAACAATGGCAAAGGGAGAAATCATCAGGTAAAGTATACCGTTATTTAAACCAAGTGCCGGCTTTTCACCCAACTGCATGGCAGTTTTAGTACACATTGCACACTGCGCATCTGCCGAGGAACAGATGAGCAATAACCCTATCACTACCGTTAATATAACTGCCAATTTTTTCACCCTGCAAAAATAACACATTCTGCACTTGCATAAAAATGATATCCCTCAGTATTTCACTTTTCATTGAGTTAGACAGTTACCAATATTCGGCAATAAATAAGGTAGTGAGCATAAAAAAATCCGCCGGTTGGCGGATTTTTTTATGATATATAATTTTCTTAAACGCTTACTGCCATCGATTTGCTGGCACGCTTACGGTCTTCTTCATTTAATATTACTTTACGCAAGCGAATGCTTTTTGGTGTAACCTCAATGCACTCGTCCTGCTGTATGTACTCCATACATTCTTCCAGGCTCATCAGGATTTTTGGCGCTGCCTTAGATGCATCATCAGAACCGCTTGCACGGTGGTTGGTAAGTTTCTTAGGTTCAGTAGCATTCACTACCAAATCGCCTGGCTTAATGTGCTCGGCAATGATCTGGCCTGCATACACTTCTTCTCCCGGGTCTACAAAGAAACGACCCCTGTCCTGTAATTTATCAATAGAATAACCCGTTGTTTTTTCAGTTGATTTGCTCAGCAACACACCGTTGCTACGGCCGGGAATAGATCCCTTCCATGGTTTGTATTCTGTAAAGCGGTGCGCCATTACAGCTTCGCCGGCAGTATTGGTTAGCATATTGCTTCTTAGGCCTATCAAACCACGTGATGGAATTTCAAATTCCAGGTGTTGCATTTCACCCTTGGTTTCCATGATCAGCATTTCACCTTTACGCTGCGTAACAAGATCAATAACCTTTCCGCTATATTCTGCAGGCACATCTACTACCAGGTTCTCATACGGCTCATGCTTGCTACCGTTGATGGTTTTTACCAATACCTGTGGTTGGCCAATGGTTAATTCAAATCCTTCCCTACGCATGGTTTCAATAAGAATTCCTAAGTGAAGGATACCCCTTCCATATACGTTGAAGCTATCAGCACTTTCGCTATCTTCTACCTTGAGGGCAAGGTTCTTTTCCGTCTCTTTCATCAAACGATCTCGCAGGTGACGGCTGGTAACAAACTTACCTTCCTTACCAAAGAAAGGTGAGTTGTTGATACCGAACAACATGCTCATGGTTGGTTCATCAACACTAATATTTGGTAAAGCTTCGGGGTTGTCTATATCAGCAATTGTATCGCCGATGTTAAAGCTCTCCAGTCCTACAATGGCGCAAATATCTCCTGCTACTACTTGCTCTACTTTCTTCTTACCCATTCCTTCAAACACATACAGCTCTCTTATCTTCATTTTCTTGTTGCTGCCATCTGCCTGCAATAATGCAATCTGCTGACCTTCTTTAATGATTCCACGGGCTACTTTTCCTACAGCTATCCTGCCAAGGAAAGAAGAATAATCAAGTGAGGTGATCTGCATCTGCGACGGACCTTCATTTACTTTAGGCTCCGGAACATGCTCCAGTATAGCATCCAGCAAAGGCAGGATATTGTCTGTTTCAGTTATAGAAGTATTCATCCAGCCATTCTTACTGCTACCATAAATGGTAGGAAAGTCCAGTTGCTCTTCTGTAGCATCAAGGTTAAAGAATAATTCAAATACGGCATCGTGAACTTCATCAGGGCGACAGTTTGGTTTATCTACCTTATTGATCACCACAATGGGGCGCAAGCCAAGAGCTAGTGCCTTTTGTAACACAAAACGAGTTTGAGGCATCGGGCCTTCAAAAGCATCAACCAATAATAAAACACCATCGGCCATTTTCAATACTCTTTCTACTTCACCACCAAAATCCGAGTGACCAGGTGTATCAATTACGTTGATCTTATGGTCTTTATAGCTAACGGCAATGTTCTTACTAAAGATGGTAATACCACGTTCCCTTTCAAGATCGTTGCTATCCATAATCAGGTCACCGGTTTCCTGATTTTCACGGAAAACCTGTGTGGCGTGGATGATCTTATCTACCAAAGTTGTTTTGCCATGATCTACGTGAGCAATGATGGCGATGTTGCGAATATTCATTATTGATACTTTTAGCCAGCAGCTTTAAAACGAGCAACCTGCTGCAATAGGCATCAGGTTCGTTCCCAGCTAAGGGCTGTTTTTTGAGGCGCAAAGGTACGCTATAATTGTGGTACGGCAAACGACCACTTGTTTTAATAACGCCCACTAATGTTAATTAATTGCAACGTGAAGCTGAATTAGCCGTAAATACTGGGCTACAGCCAACCTAATAACTTGTTTGCCCCATAAAAAAAGCTGCCCGGTTCGGGCAGCTACGATTGCGTTTTCTTGAAGGGATAGTCTGTTTGTATGAGATATTAATTATTTCGTACCTATGGTGATTTTTAAAAACGGTTCATCCAATACTTTATTACCATTTTTAACTGCTGCAGGCTCCTGGTAAATTGCCTCCGGCCGGGCATAGGACCCTACGGTAATATTTTTAATCACACTCGCCAGGCAACTCTCTTCTGTATCTCCCCAATCCTTGTCTAAACCGTCTGCCACCTGTGCATTTACGGGAAAGCCGTTATAATAATTTCCTTCACCGTTTTTATTTGTGGTTTTAAACGACACGGGAAACACATACCAATCGCCGGCACTTATTGGGAAATAACCAACGGGTTTGCCGTGGGTGGAAGAAGGCCCTACTAACCGTACGTCCATATATGGCTTTAAAGTATTGATCAATAATTCGCTGGCTGAAGCGGAACTCTTACTAACGATAAAATACACCACCGGCAGATTAATATTCCCGGTTTTGCGGAAATAGCTGGTGCTGTTGTTCTTCGTATTCAGGCTGTTGTAAACCTGGTTCATCATAATACCGCCGTTTGCAGAAGCAGGCGCCAGGTAATTGGCAAGTTGTGTTGCCAGCGATACATAACCGCCTCCGTTGTAACGCAGATCCACTACAACATCAGTAACCTGTTGGGCCGCAAAGCGACTAAACACCTGCTGAAATTTGCTACTGACATCAGTTGTATTTCCCAAAAAGGAATTATATACCAGGTAGCCAATCCTGTGAGCACCGTAACTATATACAGAGTCGAGGTACACCGGCTTTTCAGCATAATGAGCTGCATTCAACTGCTTGGTTTGGGTACTGCCATCAGGCGAGGTGAAAACAAAACTCCCGTTGCTGGCATTATATACCTGGTCTACGATTGCGGCTGCGTTACCAGTAGTAATATTGCTGCTGCCATTTATTTGGGTAATGCGCCAGCCCCTTCTTATACCCGCTAACCCTGCAGGAGAATTAGGTTCCACCAATCTTACCCTCAGGTCTCCTTCTGCCCGAAAAAAGACAGACATGCCAAAATCTCCGGCAGCATTGGCGGTGCCGGCAACGCTGGCCATTCCACCACTCAATTGCTCCCACTCAGTTTTCTTCATGGCAAAACTCCACCTGTCAACCGCCCCGCTTAAGCCAGGCTCCAGGCTAAAGGGCCGTATTGCCTTCATAATGGCGGCAGGATCGGCATAACTACGGGCATTGAAACCGGAAGGAATCTGATCGATCCACAAATACACATCCCGGGCAATTAACAGCGTACTGTCTTTTACCAGGTCGGGGTTGCTGGTAACTACAGCGCCTCCATTGCCATTGCCATTATTGGTTAACGAAGAAGTGACGTCGGTATTTTTTTTGCAGGAAAGCATCAAACTGCCGGCTGCCAAAAAAAATAGGGAAAGTTTTTTATAACAAATATGTTGCATATGGATATTTTTTTTTAATTGAATTAAACTAACGACAAAAAAAGCGCCGGAGATTGTATAGAAGTGGCATTTAACAATCCCTTTTCTTAAAAGGACTACAACATTTGCGGGATAGCACATTACCGGTTTTAAAAGCCATTTTTAAGACAGGTTTCATTTAATTTTACAGGTGCTGCACAAGCAGCATAATTATAAGGTTTAACATGGCATTCAGATTACAATCCACATATGAGCCCGCCGGCGATCAGCCGCAGGCTATTGAACAA